>JAITTX010000349.1 GCA_031286755.1 Paraburkholderia sp.
GACGCGTCCACGGTCGAGGATGTCTATTACGACACGACGCGGCGCGACCGCCGCATGCAGGATTTCCTGCACGCCGCGAAGGACGCGGGCGTGCGCATCATCGCCGCGGACGAGACGCGCGTGTGGGGTCTCGCGCGCACCGAGCGCCACCAGGGCGTGGTCGCGCGCGTGCACGATCTGCCGCTCGCGCAGAACCTGGCGGAGCTGCTCGACGGCATCTCCGGCTCGCCGCTTTTGCTCGTGCTCGACGGCGTGACCGATCCGCATAACCTCGGCGCTTGCCTGCGCGTGGCCGATGCGGCCGGCGCCCACGCCGTGATCGCGCCGCGCGACCGCGCCGTGGGCCTGAATGCCACGGCCGCGAAGGTGGCGAGCGGCGCGGCCGACACGGTCCCGTACATCACGGTCACGAACCTCGCGCGCGCACTGCGCGAGTTGAAGGACGCGGGCGTGTGGGTGGTCGGCACAGCCGGCGAGGCGAGCGCGAGCCTGTATCAGACGAAGCTCGACGGTCCCGTCGCGCTCGTGATGGGCGCCGAAGGCGAGGGCATGCGCCGTCTCACGCGCGAAACCTGCGACGAGGTCATGCAGATTCCGATGGCGGGCACGGTCGAGAGCCTGAACGTTTCGGTGGCTTCGGGCGTGTGTCTCTTTGAAGCGGTGCGTCAACGCACGGCCGCTCGCTGACGCGTCATTCGCATGTCGTTCCTGCGCAAGGCGAGCCGCGCGGCCATGCGGATGACGCAGGCGCGCGTGCCGCTGCCCGCGCCCGGCCGCTCCGGCGCAACCGGCTCAGGACGCGCATTCTGCACATCCGGCGCGCTCAACGCATTCGGCGCGGCAGCGCTCGCGGCGCTGGCGCTCGCCGCCTGCGCGCCCGCCACGATGATCGACCGGGGCGGCTATATCGCCGACACGCAATATCACGCGCGCAGCGCCGACTCGCGCATCCGCTTTCTCGTGCTGCACTACACGCAAGGCGACGAGCCCACCGCGCTCGAGGAGTTGACGCAGGAGAACGTGAGCGCCCATTACCTCGTTCCAGAGCACCCGCCGCTGCGCGACGGCAAGCCCGTCGTGCTGCAACTCGTGCCCGAGGCGCAACGCGCCTGGCACGCGGGCGTGAGCGAGTGGCAGGGCACGACCGAGCTCAATGCGGCCTCGATCGGCATCGAAAACGTCAACTCGGGGCCGCGCGACACCCCGCAGGGGCGTGAGTGGGCGCCCTGGCCACCCGATCAGGTCGCGGCGATCATCGCGCTCTCGAAGGACATCGTCACGCGTTACGGCATTCCGCCCACGCGCGTGGTGGGCCATAGCGATATCGCTCCCCAGCGCAAGATCGATCCGGGGCCGCTGTTTCCGTGGCAGCAGCTTTACGAGGCGGGCGTGGGCGCCTGGCCCGACGACGCGACCGTCAAGGCCGATCTCGCGGGCCGGGCACCCGGCGCGCCTGCCGACGTGCTCGGCCTGCAAACGAAGCTCGCGCGCTACGGCTATGAGGTCGCGACCGACGGTGTGCTCGACGAGCGCACGCGGCGCGTGTTCGCGGCCTTTCAGATGCATTTCCGGCCGCGCGACTACTCGGGCACGCCCGACGCCGAAACCGATGCGATCGCGCAGGCGCTGCTCGACAAATACGTCGACCGGACTGCGCTCACGCCGCCTGGCGCGAGCGAAACGGCGCCTTGAACGCGGCGCGCCGGCGCGTGAGGCATCGCGACCGGTGTGCATGGGCTGCGCATTGGCCCGTAACGGGCCCAGTCGCGGCAGCGGCGGCCCGCAACTCCGGTAAACTATGCGTTTTCCGCGTTTTTCCCTCCTCGGGCAGTTCCCCATCATGACTCAAGACGAACTCAAGAAACTGGTCGGCCAGGCCGCCGCCGACTATGTCAACGCGCACGTGCCGGAAGGCGCCGTGATCGGCGTCGGCACCGGCTCCACCGCGAACTGCTTCATCGACGCGCTGGCTGCCAGCAAGAGCCGCTACCGCGGCGCCGTGTCGAGCTCGGTCGCCACCACGGCGCGCCTGGAAGCGCACGGCTTCAAGATCTTCGACCTCAACGAGATCGAATCGCTGCCCGTCTACGTGGACGGCGCCGACGAGATCGACGCATCGGGCGCGATGATCAAGGGCGGCGGCGGGGCGCTCACGCGCGAGAAGATCGTGGCCTCGGTGTCGGAGGCGTTCGTGTGCATCGCCGACGCGAGCAAGCGCGTGGACGTGCTCGGCCAGTTCCCGCTGCCCATCGAGGTCGTGCCGATGGCGCGCACGGCCATCGGCCGCCGCGTCACGGCGCTCGGCGGCGTGCCGGTGCTGCGCGTGCAGAAGGACGGCTCGCCCTACGTCACCGACAACGGCAACGAGATTCTCGACGTGAAGGGCCTGCGCATCAGCGACCCGCGCACGCTCGAGGCGCACGTCAACGCATGGCCCGGCGTCGTGACCGTGGGCCTGTTCGCGGCGCGCGGCGCGGACCTGTGCCTGCTCGGCGGTGAAGCGGGCGTCGAGCGCATCGACTACCGCAAGGCCTGATAGCGCACGCGAGCGGCGGCGCGAACACCGTCATGCGGTGGATGCGTCGCCGCTCGCTTTTGATTGCACGCCCTGCGGATTGCTCGCCCGGCGCATGGCCGGGCCCATTCGGGGGGAAAGGAATCAAATGCTCCTTTCCTTCGCGCGCGAATATCGATCAGGCATCCTGATCAAATCGCCACACGCCGGCTCACTCCACCGTTTCCGCCTGGTGCAGGCGCGGCAGCAGGCGGTCGAACTCGCGGCGCACGAGGCCGTAGCACTCGCAGGCGCGGGCTTCGAGCCCCTTGCGGTCGAGCACGCGGATGCGGCCGCGGCTGTGGTGGATCAGGCCTTCGTCGTGCAGCTTGCCGGCCGCTTCGGTGATGCCCTCGCGGCGCACGCCAAGCATGTCGGCGATGAGCTGCTGCGTGACCGTCAGTTCGTTCGACGCCACGCGATCCACTTCGATCAGGAGCCAGCGGCACAGTTGCTTGCTGAGCGAGTGATGGCGGTTGCAGGCAGCGGTTTGCGCCACTTGCGTGAGCAGCGCGTGCATGTAGAGCAGCATCAGGCGGCGCAGGAAGTCCGAGCGCGCGAACTGCTGCCTGAGGCTTTGCGCGCTCATGCGATACGCGAAGCCCGTGCACTGCACCTGCACGCGGCTGGGCATGGTTTCGCCGCCCGTGAGAACGGGCACGCCGGTCATGCCTTCGCGGCCCACTGCGGCGATCTCCACGGAGCTGCCGTCTTCCATCGTCGAGAGCATGGAGATGATTGCCGTGGTCGGAAAATAAACGTGGTGAATGCGCTGGCCGGAGTCGCAGAGCAGTTGTTCGGTGCGCAGATGGACGAGTTCGAGATGCGGTGCGAGTGCTTGCCACTCGTGCGACGGCAATGCGCCGAGCAAATGGTTGCCGTGCAGATCCGATTGAAGGGTCAACATGATTGGTCCTCGTGCGAAGCGGCTTTCACCGCCTCCTGTCTTGTCATTCCGGCCGCCGAACCGTTTTTTGTATGCCGCTTCCCGTAGCGGCTATTGGTTCGTCGTGCCGGCCCCATAGTCCCGAGTGCGTTCGCTATATCGGTTGTATGCGTCACGCTTGTGTGGCGCTTCCCACTAAGCAGGGTGTGTGCCAGCACGCCGCGAAGCGCGCGTGGGCGTGGCTTTGCGGGCGTGACGGTGCGAGCGCGCCGGAGCAATCCGCCGTTTTTGTTTCAAATATGTACGACGCCTGGGGCGAGTCCGGCCGCCCCTGGAGCTTTTTGTAACTAGATGTAACTTGGCAAGTGATTGAATCGATTGAGTTATTCGGTGCTCCAGGGCGCGTGTCCAAAAATGACTCCATGCTGAAACATGCGCGCGCGGCGTCTGCGGCCATACGGGCGCGATGCCTGCGCAAGCGTTCGAATTTGATTCAGTTGTGTTGCACCGCAGGTGAGCCGCGCGGGAATGTTCGCTTCTGAAACATGCGCGTGACGGCGCGTCGCGCTACGCGGGACTCGACCGTCCGGACGGTCAGGCGTTGCCAGCGCAACGGTCTGGTAAGCGTGGCACGGGCGTGAGCAAAGGTTTCTTTGCGAGCCCGCGAGCCGCCGCTGCGGCAGCGCGCGATCAGTGTGGGTATGCGAACAGAATCGCCTGCCGCGCTTTGCTCCAATGGAGTCCGAATCCTCAGGGGGCGCACGAGGCAACACGGCTCGCCGCGTCCGTCCGGGACCAGACATTCGAACGGGGAGCTCTCTGCATGAACCAGGTCGTCACGCCGGCCGGCTTGATTGCCGCGGCCAATGAACCCGAAGTCGCGCTCGTCGTCCAGCCCGTGGTGCTGGCCGGCGGTTCGGGAACGCGGCTGTGGCCGCTTTCGCGCGAACACTGCCCCAAACAACTGATCGATCTGCTCGACGGCGAGTCGTTGCTCGAGGCCACCGTGCGCCGCCTCGATGGCGTGTACGCGCGCGATGGCGCGTCGGTGTGCAAGGCCGCGCCGCTCGTCGTGAGCAGCGAGGAGCTGCGCCACATGACGGCCGACCGGCTCGGCCGCTGCGGCATGGCGGCGCGCATCGTGTTCGAGCCGGTCGCGCGCAATACCGCACCGGCGCTCACGGTGGCCGCGCTCGCCGCCTGCGCGGCGCAGGCAACCACGCAAACCGCAGCGGAAGAGGAGGCCAAAGCGGCGGCGAAAGCGGTGATAACAGCAGCGGTAAAAGCAACGCCGCAAAACGACAGCGACCCGATTCTGGTCGCCATGCCCGCCGATCATCTGATTGCCGACCGGGCCGCGTTCGCCGCCGCGCTGGAAGATGCGGTCACTCATGCGGCGCGCGGCGCGATCGTCACGCTCGGCGTGCCGCCGCAGCGGGCGGAGACGGGCTATGGCTACATCGGCGCCGGCACGACGCTCGGCGCGAGCGGCGCGCGCACCATCGAGCGCTTCGTCGAAAAACCCGATGCCGATGTCGCCGCGCGCTACGTCGCTTCGGGCGACTACTGGTGGAACAGCGGCATTTTCGTGGTGCGAGCCTCGGTGTGGCTCGCGGCCATTGCGCGCTGCCGGCCCGCCATCGCCGCGCAGTGCGCGCTGGCTTTCGAGCGGGCGAGCGTCGACGCGGACGGCGCGGTCCATCTCGACGCCGCCGCGCTCGCCGCGTGTCCGTCCGATTCGATCGACTACGCGGTGATGGAGTCGATCGGCGCCGACGCGCGTCTCGCGGGCGTGGTCGTGCCGCTCGTCGCGGGCTGGTCGGACGTCGGCGCGTGGGACGCGGTCTGGCAGGTGTCCGACAAGGACGCGAGCGGCAACGTCGCGCGCGGGCGCGTGCTGTTCGAAGACTCGAGCGAGAGCTTCGCGCATTCGGATGGCCGGCTCGTCGCCTGCGTGGGCGTGCACAACGTGGTGGTGGTGGAGACCGCCGATGCCGTGCTCGTCGCGGCCAAGGACCGCGTGCAGAACGTCAAGGCGATCGTCGGCAGGCTCAGGGCGCAGCACGGCGAGGAGGCGCGGAATCATCGCCGTGTCGAGCGGCCGTGGGGCTGCTACGACTCGGTCGACCGCGGAGAGCGCTTCCAGGTCAAGCGCATCGTCGTGAAGCCGGGCGGCCGGCTCTCGTTGCAGATGCATCATCATCGCGCCGAGCACTGGGTGGTCGTGCGCGGCACGGCGCGCGTGACGCGCGGCGACGAGGTGTTCCTGATCTCCGAGAACGAGTCCACCTACATTCCGCTCGGCGTGAAGCACCGGCTCGAAAATCCGGGCAAGACGCCGCTCGAGATCATCGAGGTGCAGTCGGGCGGATATCTCGGCGAAGACGACATCGTGCGCTTCGACGACCAGTACGGACGCGCGGGAGAACGCGACGGCGCCGCCACGCCGCGCTGAGGACACGCTCGCATGGCAAAGAACGCAAGCGGATAAATCCATACATATCGCTTACGAATCGATAACGAGAAACCGCTAATCACAAGATTCGGGAAACCGGAGAGCCTGGCGGGAAAGCCGGGCAAAAGGGGAAAAGCCGGAAGCAGCGGGGAAAAATCGGGGAAAGGCTCGTACGGGCTGGGCATCTGTCGCGCGGGGATTGTGTCAGGAGATATCCTGGCTGGCGGATTATGCGATTCGCATGGCAACGTATGACCAAGTTCGACGAAGCACGAGGGCCCACGCTGCAACCGTCAAACAGGCGCGCTTACGCCGCATCGGGGGGAGGGGTCATGGAACTGGGGAACAAGGAACGCTCGCTCGTGAGCAAGGTCATGGATGGCCTGATTTCGGGCATCGTCGAGGAACGTTACGGCGCGATCCTGCCGCCGCAGGATGTTTTATCCAAAGAGTTCGACGTGAGCCGCACGGTCATGCGCGAAGCGCTGTCCATGCTGCTGGCGCGTCACATGCTCGACGTGCGGCCCAAGATCGGCACGCGCATCCGGCCCATGCGCGACTGGCGCATGATCGACGAAGACGTGGTGAGCTGGCGTTTTCGCGCGAAGCCGGACAAGAATTTCCTGCGTGACGTGATCGAGTTCCGCGCGCTGATCGAGCCCGCCGCCTGCGCGCTGGCGGCGCAGCGCGCGAGCGCGGCGGATCTCGCCGCCATTCGCGAAGCCTTCGAGGCGCTGCGCCAGACGAGTCCAGGCGAGGTTGGCTGCGAGGCCGCCGACACGCTGCTGCACACGCGCATTCTCGCGGCGAGCGGCAATCAGTTCTATCAGCAGATGGCCGCGATCATCCGCGGCGCGCTTTCGCTCGTCAGTCCCATCCTGAGCCAGCGCGAGAACGGCTGGACCAATGTCGTCAACGCGCACGGCGGCGTGGTCGACGCGATCGAGCGGCGCGCGCCCGAGGACGCGCGCGCGGCCGCGATCGCCATGATCGAGCTCACCGCCGACGAGCTTCACGGCGCGCTCGCGCCCGAGGCCGTCGAGCCGCGCTAAGGCCGCTGCTTGTGAGTTTGCCAAAGGCGTCTGCCTTCGTCTGATGCCTGATCGCGGGCGCGCATTGTCGTGCTTGCCGGGTTGCCTGCGCGGGCGCAAGCCAGTATCGTGCGAGTCTTTGCCTCGTCGCGCCACGCGCGCGGCAGGCAGGATCACGCAACAAGCGCGCACAAACGTGCGGCAGTCGCGTGGCGATCGGCGATATGAGGCAACACATGGGCGACACAGAGAAGAACAGCGGGAAGAACAGCGAAACCACCCGCAGCGGGACTCATCCAGAAACCGTGCGCTGGGGCATCGTGGGCGCGGGCCGCATCGCGCGGCGCTTCGCGCAGGGCGTGGGGCACGTGCAAGGCGCGCGCGTGAGCGCGGTATGGTCGCGCCGCGCGGCGCCGGCCGAGGCGCTCGCGCAAGAGTTCGGCGCTGGCGCATGCGCGAGTTTCGAGGCGCTGCTCGCGAGCGGCATCGACGCCGTCTACATCGCCACGCTGCAGGACAGCCACGCGCACTATGCCGTCGCGGCGCTGGATGCCGGCCTGCACGTGCTTTGCGAAAAGCCCGCGACCGTGAACGCCGCGCAGCTCGAGCGCGTGCTCGACGCCGCGCGGCGTGCGCAACGCCTCTTCATGGAGGCGATGAAACCGCCGTTCTATCCGCTCTATCGCGCGTTGCGCGCGCATCTGCAAGCCGATCCCATCGGTCCCGTGGGCCTTGTGCGCGCGGGCTGCTCGGTCGCCAACGTCCCCGCCGATCATCCGTCGTTCTCGTTCGAGCACGCGGGCGGAGCGCTGCTCGACATCGGCGTGTATGAAATGTTTCTGGCCGTCGACTGGCTGGGCGCACCGCGCGACGTGCAGACCTTCGGGCGCCTCGGCGCGACGGGTGTCGACACGTTCGCAAGCCTCAATTGCCAGCACGAAAACGGCATCGCGCAACTCTTTTGCGGGCTCGACCTGCACGGCTTCGGCGACGCGCTGCTGGCGGGCCCGCTCGGCAACGTGACGATCCATGCGAACTGGTGGAACCCGGTGCGCGCGACGATCCGCTATGTCGACGGACGCACGGTGGAACTCGACGAGCCCTTCGAAGGCGGCGGCCTGAACTACGAGACCGCGCACTTCTGCGAATTGCTGCGCGCCGGCGCGCTGGAGAGCCCGGTCATGCCGCACGAAACCTCGCGGCGCATGATCGCGATGGCCGATGCCGCGCGCGCGACGCTCAGCTTGCGCTTCGACTGTGAGTGAAGGGGAGATGAGGCGCGGCCCCGCGCAATACGCCTGGGGCCGCGTTACGGCTTGATGCCGTTCAATGCCGCGAAGGCAGTGCGAGGCGCTTTTCGTACCAGTGCTGGATCCACTCGAGCACCTGGCAGAGCACCCAGTAGACGGCGGCGGCCGCGAGATAGAGCGGCAGCGGCTGATACGTGGAGGCGATGATTTCCTGGGCGCTGCGCAGCAGCTCGGTCACGGTGATGACCGAGACGAGCGAGGTGTCCTTGATGAGGCTGATGAGACTGTTCGAGAGGCTCGGCACCGCAATGCGCAGCGCCTGCGGCGCGATCACGTAGCGCAGCGTCTGGCGGCGCGAGAGGCCGAGGCTATACGCGGCGAGCCATTGACCGCCATGAATGCCGAGAATCGCGCCGCGCATGCTCTCGGAGAGATACGCCGCCACGTTCGCGGAGAGCGCGATCACGCCGGCGGGCGTGGGGTCGAGCGAAACGCCGATGCTCGGCAATCCGTAGTAAATCACGAAGATCTGCACGAGCAGCGGGGTGCCGCGCATGAGGCTCACGTACACGCGCGCGATGAACACGAGCGCGCGGTTCGAGCTGATGCCCATGAGCGCGAGCACGGCGCCGCCGATGAGCCCGAAGATCATCGACAAGACCGCGAACTTGACCGTTAGCACCGCGCCCTGTGCGAGCACCGGCAGCGACTGGATGATGAGCGTGGAAATGGGCATGGGGGACGCGGATGTGAAGCGCTCGCGAGGCGAGCCGTAAAAACAAGGGGCGGCATCCTGCGATGCCGCCCCACACCACTCATGTCACGTGGCAGCCCTTGTGCGCTGCGCGCCGTGCGCGAGCGCGAAATGCACTGAGGCGATCTGCGTGAGCCCGATCATCACTTCGCGATCGGCTTGCTCACGTCGATGCCGAACCACTTGTCCGAGATCTTCGCGAAGGTGCCGTCGGCTTCGAGTTGCGTCATGGCGTCGTCGATGGCCTTGGCGAACTTCGGATTACCCTTCTTGAACGGGATGGCCGAAGGATTGCCGGTGCCCACGAGCGCGCCCGTGCGCAGCGGCAGTTGCGAGTTCTTCAGCAGGTAGGCGAGCATCAGGCGGTCGTTGAGTGCGGCGTCGAGGCGGCCCGCCGCAAGGTCGCGCAGATACTCGGGCGCGCCCGGATACGTCTTCACGTCGATGCCCGGCACCGACTTGGCCATGTCCATGTAGTTCGTGCCGAGGCCCACGCCGAGCTTCTTGCCCTTGAGGTC
>JAITTX010000417.1 GCA_031286755.1 Paraburkholderia sp.
GCCCCGCCGCCACCATCTCGCGCAGGAGCGGGCAGGCACGATACTTCGAGTCGCCGAAGTCCTTCAGAAACACGTCCATCACGGAAAGACACACGTCGAGGCCGATCAGGTCCGCAAGCGCGAGCGGCCCGATCGGATGATTCGCGCCGAGCTTCATGCCGGCGTCGATTTCCTCGGCGCTCGCAACGCCTTCGGCAAGCACGAAGAACGCCTCGTTGATCATCGGCACGAGAATCCGGTTGACCACGAAGCCCGGCGAGTTCTTGACCGCGATGGGCGTCTTCTCGAGGCGCTGCGCGAGCTCGCGCACGGCGTCGGCCACGGCCGGGCGAGTCTGCAGGCCACGAATGACCTCGACGAGCGGCATCATCGGCACCGGGTTGAAGAAGTGCATGCCGATGAAGCGGGCGGGATCGGCAAGCGTGGTCGCGAGCGCCGTGATCGAAATGGACGAGGTGTTCGAAGCGATGATCGCGTCGGGACGCGCGGCGGCCTCGATCTGCTTGAGGATGCGCGTCTTGAGTTCGGCATTCTCCGTGGCCGCCTCGATCACGAGATCGGCGGCGCCAAGACGCTGGTAGTCGGTGCTGGTCTCGATGCGCGTGAGCGCCGCATCGCGCGCGGCCGCGTCGAGCTTGCCCTTCGAAACGAGCCGCTCGAGGCTGTGCGTGAGCGTCGCCACGCCTTTCGCGAGCGCCGCATCCGTCACGTCGATCATCACCGCCTTCAGACCCGCCACCGCCACTGCCTGAGCGATGCCGTTGCCCATCGTGCCCGCCCCCACGATCCCAACCGTCTCGATTGCCATACCTGCTCCTCATTCTCTGGTCTGCGACGCCAGTGCAGCGCCGATGGAAAAACCGGTCATGCGGTGCGTGTGATGCACCGCATCATGAATCGACAGTGTAACGGGTTGTGAAGGCAGGCTGAAACGGTGCGACGGGTGGGCACGATCATGCCCCCCACCCGTCCGCTGAGGACAAACACGACTCAGAAGTTGTACTGCAGGTAGATCTGGCTGAAGTTCAGACCAGGGTTCGGCGTCTTGATGTCGGCGTTGGATATGTGCTGGAAGCGAAAGCCCGCCTGATAATTCTGGTGCTCGCCGAATTGCGCGCCAACGCCCACCATGTCCGCGAACTGGAATGCGCTCGACAAGGTGCGGTCACCCGTGAGCTGCACGTGCGAAAGCAATCGCACGCCCACGCCCGCCTCGAAGAACGGCCTGATCCATCCACTGTCCTTGATGATGCGAAACACCGGCGTCACGCCGTATTCCCAGATGTTCGGATGCGAGGCGCCGTTTTCCGTGAGATCCCAATACGCGACATGTGCCTCGCCCACCACCGTGAAGTGAAAGCCCGCGAAATGCCACCACTGAAGCCCCGGATCCCAGACCAGACCGAGGTCGAGTTTCTTCACACCATAGGGCGCGACACCGGGCCCGAACTGAATGCCGAACTGGTCTGCATGCGCCCCTGCTGCTCCAAAGGCCAGAAGAGTCACGCATGCGCCGCGCGCCATCCGGACCTGCCAGCCCGATCTTCTTTCTGTCATGAATATCCCCGGAAACGAACGACACTTCACGACGCGATTTTTTGAACACTCTGCTTCCCTTTGCAGCGGACATCTGCCGCATCACATCGTGCACAGAAGAGCACCACGAAAACCTTGCCGAACGACATCGCATTTCCCAGAACCGGCGCACGGAAATCGACCGTTTGCAAATGTACCGCGCACCGTGCAGCCAAGTGTAATCGCGAACTCGCGAAGCTGCTCATTGCAGTGCCTGCGCACTCATTGAGGCCTGACTCGATGCTTTCAGCACACTACGTAACGCCTGCATCCAAAATGGATAGCGCATTACCCGGCAGGTTTTACTTCAGACCAAAGCATGGGTTTTATCGCTTTTACCGGAGCAGCCGCTCTAAATCGAACTTATTGGCATTTATTTTTTCGGCCAAACGGATGAACGCGCCGGTCGTGACGCATCGTAAGGCATCGAAAATGAGGAGAGGGAGTACCAAAGCACCGCTGTGACGCGAGGCCCGGTGAGCATGGAGCGACCCATTGAGCGAGACGTCGCGTTGCGCGATGCCAAATCGTTGTGCACACATCGAATGCGCGCACAACGATCCAATTGCAGTGCCGTGATGTGCCCTGTGAAGCGCTTATTGCTGCTTGGCGCCGGCGCCTCGCTCGCGCGCACCCAAACCCGGCAGCCGCTTGATGAAGCCAGTCGCGAGCGACGTGCCAACGAGAATCGCGGCGCAAGCCTCGATCATGCCCGCCGACACATGCTCGTCAAGAAACAGCGCGCCCCAGAGGATGCCGAACACCGGAATCACGAACGTCACGGTGATCGTGCGCGCGGGGCCAATCGCGGCAATCAGGCGGAAGAACAGCAGATACGCGACGCCCGTGCACGCAATGCCCAGGCACAGCGCGGCACCCCACGCATGCGGGGAAACGGCGGCATGCGGCCAGGTGGCGAACGCGAATGGCGCCAGCACGACGGTGGCGGCCGTCATGGTGCCGGCCGCCACGGTGAGCGGATCGACGCCGGTCAGATGCCGTTTCGTGAAGCTCGCCGCAACGCCGTAAAGCGCCGCCGCGCAGAGCGCCGCCCCAGCGGCGAGCGCAGTGGCCGAGGTGCTCGCACCATCACCAGCACGCGTGGCGATCTGATCCCAGACCAGCGCGAGCACACCCGCGAAGCCGATCACCAGGCCGGCGATGCGCAGGCCGCTCAGCCGGTCCTTGAGCCACAGATACGCGACCACCGCGCCGAACAACGGCGTGGTCGCATTGATCACCGAAGTCACCCCTGCGGAGAGCGTCAACTCGGCCCATGCGAAAAGGCAGAACGGCGCGGCCGAATTAAGGATACCGACCACGAGGAGCGGCCACGCGTGCTTACGCAAAGCGCCGAACGCCTCGCGAGGCGAGCGCCGCGAGAACAGCACGACCAGCAGGAATAGCGCGCCGATGCCCACACGCAACGCCATCAGCGGCGCCACGCCCAGATCGGTCACGCCGATGCGGATGAACAGAAACGACCCGCCCCACAGGGCGGCGAGAAAAACAAGCTGTGCAAGTTCGATCGGATTCATGGAAGTGGCGCTGGCTGTTTGGCCTGTTGGCGTCCGGTGCCCGTATCGCGAAGCCACAAGGCGTGGAGAGAAAACCAGGAAAAACCGCGCATCGGTGATGCGCGCAACGGAAGGCGCAACACCGGCAGTCAAGCGCTCATCGTAATGTGCGCGGCGCAACCCTCATAGCGAATGATTCTCATCGATATGTGAGAAAAATTAACACCGATTCTTGCGCACTCATTCGCGGCTTGTAGAGCCCAAGCCTTTGAATTGAAGGACTTAACACAATCCGCGCGAGACTTGGCAGCGACAGCGACTTCCGATTGTGCTGATGCAAAATAAAAAGGTCTTACGGCTTTCACCGTAAGACCTTTTCGACTTCTGGTCGGGGCGAGAGGATTTGAACCTCCGACCACCTGCACCCCATGCAGGTACGCTACCAGGCTGCGCTACGCCCCGAGAGCTAGAAAGTATAACAGACCCTTTCTCTAATTAGAACCACCGGAATCGCAATTCATCACAAAGATTGTTGAAGGCGCTTCAGTGCCCCAACAGATCGATCACGTGCAGCAACTCCTTGCGCAACTGATCAACATCAACCGTCGCCATATTGCCCTGCACGACGCCCACCTCACCCGTCTCGCCCGGCACCGCCTCCTCCACCACCGCGCCAGACGAATCGAGCCGGTTGCGCGCGCCATTGATCGTGAAGCCCTGCTCGTAGAGCAGTTCGCGAATGCGCCGGATCAGCAGGACTTCATGATGCTGATAGTAGCGGCGGTTGCCGCGCCGCTTGACCGGCTTCAACTGCGTGAACTCCTGCTCCCAATACCGCAGCACATGGGGCTTCACGCCGCACAACTCGCTCACTTCGCCGATCGTGAAGTAGCGCTTGGCGGGGATGGGGGGCAAGACGACCTTTTCGATTGTCGATGTCATCGCCGGGTTGCCGTCCGTCGTGGTGGTTGTGCAATGTGGCGTCGCCGCCTGGTCAGTTGTTTCCAGTCACGCCCGCTGCACTATCCGTCACCCGTGCGAGCGTGCGCGGGTCCCCCCGCGCATGATGCCTTGATCGACGGATCAGCGCGTAAAGCTTGCCTCGGCGCCGCTCTCGACCAGGGCCTTGAGCTTCTGGCTCGCATGGAATGTCACCACGCGCCGCGCAGCAATGGGGATTGCCTCCCCGGTCTTCGGATTGCGGCCCGGCCGTTGCGGCTTGTCGCGCAGCTGGAAATTGCCGAAGCCCGAGAGCTTCACGCTGTCGCCGCTTTCGAGCGCGTCGCGAATCACTTCGAAGAACGCTTCGACCATGTCCTTGGCCTCGCGCTTGTTGAGTCCGACGTTGTCGAACAGCAGTTCCGCGAGCTCGGCTTTGGTCAGCGTGGGCGTATCGTTCGTGGCGCTTGCCGACGAGGCAGGAATGTCGCGAATCATGGCGCTACGCTGTGCCGCAAGAAGGGCTTCGAAATCACTCGAGTTCATTTCGTTCATCTATCTATGAAATGGCGCGCTTCCGGTTGCCGGGATGACTTGCAACCTCGCAAACCGGAAGCCGATGTCGGTACGAGATGAGCCGTGGAGCTTATCCGCGCAACCGGGCGCCAAACACTCGAGCCAGGCGATCCACCAGGGACTTGATGGCCGCATCGACCGTCTCGTCCTGAAGGGTTCCGCCAGTATCTTGCAGGGTCACCCGGAAGGCAAGGCTTTTCTCGTCCGCGCCAAGTCCGGAAGTATTTGATTTTGCACGAAATTCATCGAACAACGCAACCCTCTGGACAATCTTGCAGGGCTCGTCCTGCATGCCCGTCTGGAACTCGTCGAGCAACGCCTGCACCTCGATCTTCTGATCGACAACAAGTGCAATGTCGCGTCGAACCGGCGGAAATTTCGAGACTTCCGACGGAGCGGGCAACTCACGCGCCATCAGCGCGTCAGCTTCCACTTCGAAGAGCATCGGCGCATGAGGCAGGTCATACTTCTGCATCCAGCGCGGATGCAGCTCGCCAATCCAGCCCACAGCGCGGCCATCCACTTCGATGCGCGCGCTACGACCCGGATGCAGCGCCGGATGTTCCGCCTTCACGAAACGCGGCGCTTTTGCCGCACCCAGCGGCGCAAACAGGGCTTCGAGATCGCCCTTCACGTCGAAAAAGTCGACGCCACGCGTTTGCGCGCCCCACTGCTCTTCGAGCGCGGGACCGTAGGCGAGCGCTCCGATCATCTTCGGTTGCGCGAACCCCTCCACTGCCATCTCGCCGGCCTTGATCGACGGATCGTTCAGGAACACGCGGCCCGCCTCGAACACGCGCACGCGGTCCGCGCGGCGGTTGAGGTTGTGGCGCAGCACGTTGATGAGGCTGCCGAAGAGCGTCGTGCGCATGACCGAGAGCTGGCTCGCGATCGGGTTCAGCAGCTTCACGGGATTCGTGTTGCCCGCGAAATCCTGTTCCCATTCGGCGTCGACGAAGCTGAAGTTGATCGTCTCGGCGTAATCGCGCGCGGCCAGCGCGTGACGAATCGCGTGAATCGAGCGGCGCGTCTCGTTCGTTGCACGCATTTCGCTGCGCGCGACGGGCGGGTTCGCGGGGATTTTCTCGAAGCCGTAGATGCGCGCGACTTCTTCGATCAGGTCTTCTTCGATCTCGATGTCGAAGCGGTACGGCGGCGGCGTCACGCTGAAAGTGTCGCCATCCTGCGTGAACGTGAGACCGAGACGCGTAAAGATCTGGGCGATGGCGTCCGCATCGATCTTCACACCGATGATGCGGTTCGCACGCGCGACACGCATCTTCACCGGCTCGCGCGTGGGCACATTCACGGTTTGATCGTCGACCGGACCGGCCGAGCCGCCGCAGATATCGAGGATCAGTTGCGTGATGCGCTCGAGGTGCTCGACGGTCGTGGACCAGTCCACGCCGCGCTCGAAGCGGTGACCCGCATCGGTCGAGAAGTTGTAGCGGCGCGAGCGGCCACGAATGCTGTCCGGCCACCAGAACGCGGCTTCGAGATAGATGTTCTTCGTGTCGAGCGAAACAGCCGTGCTGTCGCCGCCCATGATGCCCGCGAGGCTTTCGATCTCGCGCTCGTCGGCGATCACGCCCACGGTTTCATCGACTTCGACGGTGTTGCCGTTGAGCAGCTTGAGTTGTTCGCCCTTCCTGCCCCAGCGCACATCCATCGAGCCGTGGATCTTGTCGAGATCGAACACGTGGGACGGGCGGCCCAGTTCGAGCATCACGTAGTTCGAGATGTCGACGAGCGCCGAGATGCTGCGCTGGCCCGAGCGCTCGAGGCGTTCGACCATCCAGGCGGGCGTCTTCGCGTGCGCGTTCACGCCGCGGATCACGCGGCCCGAGAAGCGGCCGCACAGGTCCGGCGCCGAGATCTTCACGGGCAGCCGGGCGTTGGCTCCGTCGAGCTTGACTTCGACCTTCGGGAACGCGGGCGCCTGCAGCAGCGCGCCGGTAATCGCGGCGGTTTCGCGCGCGACGCCGTACACCGAGAGGCAGTCGGCCTTGTTCGGCGTGAGCTTGATTTCGAAAACGGTGTCGTCGAGGTTCAACGCCTCGCGAATGTCCTGGCCGACCGGCGTGTCTTCCGGCAGGATCATGAGACCGCTGTGGTCTTCCGAGAGCTTCAGTTCGCGCGCCGAGCACAGCATGCCCTGGCTTTCCACGCCGCGCAGCTTCGAGAGCTTGATCGCGAAGGGCTTGCCGCCCTCTTCCGCGGGCGGCAGTTCCGCGCCCACGAGCGCCACCGGCACCTTGATGCCGGGCGCCACGTTGGGTGCTCCGCAGACGATCTGCAGCGTCGCGCCGGTGCCGGCGTCGACCTGCGTGACGTTGAGCTTGTCCGCGTCCGGGTGCTTGACGACTTCGAGCACGCGGCCCACGACGATCTTCGAAGTGGGCGGCGCGGCCGGGCGCAGCCCCTCGACTTCGAGGCCGGCCATGGTGAGCGCATGGGCCAGTTCATCGGTCGTGAGCTTCGGGTCGACAAAGCTTCTCAGCCAGGATTCGGGGAATAGCATTTCGTTTTACGTTCCAGACAGATTGAGACCGTCGCGTAGCGTTTTCTCGCGCACTGCTTTGAAGTGCTGCGTGCGCTTCGCGAACCGCGGATGCCGTGCGTGGCTTCGGGCTTAAGCGAACTGGCGCAAGAAGCGCAGGTCGCCTTCGAAGAACAGACGCAGATCCTGCACGCCATAACGCAGCATCGTGAGGCGTTCGAGGCCGCTGCCGAACGCAAAACCGATGTAGCGCTCCGGGTCGAGGCCCATGTTGCGGATCACGGTCGGATGCACCTGGCCCGAGCCCGAGATCTCGAGCCACTTGCCGGCGTTCTTGCCCTGCTCGAACATCATGTCGATTTC
>JAITTX010000492.1 GCA_031286755.1 Paraburkholderia sp.
CGCAACCAGGGCGCGGATTACAGCTCGATTCTGGTGGGCATCCAGGTGCCGGCGGCCGAGGACGCGGCGTTCCGCCGCTTTCTCGCCACGCTCGGCTATCCGCATTGGGAAGAGACGCAGAATCCGGCTTACCGGTTGTTCCTCGCATAAAGCACGACGATCATGGCCGTTTCGCTCTCCGACAAGCTCGTCGTCGCCATCTCGTCGCGCGCGCTCTTCGACTTCGAAGAAGAGAACCGCGTCTTCGAGACCGGCGATCTGCGCGATTACGAAGCGCTGCAGCGCGAACGCCTGAACGTGCCCGCGCAACCCGGCGTCGCGTTCGCGCTGATCCAGAAGCTGCTCGCGCTCAATTCATCCGGAAACAGCCACGCGCATCACGTGGAAGTGGTGATCCTCTCGCGCAGCGATCCCATCAGCGGGCTGCGCACGTTCAACTCGTGCCGCGAGCACAAGCTCGACGTTCAGCGCGGCGTGTTCACGCGCGGGCGCGAGCCGTGGCGCTACCTCCGGCCGCTCAACGCATCGCTATTTCTTTCGGCGAATTCAGACGACGTGCGCGGCGCGCTCGACGCCGGCTTCCCCGCCGCACGCGTGTTCCCGGAATCGGCGACAATGTCGGAACGCAACGCGCACGAGATCCGCATCGCGTTCGACGGCGATGCGGTGCTGTTTTCCGACGAAGCCGAGCAAATCTTCCAGCGCGAGGGCTTGAGCGCGTTCGTGAGCCACGAGCGCGACAACCGCGAGTTGCCGCTTGCGCAAGGTCCGCTCAAGCCGCTGCTCGAAGCGCTCAACCGACTGCAGAAGCTCGCGGATGCCAACACCGCCATGCGCATTCGCACCGCGCTCGTGACGGCGCGCTCGGCACCCGCGCATGAGCGCGCGATCCGCACGCTGATGGCCTGGAACATCGAAATCGACGAAGCGATGTTTCTCGGCGGACTCGACAAAGGCCCGTTCCTGCGCGAGTTCGAGCCCGATTTTTTCTTCGACGACCAGATCCGCCACTGCGAATCGGCCCGCTCGGTCACGGCGACCGGCCATGTGGCAAGCGGCGTGGCCAACCCCACGAGCCCCGCGGATCCTCTGGACGCAAACCGCACGGCGCGCGCGAGCACAACGAGCGAAGCGTCGAACGACGCACCGAAAGACGCATCAACCGAAACCAGCGCATCATGACTCCCGAACAATCTCCACTCGGCAAGGCCGCCCGGTACACCGAGCAGTACGACGCCACGCTGCTGTTTCCGATCCCGCGCGCGGGTGCGCGCGAAACGATCGGCATCGGCGCGCAACTACCCTTCTTCGGCACCGATATCTGGAACGCCTACGAGCTTTCGTGGCTCAACGCGCGCGGCAAGCCGCAGATCGCCATCGCAACGTTCTTCATTCCCGCCGATTCGCCCAACATCGTCGAATCGAAGTCGTTCAAGCTCTATCTGGGTTCGTTCGCGCAAACGCCGTTCGAATCTGCCGAGGTGGTGCGCGACACCATCAAGCGCGATGTCTCGGCGGCCTGCGGCGCACCGGTTTCGGTGCGGCTCGACCAGCCGGGCGCGTTCGGCAAGATTCCGTTCGAGGAGTTCGACGGCCTTTCGCTCGACCGGCTCGATCTGGACACCGAGATCTACCACCCGGACCCGACGCTGCTCAAAGCCGCCCAGGACGAGTCGCCCGTGGAGGAAACGCTGATTTCCAATCTGCTGAAGTCGAACTGCCCCGTGACGGGCCAGCCCGACTGGGGCAGCGTGCAGATTCATTACGTCGGGCCGCAGATCGATCAGGCGGGCCTGCTGCGCTACATCATTTCGTACCGCAATCACACCGGCTTTCATGAGCAATGCGTCGAGCGCATCTTCATGGACATCCTGCGCGAGTGCAAACCGGACCGGCTCGCGGTGTACGCGCGCTACACGCGGCGCGGCGGTCTCGACATCAATCCGTTCCGCACCAACTTCAACATGCCGATGCCGGACAACGCGCGGCTTGCGCGCCAATAGGCGTTAATAGAGAGAAGTTGACGCGAAAAAGCGCCGGCTCGTCCGGCGCTAATGAGATGGTCAGCCTGACCGAAACAGCCCGATCGGCTTACGCTGATCGGGCTGTTTCCTTTTCGGGAGATCGTCATGGATACCATCTCGTTGATCGGAATCGATCTTGGCAAGCATTGCTTCCACCTGCACGCGCAATCGGCATCAGGCCACATGGTGTTGCGCAAGAAGCTCACGCGCAGCCAGATGTTCACACTGCTTGCCAGCGTGCCGAGCTGTACGGTGGCCATGGAAGCCTGTGCCGGTGCCCACTGGATCGCCCGACGCATCGAGACGCTGGGTCACCAGGCCAGGCTGATCTCCCCGCAGTTCGTCAAACCATTCCTGCAGGGCAACAAGAATGATTTCGCCGATGCACAGGCCATCTGCGAGGCGGCATCGCGCCCGAGCATGCGGTTCGTCAGCCCGCACAACGAGGTACAGCAGACGATCTCGGCGCTGCACCGGGTGCGCGAAGCACGGGTGCGCGAGCGTACCGGCACGGTGAACCAGATTCATGCCTTTCTGCTGGAGTTTGGGGTGAGTCTGCCCACGGGGATGGCTGTCATTCGCCGGCTAGCGGCCGTGCTGGTCGCGCATGATCTGCCGCCACGGCTGATCGCGCTGCTTGAGCATCTGCAGGTGCATTTCAAGTACCTCGATGAACAAATCGGAGAAATCGAGGGTGAACTGATGCGGCAACTCCGGGACGATGAACGCAGCCAGCGGCTGCTGGAGATTCCGGGCATCGGTCCGATCACAGCCAGCGTGCTGGCGACCGAATTGGGCGATGCCCGGCAGTTCGCTTGCGCACGTCAGTTCGCGGCGTCCATCGGGCTGGTCCCGCGTCAATACAGTACCGGCGGCAAACCAACGCTACTGGGGATCAGCAAGCGCGGCGACAAGAATTTGAGGCGACTGCTGGTGCAGTGCGCACGCACTGTCATGCAGCAAATCGAGCGACGCACCGATCGCCTGGGCACCTGGGTTCGCGGCCTGCTGATGCGACGGCATTCCAACGTGGTGGCGTGCGCGTTGGCCAATAAATTGGCGAGGATCGCCTGGGCCATCCTCGCCAAAGGAACGCACTACCAAGGTGCTCAGGCTGTAGCAGCAGCCTGACGCTCTGCGCCGCCGTTACCTTTTGACCCAGTCACTTCCTGGTTTTGCGACGCGAGATACGTGAAGACATAAACGGCACAACGGCCGGGCAAGCAACCTGAAAATGAAAACAGCACTTCGATGCTGCGGCGTTTATGAGGTTTGCCCGGCGCGGCTCTCATCATGGGGCGGGAACGAGTTCCCATCACGACCCCGGATAGATTTGCGCATGTCCAATTTACGTCAACACCACCTTGCTTGCAAAAGTCAGGCTGACCATAGATTTTTCATTTGGGTGGGCATCTCCGCCGATGCCTGGCGAGGCGATCCCGGCTATTGTGACGACGACGGCGGAAGCTCTGCGGCGCCCATGCGCCGCGCGATGACTCGGGTGCGTTGAGCCAGATACGGCGAGTTGCGGTGCTCGTCGAAGTATTTCGGATTCGGCAGCATCACCGCCAGCCGCGCCGACTGCCAGGGCGTGAGCTTCGCCGCCGTCGTGCGGTAGTAGTAACGCGCGGCGGCCTGTGCGCCGTAGACGCCATTGCCCCACTCCACCGAGTTCAGATAGATCTCGAAGATGCGCTCCTTGTCGAGCAGCGTCTCCAGCATCCACGTGATGATGAGCTCCTGGCCTTTGCGGATATAGCTTTTCTCTCGCGATAGAAACAGATTGCGCGCGAGTTGCTGCGTGATCGTCGATCCGCCGCGCACGATGTGGCCACGCTTCCTGTTGCGCTCCCACGCCTGCAGGATGGCGTCGGTTTCGTAGCCGTTGTTGCTGGCGAAGTTGGCGTCCTCGGAGGCAATGATCGCGCGCTTGAGGTTGCGCGAGATCTGGTCGTACGGCACCCACTGGTGCTGGATGTCGAGATCGGGACGATCGGCGGAAAGGCGTGCCTCGTCGGTGCGCATGAAGGCCGTGGATTGCGGATCGGCGAAATTCCAGACAGCGATCTGCGCGAAATAGAAGAACTGCGTCGCAACCCAGGCGGCACCGAACACCAGCGCCGCGTAGACGAGCCAGCGCAGCACGCCCGGGCGCTTCGCGGTCATTGCGGAGACGCTGTGGGCGAGCAGCCCATCGCCGTGTGCGTTGCGCCGCGCATCGCCCAGCCCTGTTGCTCTCGGCCCGGAGGCATCTCTACGCATGGCGCCGCGGCTCCCCTGTTGGTGGTGTTCTGTGCCGGCGTCGGGCAGCGGCCGCGCGCGTCAGACCTGCGCCGCCAACTGCCTGCGCAGCGCGGCCAGCACCGGCGCGCCGTCGGGACGCACGCCGCGCCACACGAAGAACGACTCGGCGGCCTGCTCGACCAGCATTCCGAGCCCGTCCGATGCGCGCGCACCCAGCGACTCGGCGTGGCGCATGAACACGGTGGGCTCGGCGCCGTACATCATGTCGTAGGCTAGCGTTGCGGAGCCGAACGCGCGTGTGTCGCACTCGGGCAGCGCGGCGTCGAGGCTGCCGGCCGTCGCGTTGACGATCACGTCGTAGGGCTTTGGCGCGGCCGGGTCGTAGACCGAGTCCGGGCCACCGCCGCTGATGAGGCAAGCGAATTCGCGCGCGGCGCCTTCGAACTGCTCGACGAGTGCATGCGCCTTTTGCGCGGTGCGATTCACGATGGTGATCGCGGCGGGCTGGCGCTCGAGCATCGGCAGCACGACGCCGCGCGCTGCGCCCCCCGCGCCGAGCAGCAGCACACGCGCGCCCTTGAGCGAAACGCCCAGATTCACCTCGATGTCGCGAACGAGGCCGAAACCGTCGGTGTTGTCGCCGAAAATGCCGTCTTCGTCGAAGCGCAGCGTGTTCACGGCGCCCGCCGCCGCAGCGCGCGGCGACAGCCTGCTCGCCAGCGCGTGCGCCTCCAGCTTGAACGGCACCGTGACGTTCAGGCCGCGGCCGCCCGCCGCGCGAAACGCCTGCACGTGCTCGACGAAGCCATCGAGCGGCGCAAGCAGCCGGTCATATTCGACGGGCTCGCCAGTCGCGGCGGCGAACTGCGCGTGAATGTACGGCGACTTGCTGTGAGCGACCGGATTGCCGACCACGGCATAGCGGTCGCGCTGGATGGGTTCGGCGCTCATCCGCGCGGCTCCGTGGCGTGTGTTTCGGACAAGTGCGCGGATTGCTGCGCTTCCTCGCCTTCCTGGGCACCGCCCTCGGCCGCGCCGGTTGAATCAGCAGGCGCTTCGGCCAGCGCTTCCGCTTCGCTTTCGGCGGAATCGTCGGCGGCTTCGATGAGTTCTTCGTCCTCGCCCGTCTCTTCTTCGGCTTGCTCGCCGCTCGTCACGACCGGCGCGTCAAGCACGCGCAGCATGCGCACGGAGGCTTCAATCGTCAGCTCGTCGATCGACATCACCTCCATCATCAGGCGCGTGCCGCGCGCGTGCACGCCAAGCGCGGGCACGTGCATGAGCAGCGGCACTTCCTCGAAGCGCACGAGATCGTCCTTCACGACGGATGCCGGGAATTCGCGGCGCGCTTCACGGCCACCGTCGCCACGCATTTCCTGCTGGAGCCAGCGCAGACACCAGAAGTACTCCATGCGGCGCGGGTGGTCGGCGTAGGAGGTGTAGGTTTCGTCGAAGCCCTGCACGACGGCGAACAGATCGGCGTCCTTGGGCTTGAACGGCGCGACCAGCTTGGCGGCCACGCCATGCTCGACGCACGCGAGCAATTGCCACTGATTCACGAGGTCGACGTAGCGGCGCAGCGGCGAGGTGCTCCACGCGTACTGCGCGACGCCCAGTCCCTCGTGCGGCGCGGCGTTGGTCTGCATGCGCGTGCGCTTGGGGCCGGTGGGCGCGCCGAACGCTCGCTGGGTGCGATAGATGCCCGGCACGCCGTGATCGTTCAGGAACGCGCCCCACGTGGAATTGGCGAGAATTGCCAGCTCCGCGACGATCAGGTCGAGCGGTGAGCCGCGGCGGCGCGGCGTGATGCTGACGTGCTCGCCTTCCACGTAGAAGTTGTAGTCGGTGTTGCGCTGCATTTCGCGGCGCAGGCCATAGCCCGCGCGCGCCTGCTGGCGCTTTTCGAACAGCGCCTGCGCGAACGGCCACAGCACGGCGATGTCATCCTTGTGCGGATAGTCACCCGTGCCCGCGGCGAGCGTTTCCTCGGTGACCACTTCGTCGAGCGTGTTGTGGCGCAGATTGTTCTTCACGTAGACGCGCTCGGCACGCGTTTCCGTGGCGACGATCTCCTGTGTCTCGCGGTTCACGATGCAGTAGAGCGAGAGCGCCGGGCGCAGGCCGCCTTCCTTCAGCGTGAAGGCGTCGACGAAATCGTCGGGCAACATGGTGATCTTGTCGCCGGGCATGTACACCGTCGAGAGGCGCGCGCGCGCGACCGTGTCGGCCGTGTCGCCGCGCTGGATGCCGAGCGCCGGCGCCGCGATGTGGATGCCGATGCGCACGCGGCCATCGGCGAGATGCTCGATCGAGAACGCGTCGTCGATTTCGGTCGTGGTGACGTCGTCGATCGAGAACGCCTGCACATGCTCGGCCGCATCGGGCAGATCCTCGGGCAGCGCGCCCACCTCCACGCCCGGAAAGCCCGTGCCATGCGGGAAGAATTCCGCGAGAAAGCGCGCCTCGTGCAGCGCGCGCGGCGAGGCAATGCCCCCGCATTCGAGCATCAGGCGCGGCATCGAAATGCCGCGCGCAGCGGCGGCCGCTTCGAGCGCCTTGTATTCGATCGAGTTCTTGTCGGGCCTCGTGAGCAGGCCGAGCGCCTTGTCCTTGAGCGCCTCGGGCAGCTTGCCAGCCTTGAGCTCGTCTTCGTAGCCCGCCTGCACGAGCGCCTGTTGACGCTTGCGTTCGAGCGACGCGAGCGCCATCTTCAGTTGATCTTCCGGCGCGCGCTGGTACTGGCCACGGCCCTTGCGGCGGAAGTACACGGGCGAGCCGTGCAGACGCAGCACGAGCGCGGCGCGCTCGACCGGCCCATAGGTTTCGCCGAAATACTCGGCGGCGAGCGCCGTATAGGCGAATTCCTCGACGGGTGCGCATTCCCACAGAAAATCGAGGTCGATTTCCTGTGCGGCAGCGTCCGCCTGCTCCAGCAGCTCGCCGGCGGCGGGCTTCTCGAATTCGATCAGCACGTCTTTCGCGCGCACCTTGGCGCGCCGCCCGCCCGGCAACTCGACCTGAAACGCATCGCCCTGGCGCGACAGCACGCTGCCCGCCTTGAAACTACCCGATTCCTCAAAGAAGACGTTCACTCAACACTCTCGTTCAGACTTGCTCGAACCGCGGGCGCGGTGCGCCCAAGCGGTACTGCTGTATACATATAGGCGTTCGCGCACGCAGCGCGAACGGGGCGACGCATCAAGGCGCGTCGCCAGAGGGCGCGCCACCGTAGGGCGCTCCGCAGAACCGGATCACGTCGTCGACGTAATCGGCGAATTCGCTGATGCCGTGGTCGCTGCCTTCGATCAGGCGCGTCTTCACGCCCGGATAGTGCGCAAGCATCTCGCGATAATCGAGCACTTCGTCGCCGGTTGCGGCGATCAGATAGTAGCGCTGCGGCTCAGTCACCTTTGTAACGGCCAGCGCGCGCAGCTCTTCAAGATGGCGCGGCTCCACGACGATACTGCCGCCGCCGTGCCAGAGCGGCTGCTCGCCCAGATACTTCGACAGATCGCGGTCCGGCACCACGGCCGGATTGAGCAGCACGGCGCGCCAGCCGTGCTTTTCGGCCAGATGCGTGGCGAAGAAGCCGCCCAGCGAACTGCCGATCAGCGTGATGCGCTCGCCGGCCTGCTCGCGCGCCGCGATCTCGCGCTCGACGAGCGCCACCGTCTCGACCGGCGAGACCGGCAACGTCGGGCACAGCCACTCGCCGCCGCGCCCGAGCGCTTCGAGGCGCGCGTCCAGCAAGCGCGCCTTGAACGACTGCGGCGAAGAGCGGAACCCGTGCAGATAGATGATCACGCCGCGCTCCGCGCCGAAAGCGCATCGAGCAGCTTTTGATGCACGCCGCCAAACCCGCCATTGCTCATCACGAGCACCTGGTCGCCGGGGCGAGCGGCTGCAACCACGGCCTTCACGAGCTCGCCGAGATCGTGATACGCGTGCGCCTTCTCGCCCAGCGGCGCGAGCGCGCCCGCGAGATCCCAGCCGAGCGCGTCCTTGCCGCCCGGTGCGCCATAGCCAAACACGAGGTCTGCGTCGGCGAGACTGGCTGGCAATTGAGCCTTCATCACGCCGAGCTTCATGGTGTTCGAGCGCGGCTCGAGCACGGCGAGAATGCGCGTATTGTCGCTACCCACGCGCGTGCGCAATCCGGCGATGGTCGTTTCGATCGCCGTGGGATGGTGCGCGAAGTCGTCGTAGACCGTCACGCCGTCCACGCTGCCGCGCACTTCCATGCGGCGCTTGACGTTGCGGAAGGTGGTGAGCGAAGCAGCAGCCTGCGCGGGCGGCACGCCCACGCTGCGCGCGGCGGCGATGGCCGCGAGCGCGTTCATGCGGTTGTGCTCGCCCTGGATCTGCCAGTCGACCACGCCCACGCGCTCGCTGTTGTGATAGACCGCGAAGCGCTCGTCGAGCAGCCCCCCCTCCTCGGCGGGCAGCGCCTGCCAACCGCCATCCACGCCGAAGCGCTCCACGTCGCTCCACACGCCGCGCGCGAGCACGCGTTCGAGCGCGTCGCTGCGGCCGTTCGAGACGACGCGGCCCACGCCCGGAATGGTGCGCACGAGGTGGTGGAACTGTGTCTCGATGGCGGCGAGATCGGGAAAGATGTCGGCGTGATCGAATTCGAGGTTGTTCAGCACCGCCGTGCGCGGGCGGTAATGGACGAATTTCGAGCGCTTGTCGAAAAACGCCGTGTCGTACTCGTCGGCTTCGATCACGAAGAAGCTCGAGTCGGTGAGACGCGCCGAGATGCCGAAGTTCAGCGGCACGCCGCCGATCAGGAAGCCGGGGTTCAGGCCCGCGTCTTCGAGCAGCCACGCGAGCATCGAGCTCGTGGTGGTCTTGCCGTGCGTGCCCGCCACCGCGAGCACCCACTTGTCGCGCAGCACGTGCTCGCCGAGCCACTGCGGCCCCGACGTGTACGGCAGGCCGCGATTGAGAATCTCCTCCATCAGCGGATTGCCGCGCGAGACCACGTTGCCGATCACATAGAGATCGGGATTGAGCTCGGTCTGGCTCGCATCGTAACCCTCGATCAGGCGAATACCCTGCGCTTCGAGCTGGGTGCTCATCGGCGGATACACGCCTGCGTCGCAGCCGGTCACCGTGTGACCCGCGCTGCGCGCGAGCACGGCGAGACCGCCCATGAACGTGCCGCAGATGCCGAGGATATGGATGTGCATAAGCCTGTCGCGCCGCGCGGGCGTCGTGAACGGGTTAGTGGGTTGAGCGGTTTTAGGGATGGGTGAAGCAGAACGGCGGCGCTTAGCCCCCGGAGCAAAGAACGGTATTGTACCCGACGGCCTGCGGCTTTTTCGCCGCTGCGGGCCGATGACCGGCCAACCAATGGCCGATGCAGCGCGGATCTGCCCGGCATCCCCGGGGCCGAGGGCCGGACAGGATGTCAGGCGATCTCTAGTATGATTAGTGCATGGTTCGCAGATCACATTTCGATCCCCAGCGCGTGCGCGAGGAAATCGCCATCGCGGCAGCAAGGATGATTGCCGAGGACGGCCTCGACTACGCCACCGCCAAACGCAAGGCCGCGCGGCAGGTGGTGGGGGACACGCGCATCGAAGGCACCTGGCTGCCCGACAACGATCAGATCGAAGACGAGATCCGCGAGTATCAGGCCCTCTTTCAGGGCGAGCGCCAGCCAGCGGTGCTCAGGCGCCTGCGCGAGATCGCGCTCGATTGGATGCGGCGGCTAGAGCCGTTCAACCCGTTTCTCACCGGCGCGGTGCTCAACGGCACCGCGGGCGAGCACTCGGATATCCATCTGCAGATCTTCTGCGACAACGCAAAGGACGTCGCGATCTGGCTCCTGAATGCGAACATGCAGTATGACGTCTCGGAAACACGCCATTTTGCCGCGCGCGGCTATGTGGAGACGTTCAGCTTCATGTGGCAGCCCTCGCGCGACGAGGAGCCAGTGGGCATCCATATTGCGCTCTACAATACCGACGACCTGCGCGGCGCCGTGCGCGCCGATGCGCGCGGGCGTCTGCCGCGCGCGAATGCGCAGGCGCTCCAGGCGCTGATCAATGAAAGCGGCGCCACCTCCTCCACCACCTGACACTTATAGAGCTCAAGCGCAGCAATGAACACGAAGCGGATTCTGGCCGGCGTCGCAGTGGCGGCGGTGGCAGCCGGCGGCGGCATTCTGGCAGGACATTATGCAAGCAGCGGCAACTCCGGCGTTGCCGACGCCGCCTCGGTAGCAGGCAAGCAGGACGCGGTCGGCCAGCTCTGGACGGCCGCCGTGACCACCCCCGATGGCAAACCCCAATCGCTCTCGGCCTATAAAGGCCACCCGATCGTGGTGAACTTCTGGGCGTCGTGGTGCGGACCTTGCGTCGAAGAGATGCCGGAACTCTCCGCACTGCAGCGCGAGTACGCGAAAAAAGGCATCCAGTTCGTCGGCCTCGGCGTCGACTCGGCCGCGAACATCCAGAACTTTCTCAAGAAAGTGCCGGTCGACTATCCGATCTACATTGCCGGATTCGGCGGCGCGGATGTCGCGCGCGCGTTCGGCAACACCGCGGGTGGCCTGCCTTACACCGTCGTAATCGACGCGAACGGCACGGTACGTGCGACAAAATTAGGCCAAATCAAGATGGATGAGCTGCGCCACACGCTTGACACGCTCTGACGCGATTCAAATGCGGTGGAACAATTGACCGGAGCTTAGCGGCCGTACAGCACTTTTTGCTGCGAAATTTGGTGAAGTTGACGGAAGATCGGCCCTGATGCGCTGTGCAGCGCGGACTCGGGGCCACATCCTTCGTATGGAAAACTAGACAAATTTCTCTAATCGGCGCTAAAGTTCGCGCAATTCCACGGAAAAAGAAGCCACCATGACGCGACTGCTGGTTCTGCACGGCCCCAACCTCAATCTTCTCGGCACCCGGGAACCCGAGGTCTATGGGCGCGTGACGCTGCCACAGATCGATCAGGCGCTCGCCGACCGTGCCGCTGACGCGGGCGTGGAGCTGGCAACGTTTCAGAGCAACCACGAAGGCGCGCTGGTGGACCGCATTCAGGCGGCCCGCAGCGAACAAACGGATTTCATCCTGATCAATCCGGCTGCGTACACGCACACGAGCGTGGCGATCCGGGACGCGCTGGCCGGCGTCGGCATTCCGTTCGTCGAGGTGCATCTCTCGAACGTGCATCGCCGCGAAGCCTTCCGGCATCACTCGTATTTTTCCGATCAGGCCGAGGGTGTCATCTGCGGCCTCGGCTGGAAAGGTTATCTCTACGCGCTCGAATACGCGCTTGACCGGCTCGCGGCCGGCCCGGCCGCGTGACTTCGGCGGCGAGAGACCGACGCATTCTGCAAGACAACACCAATCCGTGCCGGGGCGTGCGCGCCACGGCACCTCACGCATGCAAAGCAAAGGGGCTGCACCATGGATCTACGTAAGCTGAAGACTCTGATCGACCTCGTCTCCGAATCGGGCATCTCGGAGCTCGAAGTCACCGAGGGCGAAGGCAAGGTGCGCATCGTCAAGAACGCCCCGCCGGTTTACGTGCAGCCGAGCGCAGCGCAGTACGCCGCGCCGGTCATGGGCGCGCCCGCCGCCGTGCCGGCCCACGCCGGCGAAGCTGCGGCGCCCGCCGCCGCGCCGGCCGTGCCGCAGGGCCATGTCGTGACCTCGCCGATGGTCGGCACGTTCTACCGCGCACCGTCGCCGGGCGCCGATCCGTTCGTGCAAGTGGGTGACACGGTCAAGGAAGGCCAGACGCTGTGCATCATCGAGGCGATGAAGCTGCTCAACGAGATCGAAGCGGATGCAGCCGGCGTCATCAAGGAAATCCTCGCCGACAACGGCCAGGCGGTCGAATACGGCCAGCCGCTCTTCGTGATCGCCTGAGCCACGAGGGCGAATACCCACCATGTTTGAAAAAATCCTCATTGCCAACCGTGGCGAAATCGCGCTGCGCATCCAGCGCGCGTGCCGCGAGCTTGGCGTCAAGACGGTCGTCGTCTATTCGGAAGCCGACAAGGAAGCCAAGTACGTGAAGCTCGCCGACGAGGCGGTCTGCATCGGCCCAGCGCCTTCGAATCTGAGCTACCTGAACATGCCGGCGCTCATCAGCGCGGCCGAAGTCACCGACGCCGAAGCGATTCACCCCGGCTACGGCTTCCTCTCCGAGAACGCCGACTTTGCCGAGCGCGTCGAGCAATCGGGCTTCACGTTCATCGGCCCGCGCCCGGAAACGATCCGCATGATGGGCGACAAGGTCACGGCCAAGCAGACCATGATCAAGACCGGCGTGCCGTGCGTGCCGGGCTCGGAAGGCGCGCTGCCCGAAGATCCGAAAGAAATCGTCAAGATCGCGCGCACGATCGGCTACCCCGTCATCATCAAGGCGGCGGGCGGCGGCGGCGGGCGCGGCATGCGCGTGGTGCACACGGAAGCGGCGCTCGTGAACGCGGTCAACATGACCCGCGAGGAAGCCGGCCGTGCGTTCGGCAACCCGCAGGTGTACATGGAGAAGTACCTCGAGAATCCGCGTCACATCGAGATCCAGATTCTCGCGGACTCGTTCAAGAACGCCGTGTGGCTCGGCGAGCGCGACTGCTCGATGCAGCGCCGCCACCAGAAGGTGATCGAGGAAGCGCCGGCGCCGGGCATCGCGCGCCG
>JAITTX010000504.1 GCA_031286755.1 Paraburkholderia sp.
GGCCTGATGTCCGGCACCAGCATGGACGGCGTGGACGGCATCGCCGTGCGCTTCGAGCACGGCAAGCGGCCCGTGGTGCTGGCCGAGGCCTTCGTGGGCTTTGCGCAAGGCCTGCGCGAGGCGCTTTTTTCGCTCCAGCAGCCCGGCGAGAACGAGATCGAGCGCGAGGCCCTCGCGGGCAATGCGCTCACGGCGCGCTATGCCGTCTGCTGCCACGAACTGCTGCGCGCCGGCAATCTTTCCGCCGACGAGGTGCGCGCCATTGGCGCCCACGGCCAGACCATCCGGCATCGGCCCGAGAAAGGCTTCACGGTGCAGATCCAGAATCCCGCGCTGCTCGCGGAGCTTGCGCACATCGACGTGATCGCCGACTTCCGCAGCCGCGACGTTGCCTCGGGCGGCCAGGGCGCGCCGCTCGTGCCGGCTTTTCACGCGACGCTGTTCGGCTCGCACGAGGAAACGCGCGTCGTCTGCAATCTCGGCGGCATCAGCAACATCACGATCCTTGCGGCAACGGGAGTGGTCCGCGGCTTCGACTGCGGCCCGGCCAACGCCCTGCTCGACCTGTGGGCCGAGCGGCATCTGGGCAAGCCCTACGACGAGAACGGCCAGTTTGCGGCGAGCGGCAATCCACATCAGCCGCTCCTGAACGTGCTGCTCGACGAGCCGTTCTTCGAAGCACAGCCGCCCAAGAGCACGGGGCGCGATCTCTTCAACGCACAGTGGCTCGACGAAAAGCTCAGGGGCTTCGAATCGCTCGCGCCGGCCGACGTGCAGGCCACGCTCGTCGCGCTCACGGCGGTGAGCGTCGCGCGCGAGATCGAGCGTCATGCGGGGGACTGCCGCGCTGTGTACGTGTGCGGTGGCGGCGCCCGCAACAAGGCATTGATGGGCGCGCTGCAAAAGGCGCTGGAGACGGGCGGCGTAGCCGGGGTGCCGGTCACGACGACTGAGGCGCTGGGCGTGCCGCCGCAGCAGGTGGAGCCGCTCGCCTTCGCGTGGCTCGCGATGCGCTGTGTCGCGCGCGAGCCGGGCAACCTGCCGGCCGTGACGGGCGCGGCGGGCGAACGCGTGCTGGGTGCGATTTATCCGCGATAGCGCGATAACAAGCCGCGGACGCGGAAATAAAAAACGGGGCTTGAAGCCCCGTTTTTTACTGCCTGGCGTATTCGCTCAAACCGAGAACGACGAGCCGCAACCGCAAGTGGTAGTGGCGTTCGGGTTCTTGATGACGAACTGCGCGCCGTTCAGATCGTCCTTGTAGTCGATCTCGGCGCCGATGAGGTACTGATAGCTCATCGAATCGATCAGCAGCTGGACGCCGTTCTTGTTCATCACGGTGTCGTCTTCGTTGACGGTCTCGTCGAACGTGAATCCGTACTGGAAGCCCGAGCAGCCGCCGCCTTGCACGAACACACGCAGCTTCAGCTCCGGATTGCCTTCCTCGTCGATCAGTTGCTTGACCTTGTCAGCCGCTGCGTCGGTAAAGACGAAGGGACCGGGCATTTCAGTCACGGGGGTCTCGGTGACAGCGCTCATTCGAACTCTCCAAAAAAGCTTCTAGCCGCTATTGTAGGGCTCTTCCGCAGATCGTGCTTAAGCCCAGGAAATCAAGGGTTTCTCGGCACTTTCTTGCGGATGTGCAATGCATTTCGGGCATCGTTGCCCAATCAATGAAAGCACGAAACCCGAGGCCAAACGAAAAAGCCGCCCGGCGCCATGAGCGCGGACGGCTTTTGCAGTTGCATCGCACCCATTTCCGCGAAAGGAATGGGCGCGATCCAAAGCGCCAATCTGAAATTAACGCTTCGAGAACTGCTTGCGGCGACGTGCCTTGTGGAAACCGACCTTCTTACGTTCCACTTCACGTGCGTCGCGGGTGACGAAGCCAGCTTGCGACAGTGCCGGCTTGAGCGTTGCGTCGTAGTCGATCAGCGCGCGCGTGATGCCGTGGCGAACTGCGCCGGCCTGGCCGGTTTCGCCGCCGCCGTTCACGTTCACCTTGATGTCGAACGTCGTGCCGTGGCTCGTGAGCTCCAGCGGTTGACGAACGATCATGAGCGACGTTTCGCGCGAGAAGTAGTCAGCGATGGGCTTACCGTTGACGATGATGTCGCCCTTGCCCGACTTGATGAAGACACGAGCGACTGCGCTCTTGCGGCGGCCCGTACCGTAATTCCAGTTACCAATCATGTGGGCTCCCCTTAGATCTCGAGCGCCTTCGGCTGTTGTGCCGAGTGCGGATGCGTTGCGTCTGCGTAGACCTTCAGCTTCTTGATCATCGCGTAACCGAGCGGGCCCTTCGGCAGCATGCCCTTCACGGCCTTCTCGAGCGCACGGCCCGGGAAGCGCTCTTGCATCTTGCCGAACGTCGTTTCGTAGATACCGCCCGGGTAGCCCGAGTGACGGTAGTACTTCTTGTCGGTGGTCTTGTTGCCCGTGACCTTCAGCTTGCCGGCGTTGATGATGATGATGAAATCACCAGTGTCGACGTGCGGGGTGAACTCAGGCTTGTGCTTGCCGCGAAGACGGCGTGCCACTTCGCTGGCGACACGGCCGAGAACCTTATCCGTCGCGTCAATCACGTACCATTCGCGCTGCACTTCATGTGCCTTGGCGGAAAAAGTCTTCATGATCGATCCAAAAAAAATGCTGTGCCCTGTTTTTTGTCCTGCTTGTATGGTGACGCTCGTTGGCGCTGGCGCAGGCTCTCCCTGGTCGGGTTGCCCCGTTCTCCCGCGGGCATGGATGCGGGAAACCCACGATTATAAAGGAAAAAATTCAGCGGAGCCAAGTTTTTGACGTCATGCGCGGACACACACTGCCACCGCGCGGCGATTTGCACGCTTTTCTCGCTCTTCCTGGCCCGTTCTCCCATCTACTTGACGCATATCACCCCTATTTTCACGGATGCGGCACCCGCTTGGGGTAGAGTTACGCGTCTACGATCCGAATTTCAGGGAATGATCATGCGCGCGCGGCTGCCGTAGCGTTCACCCAGCCTGCGCGCCTGGCTCCACAAGCCACTCACGCAAGCACACAACCCACGGAGTGAAGAAAATCGTCATGAAAAAATACGCAATCGCGTCGGCCCTCCTTCTCCTTTTTATCAGCACTGCTACATTTGCCGGCACGCAGGACTGCTCGACCCGCATCAACGCGATCCAGACGCAGATCCAGTACGCCAGGCAGCATGGCAACGTCAACCAGCAGGCCGGCCTCGAGCGAGCGCTCGCGAACGTGCGGGCGAGCTGCACCAACGCGGGCCAGATCGAGCGCGCCGAGCGCGCCGAGCGCGATGTGCAGCAAAAGCAGGAAGACGTTCGCAAGGCCCAGGCTGAAGTCACGGAAGCTACGGACAAGCTGCGCGACGCGCAAAACCGGGGCGACGCGAAGAAGACCAAGCGTGCGCAGGCAAAGCTGGCCGATAAGCAAAACAAGCTGCGCGAAAAGATGGACAAGCTGCGCATCGCCCAAGCCGATCTTGCCGGGCTGAAAAGCTAAGCTGGCGAGCCGCACCCGCTTGAAAACGATGTCGAACTGGCGCAGGACGGGGCGAGAAATAAAAAAAGCCCGAACGCTTGGGTTCGGGCTTAATCCACCTTTTGGAGGAGGGTGGAGGAGACATGCTGAGGTATCGTGAAGCACGACAACCAATGCAACGAATTATACGGATCAGCCTTGTGCGACGCAAGAGGATTTGCATTGTGAAAACACAAATCACAATATGAAATGTCAAGCTCATGCAAACGCGACACAATTCACTATAAAAATCAATTATTTATGATCCACATCGAGCGAATCGATGCGTGCTAACTAGAGCAAAACCCCTAACTCCGTCAGGGAATTTGCCCTTGTTCCTAAGATGTCGCGACGCAACATTCAAGCAGGACGCATGATTCGTCTGCGCCCTGTCCTCCCGGACATACCAGTAGGGCCGGGCTACAATGCCTGCTGAGTTGAAAAATTTGAGCAAGGGCAAACGCATGGAATGCAGAGTGAGCTGGATGGGTCAGGACGGCATGGCGTTCGCGGCCGAAACGGGTAGCGGCCATCTCGTCAACATGGACGGCGCGCCGGAAGGCGGGGGCCACAACCTCGCGCCGCGCCCGATGGAAATGGTGCTGCTCGGCACGGGCGGCTGCACGGCCTACGACGTGGTGCTGATCCTCAAGAAGAGCCGCCAGGAAGTGAGCGGCTGCAGCGTGACGCTCAAGGCCGAGCGCGCGAGCGAAGACCCGAAGGTCTTTACGAAGATCCACTTCCACTTCACCGTGACCGGCAAGAACCTGAACTCCGCCACCGTCGAGCGCGCGATCACGCTCTCGCACGACAAGTACTGCTCGGCGTCGATCATGATCGGCAAGACGGCCGAGATCACGCACTCGTTCGAGATCGTCGCAGTCTGATATCTGCCGCAAAGGAAAAAGCCGGCGCAGTTCTTCACTAACCGCGCCGGCTTTCGCATGAATGAGGTGGCAAAGCAGGCCGATAAGCCGGATTCTGTGCACGCGCCACGTCCGAAGACGCGCCGCGCGTGGCAGCCATTCCTCTAGGCGCGCCATTGCTGACGCGCTCAAGCTTCCTACCCGCAGACGAAATGGGGGCCCCATCCTGCATCCCGAAGATGCGCGCCTGCCTACTTGGAATTGCTCCGGGTGGAGGTTACCGTGCCGTCTACGTCACCGCAGACGCGGTGCGCTCTTACCGCACCGTTTCACCCTTACCTGATCCCGACCGAAATCGGGCCATCGGCGGTCTGTTCTCTGTTGCCCTGTTCCGCGTGTCGCCACGGATGGCCGTTAGCCATCACCCTGCCCTGTGGAGTCCGGACTTTCCTCGCCCCCTCGACCGAAATCTCGGGGCCGCGACTGCCTAGCCTGCTTTGCGAGGCGCGATATTAGCACGGCTCGACGCACCGCGCCCAAAGCTCTGGGCGCTGAACCCGACGCCGTGTGCCGCGCGATCAACGCGCGCGACGCCCCGGGCGAAAGACGTGGGTATCGTCGTAGAACGATGGGTCTTCGTTTTGCGCCCACCAGCCCGGAATGCCCAGCACCGGCAGCGGCGCGAAGCTGCGCCCGCTCAGATGCGCGTCGGCTGCAAGCGCCGCGCTCACGGTTTCATCCAGATACGCGTTGCGCTGCGCGCGCGGCCACGCAAAGTACGGGGGCGGCACGTCGACCACCCAAGCATGCGACGTGCACGCCGCATAGGGCGCGATCAGTTTTTCCAGCAGCGCATGGCCGAAGACATGCACTTCGCAGCGCGGCCGACCGGGGGCCAAGCCAGGTGCCAAGCTGCGCGGCGGGTCGTGCAGCACGGCCGCCGCCCCTGCCGTCACTCCAGCCGCCTCGCCCGCCGCAGTCTCCCATGCCGCGCGTCCGGCGACAAACAGTGCGCGCCAGTCGAAGCCGCGCAGCGCCTCGGTGAGCGCGGGGTCGGCGCTCGCAAACAGCACCGCATTTTCATCGAACAAGGTAAGCGCGTCGCGCACGCCACCGCGCGTGGGCCCGACGCCCAGCACGTCGATCGCCGCCGCCTGGCGCGCATTGAGCGTCGCCTTGATGCGCGGGAACGCGAACCAGGCGAGCGCGTTGAAGAAGTCGTGGAGGTTGTGGCGTGTGGGCACGCAACCCGTCGCGGCGATGTGCGCCTCGTAGGCCGCGCCGTCCGGCAGATCGTCCTGCGCGATGAAGCCAAGCGTCTGGCCACGGCCTGTGCGATGTTGCGCGGCGTGAGCGTCGGCGTTCAGCTCGTCGAGATAGCGCGCGTAGCTCGCCAGCGCGGCCTGTTGCCAGCGCCGCCCACGCGCCTCGTGCTGGGCGAACCAGGGGCGCGCCCAGTCGATGTCGGCGAAACTGCCTTCGGGCAAGGTTCGGCGGGGTTGCCTCGGATGCGGCTCGCCCGTGCAGATCGATGTGTCCGCAGCGAATACGCCCGCGCCGCCCACACCCGTCGCTTCAGCGTCCACCGCACCTGAGCCGCCGGCAGCCGGTTGCCCCGTGGCAGGCATGGCAACGCCAGGCGTCTGTACACCGGGCGATGTCACGCTGGGCGTTTGTGCGCCCGGCGTCGCCGCGCCGGGCGTCGCAACGCTCAAGCCAGCTTCCAGCCGATCGTCTCGCCGCCACGCAGCGGCACAACCGGCGCGTCGCCAACGCTCACCTCCGCCGGCAGCGTCCACTCCTCGCGGCGCAGCGTGACCGTTTCGGCGCTGCGCGGCAGGCCGTAAAAGTCGGCGCCGAAAAAGCTCGCAACGCCTTCGAGCTTGTCGAGCGCGCCGGCATTGTCGAACGCCTCGGCATAGAGCTCGAGCGCGTGCAGCGCCGTATAACAGCCCGCGCAACCGCACGCGTGCTCCTTCAGGCCCTTCGGATGCGGCGCGCTGTCCGTGCCGAGGAAAAAGCGCGCGTCGCCCGAGGTGGCCGCCTCGACGAGCGCCACGCGATGCGTCTCGCGCTTGAGCACCGGCAGGCAGTAGTAATGCGGACGGATGCCGCCCTGGAAAAGCGCGTTGCGGTTGTACAGCAGGTGGTGCGCCGTGATCGTCGCGCCCAGCAGGCCAGGCGCCGCATGGTCCGCGCGAATGTAATCGACGGCGTCCTTCGTCGTGATGTGCTCGAAGACCACCTTCAGCCCCGGAAAATCGCGGCGCAGCGGCGTCATCACGCGGTCGATGAAGATCTTCTCGCGGTCGAACAGGTCGATGTCGGCGTTCGTCACTTCACCGTGCACCAAGAGCGGCATGCCCACTTCCTGCATCGCCTCGAGCGTCTTCGCGCACTTGCGGATGTCGGTCACGCCCGCGTCGGAGTTGGTGGTCGCGCCGGCCGGATAGAGCTTCACGCCATGCACGAAGCCACTCGCCTTCGCGCGGCGGATTTCCTCGGGCGGCGTGTTATCGGTGAGATAGAGCGTCATCAGCGGCTCGAACTTCGTGCCCGCCGGCAGCGCCGCGAGAATGCGCTCGCGGTAGGCGGCCGCCTGCTCGGTCGTCGTGACCGGGGGCTTCAGGTTCGGCATGATGATCGCGCGGCCGAACTGGCGCGCCGTATGCGGCAGCACCGCCGCGAGCATCGCGCCGTCGCGCACGTGCAGGTGCCAGTCGTCGGGACGGGCGAGCGTGAGAGTCGTGGGAGTGGAAGCGTTCATGGCTAATGTAAGGCGCGATGCGCGGCTGATGATCGGACTGCGAATGTGGGTGGCACGGCACGGGCTGCAAGGCAGCGAGGCGGCAGAAGCGGCGTCGCGCGCGCACGACAGCGGCACGGCAACCATCGAGCGCGAATGCCCTGCCGGCGCGCTTTCTCATCTCACCGGGAATGCATCCGACAAATTTCGCACTGGCGCGCCGCAGCCCGGTGATATGCTTGGAAAATCATCATTGTACCGGGTCGCACGTCAGGCCTCATACGCCCCCGGTACCTGCGTTACGTACCATAAGCACCATGTGCCAACTTCTCGGAATGAACTGCGCCGCGCCAACGGACGTCACGTTCTCCTTCACAGGATTCGCGGCGCGCGGCGGCGCCACCGACCACCACGCCGACGGCTGGGGCATCGCGTTCTTCGAGGACAAGGCCTGCCGCCTCTTCATCGACCACGAGGCATCGGCGCGCTCGCCCATCGCCGAGATGGTCAAGCGCTACCCGATCAAGTCGCGCAACACCATCGCGCATATCCGCAAGGCCACCCAGGGGCACACGTCGCTCGAGAACTGCCACCCGTTCCAGCGCGAGCTTTGGGGCCGCCATTGGATCTTCGCGCACAACGGCGACCTGCAGGACTTCAACCCGGTCATGTCGGGCGTCTATCAGCCGGTTGGCAATACCGATAGCGAGCTGGCCTTCTGCACGCTGCTGCAGGGTTTACGCAAGGCATTCCCCGGGACGCAGCCGCCGCTCGACGAGCTTTTCGCGACACTGGAATCGCTCACGCGCGAGATCACGCAGTTCGGCGTATTCAATTTCCTGATGTCGAACGGCCAGGCGCTGTTTGCGCATTGCTCGACGCATCTCTACTACCTCGTGCGCAGCTGGCCGTTTTCCACGGCGCATCTGGTGGACGCCGACGTGTCGATCGATTTCGCGAAATACACCACGCCCGAAGACCGCGTGTCGGTGATCGCCACCGCGCCGCTCACCGACAACGAAGTCTGGACGCGCTTCGCCCCCGGCGACCTGCTGATGTTCCAGCACGGCGACGTCATCGCGCGCACGAGCGTGCCGGTGCCGCAGAAGGTGCTCGACAAGCTCAGGAATCCGTCGACGGACGCCTCGGCAAGCGCATCGCGCGTCGCCCAGCCGGGCGCAGTGGATCCGCAAGCCGCTGCCGCCTTGCAGACCTGGGGCGAATAGCACGCGAGGCGCCCTCACCACCCTCGCCGCCCGAACGAAAAAAACCGCGCAAGGCCCGAAAGCCTGCGCGGTTTTTCCATGCCTCGCGCGTTGCGCGAAACACTCAGTGCAGGATCTTCGCGAGAAAGTCCTTCGCGCGGTCCGACTTCGGATTCGCGAAGAAGTCTTCCTTGCGGTCGTCCTCCACGATGAGCCCCTTGTCCATGAAGATCACGCGGTGCGCGACCTTCTTCGCGAAGCCCATTTCGTGCGTCACGCACATCATGGTCATGCCTTCCTGTGCGAGCTCCACCATCACGTCGAGCACCTCGTTGATCATCTCGGGGTCGAGCGCGGAGGTGGGCTCGTCGAACAGCATCGCGATGGGGTCCATCGACAGGGCGCGCGCGATCGCCACGCGCTGCTGCTGACCGCCCGAGAGCTGGCCCGGATATTTGTCCGCATGCGCGCGCAGGCCCACGCGGTCGAGCAGCTTCAGGCCCTTTTGCATCGCCTCGTCCTTGCCGCGGCCGAGCACCTTGATCTGCGCGAGCGTGAGGTTCTCGGTAATCGACAGATGCGGGAACAGCTCGAAGTGCTGGAACACCATGCCCACTTTCGCGCGCAGCTTCGAGAGGTTGGTGCGCTTGTCGCCCACCGACTGGCCGTTCACGAGGATCTCGCCCTGCTGGAACGGCTCGAGCCCGTTGACGGTCTTGATGAGCGTGGACTTGCCCGAGCCCGACGGCCCGCACACCACCACCACTTCACCCTTCTTCACTTCCGTCGTGCAGTCGGTCAGCACCTGGAACGGGCCGTACCACTTCGAAACGTTCTTAATTGAAATCATCTTGCGACCTTTTTCTGAAGACCTTTCACAAGGCTCGACGCGATCACGCAGATCACGAAATAGCATGCGCCCGCGAACAGTACCATCTCGACCATCGTTCCGTCACGATCGCCAATATTGGTGGCGGTGCGGAAGAAGTCGGCGAGGCTGATCACGTAGACGAGCGAGGTGTCCTGAAAGAGCACGATGGCCTGCGTGAGCAGAAGCGGCACCATCGCGCGAAACGCCTGCGGCAGCACCACATAGCGCATGGCCTGGCCGTAGCGCATGCCGAGCGCGAACGACGCATTCACCTGCCCGCGCGGCACCGCCTGAATGCCCGCGCGAATGATCTCCGAGTAATACGCGGCCTCGAATAGCGAGAACGCGATCATCGCGGAAGCGAGGCGAATGTCGATGTCGGGCGACAGATCGAGCAGGCTCTGCAACAGTTGCGGCACGATCAGGAAGAACCACAGCAGGACCATCACGAGCGGGATCGAGCGGAACACTGTGACGTAGCCCTGCGCGAACCAGGCGAGCAGCTTCACGCCGGACAAACGCATGAGCGCAATCAGCGTGCCCCACAGAATGCCCACGATGATTGCGCAAACCGTGATCTTGAACGTGACGATGGCGCCGGTCCACAGAGTAGGCAGCGCGCCCGGAATACCGCTCCAGTCGAAATGATGCATCACTTGCCTCCGATATAGCCGGGCAGCCTGGATCTCGCCTCGACCCAGCGCATCAGCGCCATGACGATCAGGTTGATCAGCACGTAAGCGAGCGTGACCGAAATGAACGACTCATAGCTTTGCGCGGTGTAGTCGACGAGCTGGCGCGCCTGCGCCGAAAGATCGAGCAGGCCGATGGTCGATGCAACCGCCGAGTTCTTGAAGATGTTGAGAAACTCGGACGTGAGTGGCGGCACGATGATGCGATAGGCAACCGGCAGCAGTACGTAACGATACGTCTGCCACTGCGTGAAGCCCATCGCGAGACCGGCGGCGCGCTGGCCACGCGGCAGCGCGTTGACGCCCGAGCGCACCTGCTCGCACACGCGCGCGGCCGTGAAGAGCCCGAGACAGATCACCGATGCGGAGAAGAACTGCACGCCGGGCGGCAGTTGCTTGAACGCGTTGCCGAGCGAGGGCGGCACGATTTCCGGCAGCACGAAGTACCAGATGAAGAACTGCGCGATGAGCGGTATGTTGCGGAAGATCGCGACATAGACAGTGCCCGCGGCAGCGGCGTACTTGTTCGGCAGCGTGCGCAGCACACCGAAGAACGAGCCGACGATGAGCGCGATCACCCAGGCGCAGAGCGACACCGAAACCGTCACCCAGAGGCCCGAGATGAGCCAGCCGAGATAGGTGGTGGGTTCGCCCGTCGAAACCGGGCTGAGCAAAATGCCCCAGTTCCAGTGGTAGGACATGGAGAGCCTCCAACAAAAAGAACGGAAGAAGCGCGGCTTCTTCCGTTCCGTTTTACACGCCGATCAGGCTTGCGCCCAGATCAGTCGATTGCCTTGTCGTTCGGGCTCTTGAAGAGCGCCTTCATGTCGTCGCTTTCCGGGAAGTTCAGGTTGAGACCCTTCGGCGGAATCGGCGATTCGAACCACTTCTTGTAGATCGCGTCGGCCTGGCCCGAGGTCTCGACCTTCGCGATGGCCTCGTCGGCGACCTTCTTGAACTCGGGGTCGTTCTTGCGCATCATGCAGCCGTACGCCTCATGCGATTGCGGCGTGCCGACGATCACGAAATCGCCCGGATTGTTCGACTTCGCGCGCTCGCCCGCGAGCAGCGCGTCGTCCATCATGAACGCCACCGCGCGGCCCGTGGAGAGCGTCATGAACGACTCGCCGTGGTCCTTCGCGCTGATGATGTTCATGCCGAGGCTCTTGTCCTGGTTCATCTTGCGCAGGAGGCGCTCGGACGTCGTGCCCGCCGTCGTCACGACGGTCTTGCCCTTCAGGTCGGCGAAGTCCTTGATGCCCGAATCCTTCTTCGTCATGAGGCGCGTGCCGATCACGAAGATCGTGTTCGTGAAGGCAGCCTGCTGCTGGCGCTCGGCGTTATTGGTCGTGGAGCCGCACTCGATGTCGATCGTGCCGTTCTGCACGAGCGGAATGCGGTTCTGCGACGTGATGGGCACCAGCTTGACCTTGAGGTTAGGCATGTTGAGCTTCTGCTTGACCGCCTCGACGATCTTCATCGCGAAGTCTTGCGAGTAACCAACCACATTCTGCTTGTCGTCATAGTACGAAAACGGAATCGACGATTCGCGGTGACCCAGCGAGATGACGCCGGTGTCCTTGATCTTCTTGAGCGTCCCCGAGTCCTGCGCATGGGCACTCGCGGCAACGAACCCGAGGGTGGCGAGAACGAGCGCGGCTTTTTTGATTTTCATCCTTGATCTCCTTGGCAAGAACCGCCGCCAGTGTAGCAAAGTAATTTTATTGAAAGAATAAAGGTGGACCCTGGCGTTGCATGGGCGCACAGCCCGTCTCCTGCGCGCTTTGCCCTCGCCGTACAGACACCGCCAGACGCGAAAACGGGCGGCCCCTTTTGGGGACCGCCCGCTTGCTTTCAGGCACGCTCTAAAGCGTAATTTTTACCGCTGCCGGATGCATGATCCGGCTTGGTCCATCGCGCTTCAATCAGGGGTACAGACCGCGCATTTCCCGCGCCATCAGGATGCGCTTGCACGCCACGATGAACGCTGCGGTACGCATCGACACGCCCTGCTCGCTCGCCACCTGCCAGACCGCCGCGAATGCCTCGCGCATCACGCGTTCGAGACGCTCGTTGATCTCGCCCTCGGTCCAGAAGAAGCTCGAGAAGTCCTGCACCCACTCGAAGTACGAAACGGTCACGCCACCCGCGTTCGCCACCACGTCCGGAATGATGAGGGTGCCCTTGTCGTGCAGGATGTCGTCGGCGGCCGTCGTGGTCGGGCCGTTCGCGCCTTCCACGATGATCTTCGTGCGGATCTTGCCCGCGTTGTGCTCGGTGATCTGGTTTTCCAGCGCGGCCGGAATCAGGATATCGGTTTCGATGGTCCAGAATTCTTCGTTGCTGAGCATGTCCGCGCCGCCAAAGCCGGCCACGCCGCCCGTCTTGGCCACGTGCTCGAGCAGCGCCGCTGCGTCCATGCCGGTCGACTTGTAGATCGAACCCGTATGGTCCTGCACGGCCACGACCTTGGCGCCTGCTTCCTGGAACAGGCGCGCGGCGATGCCGCCCACGTTGCCGAAGCCCTGCACGGCGATGCGTGCGCCTTCGATCGACAGGCCCTTGCGGCGCGCCGCCTCGCAGCCCACGACGAACACGCCGCGGCCCGTTGCCTCGCGGCGGCCGAGCGAGCCGCCGAGCGAGATGGGCTTGCCCGTCACGACGCCCGTGGCCGTCTGGCCCTGGTTCATCGAGTACGTGTCCATCATCCACGCCATGATCTGCTCGTTCGTGTTCACGTCCGGCGCGGGAATGTCGGTGTTCGGTCCGATGATGATGCCGATCTCGCTGGTGTAGCGGCGCGTCACGCGTTCGAGCTCGCCACGCGAAAGCGTGCGCGGGTCGACGCGGATACCGCCCTTCGCGCCGCCGTACGGCACGTTCACTGCAGCGTTCTTCACCGACATCCATGCGGACAGCGCCATCACTTCGGAGAGCGTAACGTCCTGGTGGTAGCGCACGCCGCCCTTGCCAGGACCGCGCGAAACATTGTGCTGCACGCGATAGCCTTCGAAGTGCGCGACGGTGCCGTTATCGAGCTCGATCGGGCAGTCGACGATCAGGATACGCTTCGGACGCTTGAGCGTTTCGAGCCAGCGCGAGAGCGAACCGAGATACGGCGCCACGCGATCGACCTGACGAAGATAGTTGCCCCACGGACCGAGATCGTCCGCGTGAAGATAGGACGGAACCGAAGACACTACAGACTGCGATTGGGAAGACATGAACGCTCCAGCGATCGATGAAGTGGTGCCATTGTCAGAAAACGCCCACTTGAAATCCAATGCCGTTTGATCATCCCGCTATGTTTTTTATGCATAACGTTCCGAAAATCGAAAAAACCTGTCGCTGCCAACTGTATACGTGCCGCGCACGCGCGCCGATTATTTCGGCACGCGAAAAACACCAATGCGGATCCAGCACCGTTGTGCTTTCGTCCGTATCGATCGTTTCGTCTGTCTTTTATAGGGCGCTCAGGTTACAACGCAGTAAGCTTCGCGCAGTCGGCCTCACAAGTCGGCAGCGCATCGCGGCCGGGCCGCACTAACCGCACTAACCGC
>JAITTX010000518.1 GCA_031286755.1 Paraburkholderia sp.
CTGCCGATCACGAACACGAAAGTCACCCAGGGCCGGCCGCTCGAGCGCGGCGACGTGGTGGTGTTCCGCTATCCGAAGGACGAGTCGGTCGACTACATCAAGCGCGTGATCGGCCTGCCGGGCGACGTGGTCTCGTACCAGGACAAGCAGCTCACGATCAACGGCAAGCCGGTGCCCGAAACGCCGCAAACCGACTTCTTCGACGAAGAGCGCATCGGCTACGCGAAGCAGTTCACCGAAGATCTTGGCAACGGCCGCAAGAACAACATCCTGAACAATCCCGCGGTGCCGCCGTTCATCGTGGGCGCCGAAGATTATCCGTATCGCGACAATTGCCAGTACAACGCGCGCGGCGTGATCTGCAAGGTGCCCCCGGGCCATTACTTCATGATGGGCGATAACCGCGACAACAGCGCGGACAGCCGCTATTGGGGCTTCGTGCCCGACGCCAACATCGTCGGCCGCGCGTTCTTCATCTGGATGAACTTCAGCAATCTGAAGCGCATCGGCGCGTTCGAGTAATGCAGGTTCGCGACGCGCGTTCGATTCGTGCGAGACACGTGTTCGCGCGAGTCGCCAGCGATGCATCGCGAAGCGCATGTGTGCAGGTGGATGATTCGCATCGCATCTTCGCACGCTACTTGAAGAATCGCCGGTAACACCGCTTCATCACGGTTTTTCGCCCGCCGCCCCGCGTTTTCGCCGGGGGCGGCGGGCGCGTTATACTCCTCCCATGCCCCTATCTCCGTTGGAAAGCCGTTTGCGCTACGAATTTCGCAATGCGGAATTGTTGCGCCAGGCTTTGACCCACCGCAGTCACAGTGCCACGCATAACGAACGCCTCGAATTCCTTGGTGATTCGGTTCTGAATTGCGCGGTGGCGGCCCTATTGTTCCAACGTTTTAGCAAGCTGGACGAGGGCGATCTCTCGCGCGTGCGCGCGAATCTGGTCAAGCAGCAGTCGCTTTACGAAATTGCTCAGGCCCTCAATATCGCCGACGGCTTGCGCCTTGGCGAAGGCGAGCTGCGCAGCGGCGGCTTCCGCCGTCCGTCGATTCTGGCGGACGCGCTCGAGGCCATTTTCGGCGCGATCTTCCTCGACGGCGGCTTTGACGCCGCCCAGACGGTCATCAAGCGCCTCTATGTGCCGATTCTCGACCACATCGACCCGCGTACGCTCGGCAAGGACTCCAAGACGCTGCTGCAAGAGTATTTGCAGGGTCACAAGATCGCATTGCCCACCTATACCGTCGTCGCGACGCATGGTGCGGCGCACAATCAGCAGTTCGAAGTCGAATGCACGGTGCCCAAGCTCGACGTGAAGGTGTCGGGCTCGGGGGCGAGCCGCCGGGCGGCCGAGCAGGCCGCCGCGAAGAAGGCGCTGGACGAGGTGATGGCCGCGGCGCCCGCGCTGGTTGCCAAGCCGCGCCGCTCGAAGGGCGCGCGCGCGCCCAAGGCCGAGCTCGAAGTCGTGCCCGGCGTGACGGGCGTGCAGGGCGCGCTCGACCTGCGCGCACCGGAGCGTCGTGCGCGCGGCGAGCGTCTGGCTGCTGGCTCCCCGAATGCCGCTGCCGGCGATGAGCCGGGCGAGCGCCCGGCTACCGTGGCTGCGGCGCCGCTCGCGGTGATCCGCGCGGCGCACGTGCAGGAACGCGGCGCGGAAAAGGGCGGTGAAAAAGCTGCGGAAAAGCCGTCTGAAAAGGCCGAGCGTTCCACTGGGGAGAAACCCTCCGACAAGTTCGACGCCGTGCCGTCCGCCGGCTCGATCGCGCCGCGCTCGGCGCGCAGCCGCGATGCGCAGAACGGTGCCGGCCCGGACACGACCGGCGCAGGCGGCGACACGGCTACCGGTGCGCTGTCCAGTGGGGGCTCCACCGCGGGCGCCAGCGCCGAAGTGGGCACAGTCCCCGTGCGCGCCGCCGATGCCGGCCACTGATTCAACCCCTGCGCGCGCCGTTTCAACCATGCGCGCGCTCTGCACTCCTACTCCGGTCCGATCATGAACGCACCCACCTCCACCCCTGCTGGTTTTCGCTGCGGCATGGTCGCGATCGTCGGCCGTCCGAACGTCGGCAAGTCCACGCTGATGAACGCGCTCGTCGGCCAGAAGATCAGCATCACGTCGCGCAAGGCGCAAACCACACGCCATCGCATCACTGGCATCAACACCGTGGATGACGCGCAGTACATCTTCGTCGACACGCCCGGCTTCCAGACGCGCCACAGCACGGCGCTCAATCGTTCGCTGAACCGCGCGGTCACTTCGACGCTCAGTTCCGTCGATGCCGTATTGTTCGTGATCGAGGCCGGCAAGTTCGGGCCCGACGACCAGAAGGTGCTCGACCTGATTCCGCCGAATGCGCCCACGATCCTGATCGCGAACAAGATCGACCGTGTGAGCGACAAGGGCACGCTCTATCCGTTCATCCAGGAAGTGCAGAAGCTGCGCGAGTTCCGCGAGATCGTGCCGCTCTCGGCCAAGGATCCCGCCGACATCAAGCGTCTGCTCGAAACGCTCAAGCCGTATCTGCCCGAAGGCGAGCCGATCTACGGCGAAGACGACCTGACCGATCGCAGCGAGCGTTTCCTTGCCGCCGAGATCCTGCGCGAAAAAGTGTTCCGCTGGACCGGCGACGAGCTGCCGTACACGAGCACCGTCCTCATCGACAAGTTCGAGCAGGAAGGGCGCCTGCGCCGCATCTTCGCGACGATCCTGGTCGAGCGTGACACCCAGAAGGCCATGGTGATCGGCCAGAAGGGCAGCAAGCTCAAGCAGATCAGCACCGAGGCGCGCCTCGACATGGAAAAGCTGTTCGACGGTCCGGTTTATCTCGAAACCTTCGTGAAGGTGAAGAGCGGCTGGGCCGACAACGAGGCCGGCCTGCGCGCTTACGGCTACGAGTGACCTGTTGCGGGTGCCAGGATGAGTGACGGCGCAGCCGGAACCCTGAACGACGACTGGCCCGCGCCCGACGCGGGCATGAACGCCGACGACGCCGACTTCGAGTCGCCCGCCGGCGGCCGCGCGCGCGCCGCGGTTACGCCGTCACGCAGCCGGCGCGCCAAGTCGTCCGCGGCCGGCAGCGACCTGACCGAAGGCGCCGACGCCACGCTCGAGCGCGGCTCTTCATCGCGTGCCTCGCGCAAGACCAGCGCGCGCTCGACATTGCCGCGCGTGCCGCGCAGCGCGACGCCCGATTACCGCGTTGCCGAACAGCCCGCGTTCGTGCTGCACAGTTATCCCTGGCGCGAAACCAGCCTCATCATCGACGTGCTCACGCGCGATCACGGCCGTGTCGCACTGGTCGCGAAGGGCGCCAAGCGTCCGCACTCGGCGCTGCGCGGCGTGCTGCAGACGTTCCAGCCGCTCACGCTCTCGTGGACCGGCAAGGGCGAGGTGCGCACGCTTACCGGCGCCGAATGGGTGGGCGGCATGCTCCCGCTCGCAGGCGACGCGCTCCTGTGCGGCTTCTACGTGAACGAGCTGCTCGTGAAGTTCTGCGCGCGCGAAGACCCGCATCCGCCGCTGTTTCGCCACTACGTCGTGACGATGACGCGCCTCGCCCACGACGAGCCGCCCGTCCAGGTCTTGCGCTCGTTCGAGCGCGTGCTGCTGCGCGAGACCGGCTACGCGCTCTCGCTCAACCGCACGGTGAACCGCAAGGCCGTGGTGGCCGAAGGGCGCTACGTGTTCGACCCGGAGCGCGGCGTGCGCGAGGCCTCCGACGAATGGCCGGCGCAATGGCCCGTGCTTTCCGGCCAGACGTTGCTCGACATGGAGGAGGACGATTACCATCGACCCCAGACCGTCGCCCAAAGCAAGGCGCTGATGCGTTTCCTGTTGCACACTTACCTAGGCGGCACGCCGCTCGCGACGCGCCAGATTCTGATCGACCTGCAGAACTTATGAGCTTCTTCCTCACTTCGCCTGACGTGATCGACCTCGGCGTCAATATCGACCACGTCGCCACGCTGCGCAACGCGCGCGGCACGGCCTATCCCGATCCGATCCGCGCGGCGTTGCTGGCCGAAGAGGCGGGCGCCGATGTCATCACGCTGCACTTGCGCGAGGATCGCCGTCATATCGTCGACGCCGACGTGCACAAGCTGCGCCCGCTGCTCAAGACGCGCATGAATCTCGAATGCGCGGTCACGCCCGAGATGCTCGACATCGCGTGCGAGATCAAGCCGCAGGATGTCTGCCTCGTGCCCGAGAAGCGCGCGGAGCTGACGACCGAAGGCGGCCTCGACGTGGCGGGGCAGTTCGACGCCGTTGCCGCGGCTTGCCGGCAGCTTGCCGATGCGGGCATCCGCGTGTCGCTCTTCATCGACCCGGACGAGACGCAGATTCGCGCGGCGCACGAAACCGGCGCGCCCGTGATCGAGTTGCATACGGGCCGTTATGCCGAAGCGCACGAGGCTGCCGGGCAGCAGCGCGAATTCGAGCGCGTGGTGCTGGGCGTGAACTGCGGCGTCGGTCTCGGGCTGAAGGTGAACGCGGGCCACGGGCTGCACTACGAGAACGTGCAGCAGATCGCGGCGATCGACGGCATTCACGAGCTCAACATCGGCCACGCGATCGTCGCGCATGCGATTTTCGCGGGCTGGGAGAGCGCGGTGCGCGAGATGAAGGCGATCATGGTCGCGGCGCGTCTTGCCGCGACGCGCGCGTGACTCACATCGCATTGGCCGGCCTGGCGACGAGGACGAGGAATACATGGCGATCTACGGCATCGGTACCGACATCATCCAGGTGAGCCGCGTCGCGGCTGTCATGGAGCGCACCGAAGGACGCTTCGCGCAGCGCGTGCTCGGCCCCGACGAACTCGCGGTTTATGAGGCGCGCAAGGCGCGCTCCGGGAAGCGCGGGCTCGCGTATCTGTGCACGCGTTTTTCCGCGAAGGAAGCGTTCTCGAAGGCCATCGGCCTCGGCATTCATATGCCGATGACCTGGCGCGCAGTGCAAACGCTCAATGCGCCGGGCGGCAAGCCGTACATGGTGGCCTCGGGCGAGCTCGCGCAATGGCTCGAGGAGCGCGGCATCACCACGCAGGTGTCGATCACCGACGAGCAGGACTACGCCGTCTCGTTCGTGGTCGCCGAAACCAGCCAGCCCGCACGCTGACTTCAATCCCGCCGCTTACCACAGACGCCGCACGCGGCGTCTGTCGCGTACGGCTACGAAAATCAACGCACATTCAACGCCAGATCGATGAAGAGAACTCCTGGACCGGTCATGCTCGACGTGGTCGGCACGACGCTCAACGATGACGACGTGCGCCGCCTCGCACACCCCTCGACCGGTGGCGTGATCCTGTTCGCGCGCCACTATGAGAACCGCGCGCAGCTCGTCGCGCTTACGGACGCCATCCGCGCTGTGCGCGAAGACCTGCTGATCGCGGTGGACCACGAGGGCGGCCGGGTGCAGCGCTTTCGCACCGACGGCTTCACGGTGTTGCCCGCGATGGGCCGCATTGGCGCCTTGTGGGACAAGGACGTGCTGCTCGCCACCAAGCTGGCGACTTCGGTGGGCTATATTCTCGCGAGCGAGCTGCGCGCCTGCGGCATCGACTTGAGCTTCACGCCGGTGCTCGATCTGGGCTATGGCCAGTCGAAGGTGGTGGGCGACCGCGCGTTCCATCGCGACCCGCGCGTCGTCACGCTGCTCGCCAAGAGCCTGAACCACGGCCTCGCCCTCGCGGGCATGGCGAACTGCGGCAAGCATTTCCCGGGGCACGGCTTTGCCACCGCCGATTCGCACGTGGCGGTGCCCGTGGACGAACGCCCGCTCGAATCGATTCTCGGCGAGGACGCACAGCCCTATGACTGGCTCGGCCTCTCGCTTGCGGCGGCCATGCCGGGCCACGTGATCTATCCGAAGGTCGACTCGAAGCCGGCCGGCTTCTCGCGTATCTGGGTGCAGGAGATTCTGCGCGAGCGCCTGCGCTTCACAGGCGCGATCTTCAGCGACGACCTCTCGATGGAGGCCGCGCGCCAAGGCGGCACGCTGACCGAGGGCGCGCGCGCGGCGCTCGAAGCGGGCTGCGACATGGTGCTGATCTGCAACCAGCCGCATGAGGCGGAGAAGGTGCTCGACGCGTTGCGTAGCGATGAGCCTGGCCGCGCTACGCAGGCGTCGGCGCGGCGCATCAGGCGCTTGCGTCCGCGCGGCAAGGCCCTGCGCTGGGAGAAGCTCGTGGCCGATCCCGGCTACCTTTCCGCACAGGCGTTGTTGCGCACCGTGTTGCCTTGAGTGTCGCTCGCGCGCTGCGTGTTACGTTACGTTCCGCGCGCACACGGCCCAAAAAAACGAAACAGCGGCCCTTCGAATTCGAGGGGCCGCTGTTTTTTTGCGCGCGGGAGACGTGACTGGCGTCAGTTCAGACGCATGCGCTGGAGCTTGTTGTAGAGCGTTTTCGGGCTGATGCCGAGCAGCGACGCCGCGCGATGGCGCGTGCCGCCCACGGCGTCGAGCGTGGCGCGAATCAGCATTTCCTCGACATCGGCGAGCGGCGTGCCGACCGTGACCTGCACGCGGCCGCCATTGACTTCGCGCGGCGAGACGCCGCTGCTTTCCTCGGCCTGCAAGGTTTCGAGGATGTCGCCGGATGCGTGCCATGCGCGCTCCACGCGCTCGTGCAACTCGCGCACGTTGCCGGGCCAGTCGTAGGCGAGGCACTCGCGCAGGAACGTGGGCGCGACCAGCCGCGTCGTGCCGGTGAGGCCGCGTGCATGGGCTTCGAGATTGAGCTCGTCGACGCGCGCCGCGGCGAGCAGCGCCGCGTCGTCTTCGCGCTCGCGCAGCGGCGGCAACTGCACCGACGCCGCATCCAGACGCATCCACAAGTCCTCGTGCAGCATGCCTTGCCGGACGGCTTCACGCGGCGCCACGCGCGTGGTCGCGATGAGGCGGAAATCGGTGCCCACTTCGCTGTTGCCGCCCACGCGCATGAAGGTCTGCGAATCGAGCGCGCGCAGCAGCGCTTCCTGCTGGGCGCGCGGCAGCTCGGTGAGCTCGTCGATGAAAAGCGTGCCGCCGCTTGCCTGATCGACGAGGCCGGGCTCGCGTTGCTCCGCGCCATTGAACGCACCGCGCTCGTGACCGAAGAGCAGGCTCTCGAACGGCCGTCCGCCACCGGTTTCGGCCGCGAGCGCGCGTACGTCGCAGACGACGAACGGCCCCTTGCGGCGGCGGCTCAGCTGATGCAGCGTGCGCGCCGTCACTTCCTTGCCGGTGCCGGCCTCGCCATGCACGAGAATCGCCGATTCGGTGGGCGCGAGCTGTTCGAGTGCGTCGTAGACGTGCTGGATCGCGCTGCTGCGGCCGACCATCGGGCCGAAGCGGCCAAGCTCGCGCAGTGTCGCGCGCAGCGTGCGAACTTCCTCGGTCAGTTCGTAAGGGCGCGGAATGCGCGCGAGCAGGCTGCGCAGGCGCGGAATGTTGACGGGCTTGAGCAGATAGTCCCAGATGCCGTGGCGCAGGCCCTCGATCGCGCTTTCGACGGTCGCGTTGCCGGTCATCACGATCACGGGCAGCGCGCCGCCGGGCGGCTGCGCGGGCAGATGGGGCAGCAGCTCCAGACCACCGCCGTCGGGCAGATTCAGGTCGACGAGCACGACGTCGGGAATGAAGCGCGCGAGTGCGGCGCGCGCGTCGGCGAGCGTGGCGGCCGTATCGACGGAAAAGCCGTCGGCGGCCAGGATGGCTGAGAGGCCGGACAGGCTGTTGGGATCGTCTTCGACAATCAGAGCGTGTGGCATGGTGGAAGCGGCTTACGGATGAACGCAGGTGCGCCGGCGCTCGCCTGCACGAAGCCCGGCTGGCAGCCAGCAGGCGCGACGTGGCGGCGCGCCGCGGCGCGGCACGATACGGAAGATTTCACCGAGATCACCGAGATGTCTCGAAGCAGGTTGTTCAGTTCCGGTCCTCCCAGATTGGCGGCTGGCGCACGGCGGTTCGCTGGGCGCCAGCCGCCCGCAAAGACGCCCTGCAGCGATAACGCTCAAGCCGTACTACCCCCATGCTGCACACAACTTGCCCTGTCGAACCGTTCGACGAGATGTCCGGCTCGATCTTCGACCTTCATGAGCCCGTTGTTCGCAAGCGTGTCCCGGGCGGTTCTGGTCTTGCCCGGCAACCGCTTGTACTTGTCTGCAGCGATGTCGTTGTTCGTCGTGTCTCTCCTGGTTCAGAGAAGAGGGGCGCTTGCTGATTGCCCGATTGCGAGGGGCGTCTCGAAGATGCGTCTCAAAAATGAACCAGCAGGAACTGTGCCATGAGTGCTGTGCCTTACCGCTTCGAGATGCGCCTGATTTGCGTATCTGAATAACCGGTAAGGATTTCCCATGGAGTCACAAACATACACGTTCGGGAAAAAAAGAAAAAGCGCCCCGAGGGGGCGCTTTTATTTTTGCAGCTGCCATGATTGAGATGGCGTTGCGCGCGCTAGCACAAACGTTGCGGATGCATTCACACGCGCCGCTGCTGGCGCATGCGCACAGGCGCGTCAGGCGCGGCTGCGGTACTCGTTCGTGCGCGTGTCGATTTCGATCTTGTCGCCGATGTTGCAGAAGAGCGGCACTTGCAGCTCGAACCCGGTGTTCAGCTTGGCGGTCTTCAGGACCTTGCCCGACGACGTGTCGCCCTTGACCGCCGGCTCCGTGTAGATGATTTCGCGCACGAGCACGGTCGGCAGTTCGACCGAGATGGCCTTCTCGTTGTAGAACACGACTTCGCAAGCCATGCCGTCTTCGAGGTAGTTCAGGGCGTCGGCCATCATCTCGCCTTCGACTTCGTACTGGTTGTAGTCGGCGTCCATGAACACGTACATCGGGTCGGCGAAATACGAGTACGTCACTTCCTTGCGATCCAGCACGACGACGTCGAACTTGTCGTCAGCCTTGTACACGGTTTCCATGCCCGCGCCGGTCAGCAGATTCTTGAACTTCATCTTCACGACGGCGGCGTTGCGGCCCGATTTGTTGTACTCGGCCTTCTGCACGACCATGGCGTCGTTGCCAATCATCACGACGTTGCCGACGCGGAGTTCCTGTGCGGTCTTCATAATAAAAAACAGTCCTGTCCAGATTTAAATAGCTTCGGGTGTGCGCGACGGCAAACGTCGCAAGCGGTTCGAATGGTGTGTCCCCTTGATGATCGGGGAACGAAAATCGAAGCGCTTGAGACGGGTGCCGTCGGGTAACCGCTTATTTTAACTGAGTTTTTGCGAATTCGGCGAGATTTCCGGCGAGATCGCCGGCTTGCGCCAGTTCGTTTGCCCAGGCTTGCGCCCGGGTTTTGAACACGGGCAAATATTGCGCGAATTCGTGCCAGTCGGGCGCGGGTTGGGGGGCCTGCGGGGGCGCAGGCAAGGGGGTATCGACGGGGCCGGGCGCGCTGCTTGGGCCGCTCGCTGCCGCGTGGGTGCCGTTGCCGTTCCAGGCGTGCCAGAAGCGCGCGAGCGCATTGCGCGGCGCCTCGGCGAGCGTGCGCGCGTAGTGCTCGAGCGCCGCATCGAGCTTGGGCAGATGCGCGTCATCGCCTTGGGGATAGATCTGCCAGACGAACGGCCGGGCCGCCCACTGCGCGCGCACGAACGAGTCCTCGCCGCGCACGAAGTTCAGGTCGCAGGCCCATAGCAGGGTGTCGTAGCCGCGCTGCTCCGTGAAGGCGAGGCCGTGCGCGCGCAGGGAGCCGCGCTCGGCGCATGCGTGGGCGTCGAACGACTGGACGCCGAAAAAGCGCGCGAGCGCGCCGGAAATGCGGCCTTGGGGCACCAGCAGCACGATGGGCGTCGGGCTGTCGCACCATTGTTCGAGCAGGGCGTCGATGGCGGGATTCTCGTAGGCGAAGAGCGAGATCACCGTGGCTTGCGGGCCGGGCGGCGGGCCACCGGTGGCGCTTTGCCACCATGCCGCGCGCGCGTCGGCCGAGCGCTCGAACGCGGTGCGCGCGGCGTCCAGATCGCGCTCCTTGAGCACGCCGCCCGTGCCGGGCCCGAGGCCCGGGAAAAAGAAGTGCTTGAGCAGCGGATAGCGCGGATGCGGCGAAGGGCGCAGATGGAAATCGGCGACCCAGTCTTCGGCGCTCAGATATTCGAGGTTCAGCCACACCGGCCTGCGCTCGCGCTGCGCCATCGCGGCCACGTAGACGCCCGGCAGCTCGCAGGCGAACGCTTCGATCACCACGTCGGCGATCTGGAGTGTCTCGCCCGCGTGTTCGGGCTCGTGCCAGTGCTCGATCACGACGTCTTCGACGGTCTGCGTCGAGCGTTCGAGATTGAGCGCGGGGCAAAGCCTCTGGAACGCGTGCAGATCGTCGACGAAGACGCGCACTTCCCAGCCGTGCTCGTGCGCAAGCTGACGCGCGAGGCGCCAGCACACGCCGATGTCGCCGAAATTGTCGATCACGGCGCAGAAGATGTCGCAAGCGATGCGCGATTCGGCCGTGCGTTGCGCGGCGTCGTGCTTGCTGGGGGCTGCGGGACGTTTGCTGTGTGGCATGGCGGAGAAAGAGCGCAGGTGCGGGAGCGCAAGCGGCCAGGCGGCGATCAGCCCCTTCGGTCCATCGGCCCATGAAGGCCGTCGGGCCGGCGAGCCAACGGGTTCGGCCCCCGCGCGGAATGATCTAAACTTGCGATTCTAAGACACCTGCATGATGGCGTCGCGCAGGCGGCGCGGCCTGCCAACTGACGCCACTCCACCCCACGCCTCCAGACTGGATGACCGCTTCCACCGATCCCGACGTTTTCGACCCGAAAGAGGTCCTGGCGCAGCTACCGCATCTGCCCGGCGTGTATCGCTATTACGACGCGCAGGGCACGGTGCTCTATGTGGGCAAGGCGCGCGACCTGAAAAAGCGCGTGTCGAGCTACTTCACGAAGACGCAGCTCTCGCCGCGCATCGCCATGATGGTCACGCGCATCGCGCGCATCGAGACCACGGTCACGCGCTCCGAGGCCGAAGCGCTGTTGCTCGAAAACAACCTCATCAAGGCGCTCACGCCGCGCTACAACATCCTCTTTCGCGACGACAAGTCGTACCCGTTCCTCAAGCTCACGGGCCACAAGTTCCCGCGCATGGCGTACTACCGCGGCGCGGTCGATCGCAACAATCAGTACTTCGGGCCGTTTCCGAGCGCCTCGGCGGTGCGCGAGAGCATTCAGATCCTGCAGCGCGTGTTTCAGTTGCGCACCTGCGAAGACTCGGTCTTCAACAACCGCACGCGACCGTGCCTGCTGCATCAGATCGCACGTTGCACGGCGCCGTGCGTGGGCGCGATCAGCGCGGACGATTACGCGCGCGACGTGAGCAACGCCTCGCGCTTCCTGCTCGGCCGCCAGAACGAGGTGATGAAGGAACTGGAGACGAAGATGCACGCGTTCGCCAGCGAGCTGAAGTTCGAGCAGGCGGCGGCGGTGCGCAACCAGATGAGCTCGCTCTCGACGGTGCTGCATCAGCAGGTCATCGAGACCGGTGGCGAGAGCGATGTCGACATCCTCGCGGTGGTGGCGCTGGGCGGCCGGGTCTGCGTGAATCTCGCGATGGTGCGCGGCGGCCGGCATCTGGGCGACAAGGCCTATTTCCCGGCGCACGTCGAGCGCGCGCTGACCGACGAGGAGGGCGGCGTTGCCGAGGAGATCGACGGCGAGACCGTGCTGGCGGCGTCCGCGCTGAAGTCGCTGCCGTCGCTCGCGCGCAAGGCCATGGTGGCTGCCGCTGGCGCGCAGGCGGGTCACGACAGCGAAGCGGGTGGTGATGCGCTCGAGCACGCCGATGAGGGCGCCGCGCCCGATCCGCTCGCGCTTGCGGCGGATCTCACGAGCGAGGCGGAGGGGGGCGACGAAGCTGACGGGGCCGAAAGCGCCGGCGCCGATTCCACGATGCCTTCCAGAACGGCTGCGCGCGGCAAGCGCGAGACCGGCATCGAGTCCGAGGTGCTCGACGCGTTCATCGCCCAGCATTACTTCGGCAACCGCGTGCCGCCGGTGCTGGTCGTGAGCCATCCGCCGTCGAACCGCGAACTCGTCGACGTGCTCAGCGAGCAGGCCGGCCACAAGGTCACGCTGCTGCGCCAGCCGCAAGGGCAAAAGCGTGCATGGCTCGCGATGGCCGAGCAGAACGCGCGGCTCGCGCTTGCGCGGCTGCTGTCCGAGCAGGGCTCGCAGCAGGCACGCACGCGCACGCTCGCGCAGATGCTCGGGCTCGAGCTCGACGACCTCGCGCATTTGCGTATCGAGTGCTTCGACATCAGCCACACGATGGGCGAGGCGACCCAGGCGTCGTGCGTCGTCTATCACCATCACAAGATGCAGTCGGGCGAGTACCGGCGCTACAACATCACGGGCATCACGGGCGGCGACGATTACGCGGCCATGCGCCAGGTGCTCACGCGGCGCTATGAAAAGATGGTCGCGCAGCAGGCGCGCAGCGAGGCCGATGAAGGCGGCGTGAGCGACGTGAGCGGCGAAGCGCCGGCCGCGCAGGCCCCCGACGCTGCCGATGACGGCGCGGCGTCGCTGGCAGGTGCGCAGCCGCCCGCGGCTGGCGGCACGCTGCCGAACATTGTGTTGATCGACGGCGGCAAGGGCCAGGTCGAGATCGCGCGCCAGGTGTTCGACGAGCTGGGGCTCGATCCGGCGATGCTGGTGGGCGTGGCCAAGGGCGAGGGGCGCAAGGTCGGTCTCGAGACCCTCGTATTCGCCGATGGCCGGCCGCCGCTCGAACTCGGCAAGGAGAGCGCGGCGCTGATGCTGGTCGCGCAGATCCGGGACGAGGCGCACCGTTTCGCGATCACGGGCATGCGTGCGAAGCGCGGCAAGACGCGCCAGACCTCGCGGCTCGAAGAGCTCGAAGGGGTGGGCGCGAAACGCCGTCAGCGCCTGCTTGCGCGCTTTGGCGGGCTGCGCGGCGTGATGGCCGCGAGCGTGGAGGATCTGGCGAGCGTGGAGGGCATTTCGCGCTCGCTCGCCGAGCAGATCTATCAGCAGCTTCATTGAGCTCGTGACCGCGCCACTGGCCGCGCCGCCTTACGTTTGCTTGTGGCGGCTCCGGTGACGCGGCACAATTGCATCTCCCATTATTGCAATCTTCCCTGACAGACTGCGCCACACGATGCCGTTCAATATTCCGATTCTCCTGACATGGCTGCGGATTGTGCTGATTCCGCT
>JAITTX010000119.1 GCA_031286755.1 Paraburkholderia sp.
CGCAACCTGCACGGCCATCGCTACGTGCTGGAAGTCACGCTGCAAGGCGACACCGTCGAGACGGAAGGCGCGCCCGACCGCGGCATGGTGATGGATTTCGCCGACGTGAAAGCGCTCGCGAACCAGCACCTCGTCGATCTGTGGGACCACGCGTTCATCGTCTTCGAGGACGACACGCAGGTGCGCGGCTTTCTCGAGACGCTGCCGGGCCACAAGACGGTCGTGATCGACCGCATCCCGACCGTGGAGAATCTCGCGGCCATCGCGTTCGAGATCCTCGCGAGCGTCTACGACGCGCATTACGGCGTGAATCTGCAACTGCAGAAGGTGCGCTTGTACGAAACGCCGAATTGCTGGGCCGAAGTCACGCGCGACTGAGGTCCGTTGCCGTTGAGGCCCGTAAGGCGGGACCCGCGAAGCGCGGCCCGTGAATCGAGCGCCACGAGGCCGGGTTTTCCACCCGGCCCGCAAATTTTTGTCGCGGTATGATCGTTCCGGCAAAGCCCGCGTCCGCGCGGCCTGACAACATAACGGAGCGAGACATGCCGGCCGCGGCGCTGCCGGGCCGTCAGGCCCGCGCGGGATGCGCGCGTCCCGCGGCTCGCCGGGAGCACGGCAATGAGCACCTTCACCAATCCCCTCAAGGAACGCTTCAAGCAAGCTGAGCCGCTTTATGGCCTGTGGCTTTCGATGGGCAGCGAGACCGCCGCCGAGGCGCTCGCGCATGCCGGCTTCGACTGGCTCCTGATCGACATGGAGCACACCCCCAACGACAGCGGCGACGTCATCGCGCAACTGCGCGCCATCGCGGCGGCGCACCTGCCGACCGAGCCGGTCGTGCGCATACCGGCCAACGAGCCGTGGCTCGTCAAGCATGTGCTCGACGCGGGCGTGCGCACGGTGATGTTCCCCAATGTGACGTCCGCCGAGGAAGCCGCGCGCGTGGTGAGCTACGCCCAATATCCCGATACGAATACGCCGAACGGCCAGCGCGGCGTCGCGGGCGTGGTGCGCGCGGCGGCCTATGGCATGCGGCGCGATTATCTGCACGGCGCGAACGCGCAGATTGCCTCGATCGTGCAGATCGAATCGGCGGTGGCGCTCGACGAGGTCGAGAAAATCGCGGCGGTGCCGGGCGTCGACTGCCTCTTCGTCGGGCCTGCCGATCTGGCGGCGAGCCTTGGTCATCTGGGCGACTCGAAGCACCCTGACGTTGCCGCCGCGATGACGCGCATCGTCGCGGCCGCCCGTGCGGCGGGCGTGGCGGCGGGCATCTTCGCGATGGATGCGGCGCAGGCGAAGCAGTATCGCGAGATGGGCTTCAGCTTCGTCGCGCTGGCCGCCGACGTCATCTGGCTCGTGCGCGCCACGCGCCAGGCGCTGCAAGAGGCGAGATCATGAAGCGCCCGAAGGCGTTGCTGGCGCGGTTCGCCCGCGCGATGGCAACGGCTTGCGTTGCTGGCGCGGCGCTTGGCGCGAGCGGCCAGGCGGCTGCGGCCGGCGCCGCTGGGGCAGCGAGCGCGGCCGCGGCCGACCCGGCGGTGCCCGCTTCGGGTGCGCAAGCCGATCCGCAGACGGCCAACGCCGTGGCCGACTACAACGCCGGCAACCTCACGGCCGCGCGCACGGAATTCCAGGCAGCGGCCGCGCGCGGCAACCGGCTCGCCGAGTTCAACTACGCGATGATGCTGCTCAATGGCGAGGGCGGCGCCGCCGACGTGGGCGAGGGCCGCAAGTGGCTGCGCAAGGCCGCCGACGCGAACATGTCCCACGCGCAATACGTCTACGGCAAGATGTACGACGACGGCGATTTCGTCGATCGCGATCCTGCGCAGGCGCATCAGTGGTTTCTGAAGGCCGCGAAGCAGGGGCACGTGCAGGCCGAGCTCGCGCTCGCGAACCAGTACCTCGACGGGCGCGGCACCTCGCGCGACAACAAGCAGGCGTTCTACTGGTACAAGAAGGCCGCGGAAGGCGGCGACATGACGGCGCAGTACGTGACCGGCTCGTTCTACGAGCGCGGCGGCGACGGCGTGCCGAAGAACCTGAACGTCGCGCGCGCTTACTATGCGGCGGCCGCGGCGCAGGGCGATCCCGTTGCGCGGCTCAAGTACCAGCAGTTGAGCGAGCAATTGATGAAGTCGGCGCCGCAATAGGCGCGCCGATTCGCGCTTTCCCATCTCCCCCATCTCCATCAGCGCTCCCGGAAAAAGAAAACGCGCCGTGCAAGACGGCGCGTTCAGCGTGTTCCGTGTGTTCCGAAAGGGCGCTGCGCCCTAACTCTGCATGAGCCGCTTTTGCCGCCCGATGCTCATGATCAGCCCGATGGCGATGCCGAGCGTCGTGAGCGCAGTGCCGCCATAGCTCATGAACGGCAGCGGCACGCCCACCACCGGCAGGATGCCGCTCACCATGCCGATGTTCACGAACGCGTAGGTGAAGAACGCCATCGTGAGCGAGCCGGCCAATAATCGCCCGAACAGCGTTGCGCCGTTCGCGGCGATATAGAGCCCACGCGCGATCAGGCACATGTAGAGCGTGAGCAGCACGATTCCGCCCGCCATGCCGAACTCCTCGGAGAACACCGCGAAGATGAAGTCGGTGTGCTTCTCGGGGATGAATTCCAGATGCGACTGCGTGCCCTTGAGCCAGCCCTTGCCGAGCGGACCACCCGAACCGATCGCGATCACCGCCTGAATCGTGTGGAAGCCTTTGCCGAGCGGGTCGGAGGTGGGATCGAGCAGCGTGCAGATGCGGTGCTTCTGGTAGTCGTGCATGAGCGGCCAGTTCACTTGCGGCTGGCAGATCTTGTCCTGGAACGCCGCAACCGACGCCACGGCGATCACGCCCGCAATGAGCACCGGCACGATCAGCTTGAACGAGAGCCCCGCGAAATAGATCACGAAGAAGCCCGAGGCGAACACCAGCACGGCGGTGCCGAGGTCCGGCTGTTTGGCGATCAGCGCGACCGGCACGAGCAGGATCACGAAGCCGACCACGAAGTCGTACCAGCGCATCACGCCTTCGCGGCGCTGGTAGTACCACGCGAGCATGAGTGGCGTGGCGATCTTGAGGATCTCGGAAGGCTGGACCACGACGCCCACGTTGATCCAGCGCTTCGCTCCCTTGCGCGTGAGGCCGAATAGCGCGACCGCTATCAGCATGGCGATGCCGAACGTGTAAGCGGGCACCGCGAAGCGCATGAGCGTGGTGGGCGGCACATTGGCGAGCGCCCACATCAGCACGAAGGTGAACATGATGTTGCGCAACTGGTCTTCGACACGGCCCGGCATGTCGAGGGTGGCGCTGTACAGCGTGATGATGCCCACGCACAGCAGCAGAAACACCGTGAGCGCGAGCGGGCGATCGAAGCCCTGAAACATCTTGCGCAACGTGTCCAGCACGGCGCGCTTGTCGATCTTGTCCAACTGGAGGAAAGGCATGGGAACTCCTTACTCGTCGATGCCGCCCGTGGCGGGCTTGGGCGGCGGCGCGAGCGGGGCCGCGCCGGGCGCGCTGGCGGGGCGGCGCGGACGATGCGGGCCGGGGCCGAAATGACGGGGTAACGCGGCCGCGCCGGGCCGCTGGGCCGCGGTGCCACTACTGTCCGACGTGCTTCCCGACGTGCCGCCGTTCACGGCATCGGTGCCCTTGGGTGCTTCGGGCGCGACCGGCTCGGCGCTTGCCTGGTGCGTTCTGGCGCCAGCGGGCCTGGCGGCGGAGGCCGGCGCCGCGCCGGGCGCCGCTGCGGCGGGCGGGCCCGAAGCGGCCGCTGCCGCTGCCCCGGAGGCCGCCGCGGCAGATGAAGCGGCTTCGGCCGCCGAAGCCGCTCCCGGCATCGGCAGCGGGGTGAAGCCCGCGGCAACCCGGACCGGCTGCGTCCCGGCGCTTTCCGAGGCGGCCTGCGGCGCTCCGCCGATCGTCGGCGCGGACGCATCCTGGGTCGCCGAAGCCGCCGCGGCCACGGCGGCCTGCTCGACGCCGGGCTTCTGGCGGTCGACGAGCCAGTAATCGAGCACGCGGCGCGCGATCGGGCCCGCGGCCTGCGCGCCCCAGCCGCCGTTTTCGACGATCAGCGCGACGGCGATCTGCGGTTTTTCGGCGGGCGCGAACGCGATGAAGAGCGCGTGGTCGCGCAGATGCTCGGCGAGCGCGTGCGCCTGATACTTGCCGCCCTGCAGCGAGAACACCTGCGCCGTGCCGGTCTTGCCCGCCGAGGTGTACGGCGCGTTGGCGAAGACCTTGTACGCCGTGCCCGAGGGGTTCATGTCCACGTTTTCCATGCCGCGCTTCACGACATCGATATCGGACTGCTTCACGTTCAGGCGCCCGCTTTCGCTCGGCACGGTGAGGTGCTGCGCCTTCGTGATCGGATTTTCGATCTCCTTCACGAGGTGCGGCTTCATGAGAATGCCGTTGTTGGCGAGCGTGGCCGTGGCGTGGGCGAGCTGCAGGATCGTGAACGAGTTGTAGCCCTGGCCGATGCCGAGGCTGATGGTCTCGCCCTCGTACCACTTCTGCTGCTCGGGCCTGCGATAGGCCTTGCGTTTCCATTCGGTGGAGGGCAGGATGCCGCGCGCCTCTCCGGCGATGTCGATGCCGGTGAGCTGGCCGAAGCCAAGCGGCTTCATGAAGTTGGCGATATTGTCCACGCCCAGGTCGTGCGCGAGCATGAAGAAGTAGGTGTCGTTGGACACCATGATCGCCTTGTTCATGTCGACCCAGCCCTGGCCGGAGCGCACGTCGTTGTTGAAGCGGTGGCCGCCGAACATGTAGTAGCCGGGGTCCGAGAAGCCCCAGCCCGGCGTGCGCTTGTGCAGCGTGAGCGCCGCGAGCGCCATGAACGGCTTGTAGGTCGAGCCGGGCGGATAGGTGCCGTGCAGCGGCCGGTTCAGGAGCGGGTGATCGGGCGAGTTGTTCAGCGCGTCCCAGGTCTGCTGGTCGATGCCGTCCACGAACGAGTTCGGGTCGAAGCTCGGCGCCGAGACGAACGCGAGAATGTCGCCCGTGGACGGTTCGATCGCCACGAGCGCGCCGCGCTTGCCCGCGAACGCCTGCTCGGCCACCTGTTGCAGGCCGATGTCGAGCGAGAGCACGAGATTGTTGCCGGGCGTGGCCTGGGTGCGCTTGAGCGTGCGCACGGGGCGCCCGCCCGCCGTCACTTCCACCTCCTCGAAACCGGTCAGGCCGTGCAGCTCGGTTTCGTAGCTCTGCTCGACGCCGATCTTGCCGATGTAGTCGGTGCCCTTGTAGTTGTTCGCATCGAGACGCGGATCGTAATGCTCGGGATCGCTGTCGTTCTTGTCGCTCATGTCGTCGATGCGCTGCTGGTCGCGTTGCGAGATGCGGCCGATATAGCCGATCACGTGCGCGGCCGTGGTGCCGAGCGGGTATTGACGGAACAGGCGCGCGCGCACCTCCACGCCGGGGAAGCGAAAGCGCTGCGCCGTGAAGCGCGCGACTTCGTCGTCGGTCAGGCGCGTGCGGATCGGCAGGCTCTCGAAGTTCTTCGAGTCTTCGAGCAGCTTCTTGAAGCGGCGGCGGTCGCGCGCATCGATCGGGATCACCGTCGAGAGCTGGTCGATGGTGTTGTCGAGCGTGTCGGTGAGCTTCGAGGGCGTGATTTCGAGCGTGTACGCCGAGTAGTTCTTGGCGAGCACGACGCCGTTGCGATCGGTGATGATGCCGCGGTTCGGCACGATGGGCGCGACCGAGATGCGGTTCTCGTCGGCCTGCAGCGAGTACTTGTTGTGGTTCCAGACTTGCAGCCAGAGGAACCGGAACGCAATCAACCCGAAGCAGACGAACACGAACAAGCCCGCCGCCGCGACGCGCAGGCGGAACTTCGTGAGCTGCTGCTGGGTGTCCTTGAATTCGGTCATGCGAGGAAAACACCGGGGCCCGCGCTTCGTTCAGGCGCTGCGGCGGGCCGGTAGTCAGGGTGGTTCATCGGTTGCGTCTTTCAACGGTGAGCGGCGCGGCCGCTCAGATGGGCCGGGTGTCGTCGGGGTCGGCGGCGCGGCGCTGCGGCAGCAGCAGCACGATGCTGGTGACCGGCCAGAGCACGGCCTCCACGAAGCCGCTGACCAGATAGCCCCAGCCGGGAAACGGCGCGCCCATCAAGAGGCGGACCACGAACGGCACGACCTGCGCGCCGACGAGCATCGGCATGACGGCGAACATCTGCACGCCGAGCGACATCCAGAGCACACGGCGGTGAATCGTGATCGCGCCATACGAGAGCAGCGTGTAGGCGAGCGCGTGCTCGCCGAGCAGGTTCGCGTTGTGCACGTCCATCAGGAGGCCGAGGCAGAACGCAATGCCCATGCCCACCTTGCGCGGCTGGTGGATGTTCCAGAACAGCAGCACGAGCGCGACAAAGTCAGGAATGCCGGGCAGCTTGCCCCAGGGCAGCAGGTTCAGCAGGAACGCGGCGGCGAGGCTGAAAGCGATGAAATACGGATTGACCGGCTGCAGGATGTATTGCGGACGCGTCATCAATGGCCCCCCTGCGGCTTCGCGGCCGGTGCCTTCGCGGCGGCGCTGGCATGGCCGCCCGCGTGGCCGGTCTGCGCGCTTGCCGGCGCATTGGCTGGCGTACTGGCCGGCGCCTTCGCCGGCGCACCCGCAGCCGGCTTGGCACCGGCGGCCTTCGCTTTGTCGTCGGCCTTCTTGTCCGCGCCCTTCGAGGCTTTCTTCTTCTTCGCGTCCTTGGCCTCGGCGGCGGCCGCGGCGGAAGCGGCCTCCGCGGCTTCGACCGGATTCGGCGGCACTTGTGGCACGAAATGCAGCACCAGCACCTCGCGCGCGCCGCGCACGGCCGCGAGCGGCACGCAGACCACGCGGGCAAACGCCGTGTCGGCCTGTTTGTCGATGCGCAGCACCTTCGCGACCGGCAGCCCTTGCGGATAGACGCCGTCGAGCCCGCTCGTCACGAGTTCGTCGCCCACTTGCACGTCGGCGCTGATCGGCACGAAGCGCAGGTCGAGCAGATCACCCTTGGCCGTGCCGTAGATCACGCTGCGCAGGCCGGTGCGCACGATCTCGACCGGCACCGCCTGGTCTTTGTCCGTGACGAGCGTGACTTCCGACTGCATGGGGAACACGCGTGTCACCTGGCCGATCACGCCGTCTTCGCTCAACACGGGCGAGCCGTTTTGCACACCCTGCTGTGAGCCGCCGCCGATCACGACCTTCTGCGTGAACGGGTCGCGCGTGTCGTACTGGATCTCGGCGGGCGTGGTCTGCGCGCCGATGCGCTGCGAAAGCTGCAGTAGCGCGCGCAGATGCGCGTTTTCGGCGGCGAGCGAGGCTGCGTCGTTGGCTTGCTGCGAGAGCTGGAGGTTGCGCGCGTGCAGCTTCGCGTTGTCCTGGCGCAACGTGGCGCTCGTCACGGCGAGGTCGGCCGCGCCCATGAAGAGGTCGCGCGGCACGAGGGCGGCGCGCTGGAGCGGATAAAGCCCCGCGCCGAGCACGCCGCGCACGACTTCGAGGGTCTTGAAGCGGGCGTCGGAGAAGAGCAGCGCTATCGACAGAACGACGAAGAAGATGAGCCGTGCGAGTGCCGAAGGGCCTTGCTTGAATAAAGGCGGCGGACTGTATTCCATGGTCGGCGCCGGGCGCGTGTGCGGTTCGGTGTAACTAACGATGAGACGTGAAATGCAACAGCGGCGCCTGACCTTGCATGGGATCGCAGTAAGCGCTTTGCATGGGGCCGGAGCCAGTGCTGGAGCACCAGCTCAGGCCGTCGGCCAAAGCGCTAACCGCGTTCGACAAAGGGCGCCGCATTGCGGACGGTGCGGCGGCGTGCGTGCCGCCGCAGCCAAGTGTGCTTCAATTGCGCTGCCTTTGCCCGCAGCCGTGCACGGCGCGGAGCATGGCTGCCGTGCGCTTACTCGTACGAGAAGATGCTGCCGAGCTTGTCCATGCGCTCGAGCGCCATGCCCGATCCGCGCACCACGCAGGTGAGCGGATCTTCCGCCACCAGCACCGGCAGGCCGGTTTCTTCGGCGAGCAGGCGGTCCAGGTCGCGCAGCAGCGCGCCGCCGCCCGTGAGCATCATGCCGCGCTCGGCGATGTCGGCGCCCAGTTCCGGCGGGGTTTGCTCGAGCGCGATCTTCACCGACGAGACGATCTGGTTCAGCGGGTCGGTGAGCGCTTCGAGAATTTCGTTGCTCGAAATGGTGAAGCTGCGCGGAATGCCTTCCGAGAGGTTGCGGCCCTTCACTTCCATTTCCTTGACTTCGGAACCCGGGAACGCCGAGCCGATTTCCTTCTTGATGGCCTCGGCGGTTTGCTCGCCGATCAGCATGCCGTAGTTGCGGCGGATGTAGTTGACGATGGCCTCGTCGAACTTGTCGCCGCCCACGCGTACCGAGCCTTTATAGACGATGCCGCCGAGCGAGATCACGCCCACTTCGGTCGTGCCGCCGCCGATGTCGACGACCATCGAGCCGGTGGCTTCCGAAACCGGCAGGCCCGCGCCGATGGCGGCGGCCATGGGTTCTTCAATGAGATAGACCTGCGAGGCGCCGGCGCCGTGCGCGGCTTCCTTGATGGCGCGGCGCTCGACCTGGGTGGAGCCGCACGGCACGCAAATGATGATGCGCGGCGAGGGCGAGAACATGCGCGATTCGTGTGCAGTCTTGATGAACTGCTTGATCATCTGTTCCGTGACGGTGAAGTCGGCGATCACGCCGTCCTTCATCGGGCGGATGGCCTCGATATTGCCCGGCACCTTGCCGAGCATCTGCTTGGCTTCCTTGCCGACTGCCTGGATCGTCTTCTTGCCGTTCGGGCCGCCTTCCTGGCGGATCGACACGACCGAGGGCTCGTCGAGGACGATGCCCTTGCCGCGCATGTAGATCAGGGTGTTGGCGGTGCCGAGGTCGATCGCGAGATCGTTGGAGAAATAGCTACGCAGAAAACCGAACATTCAAAAATCCTGTCTCGCTTGTGGCCGACCTTGGGACGAGCGAGTCACGGGGCGGCAGCGGAAAAAATAACAGCCTCAGGACGGGCGGAAAGCGCCGCCGCGAGGAGCCTGAAACTGCGGGAATGGTTTTACCGGAGTCGGCCACGCTGAGCGCCGCCTGAGCGCACGTTGCTGCGGTCAGGGATGAAAGGCGGGCGCAAGGCGGTCCGGGTTTGAGTCGAACGCGTAATGATACCTTATAATTTTGCCTGTTTTGCAGGATCCGAAGGGCAGTTTTTGACTTCGTCGAGGCTTTCCTCCACCCCCGGATCCGGTGCGATAAACCGCTGTTGCAGCACCGAATTTGTGCACTGCCTCAGCCTCAATTTTTCCGGTGACCGCATGGCCCTGACCCTGACCGATGTGAAGCGCATCGCGCATCTTGCGCGCCTCGAACTGGCCGAAGCCGAGGCCGGCAATACGCTCGAGCGCCTGAATAACTTCTTCGGGCTCGTCGAGCAGATGCAGGCCGTGGACACCACGGGCATCGCGCCGCTCGCGCATCCGATCGAGCAGATCGAAGACGTCGCGCTGCGACTGCGCGAGGACGCGGTGACCGAAACCGTGGACCGCGACGCGTTTCAGCGTCCCGCGCCCGCGGTACAGGACGGACTTTACCTCGTGCCGCGCGTGATTGAGTAAACACGCGCTCATTTCCCGTTATTTTCGATGAAGTTCGAGTTAGATACCTTTAACTTCCGGAATGCGGAAACCCGAATCCGGCGCGGCCCGCACGCTTGTGCGCGAGGCGCTTTCGGCGGCGCGAAACGTTGTGGACGCGCCGTTACGTTCTTCCAGGAATCACGCAATGCATGACAAAAGCTTGACCGAACTGCGCGCCGCGCTGGCCGCGAAGGCATGCTCCGCCGTCGAACTGGCTCAGCATTTCTTGAAGCGAATTGATGCGCATCAAGATCTGAATGCCTTCGTCGACGTCAATCCCGAGCTGACGCTCGCGCAGGCCAAGGCCGCCGACGCGCTCATCGCAGGAGGCAACGCCGGCCCGCTGGCCGGCATTCCGCTTGCGCACAAGGACGTGTTCGTCACGCGCGGCTGGCGCTCGACCGCCGGCTCGAAGATGCTTGCAAACTATGTGAGCCCGTTCGATGCGACCGTCGTGACGCGCCTCGAGCGCGCGGGCATGGTCTGCGTCGGCAAGACCAATATGGACGAATTCGCGATGGGCTCGTCCAACGAGAACTCGCACTTCGGCGCTGTGAAGAACCCGTGGGACAAGCAGGCCGTGCCGGGCGGCTCGTCGGGCGGCTCGGCCGCGGCCGTGGCCGCGCGTCTCGCCGTGGCGGCGACCGGCACCGACACGGGCGGCTCGATCCGTCAGCCCGCGTCGTTCTCGGGCATCACCGGCATCAAGCCCACCTATGGCCGCGTCTCGCGCTACGGCATGATCGCGTTCGCCTCGTCGCTGGACCAGGGCGGCCCGATGGCGCAAAGCGCCGCCGACTGCGCGTTGCTGCTCAACGCGATGGCGGGCTTCGACGAGCGCGACTCCACCAGCCTGCAGCGCGACGACGAAGACTACACGCGCCACCTCGGGCAGACCTGGGGGGCGAGCGCGACGGCGGACAAGCCGCTCGCGGGCCTGCGCATCGGCTTGCCGAAGGAGTACTTCGGCGCGGGCCTTGCCGACGACGTGCGCGCCGCCATCGACGCCGCGCTCAAGACCTACGAGTCGCTCGGCGCCACGCTCGTGGAAGTCACGCTGCCGAAGACCGAGCTTTCGATTCCCGTCTACTACGTGATCGCGCCGGCGGAAGCTTCTTCGAACCTCTCGCGCTTCGACGGCGTGCGCTACGGTCACCGCGCGGCCGAGTACACCGACTTGCTCGACATGTACAAGAAGTCGCGCGCCGAGGGCTTCGGTCCCGAGGTGAAGCGCCGCATTCTGGTGGGCGCTTATGTGCTCTCGCACGGCTACTACGACGCGTACTACCTGCAGGCGCAGAAGATCCGCCGCATCATCGCGCAGGACTTCCAGGAGGCGTTCAAGCAGTGCGACGTCATCATGGGACCGGTGAGCCCAAGCGTGGCGTGGGACCTGGGCGCGAAGGGCGACGACCCGCTGCAGATGTACCTTGCGGACATCTACACGCTCTCCACGAGCCTCGCGGGCCTGCCCGGCATGAGCGTGCCGTGCGGCTTCGGCGCCGGAGCGAACGCGCAGCGTCCCGTCGGTCTGCAGATCGTCGGCAACTATTTCAACGAGGCCCGCATGCTGCAGGTCGCCGACGCTTTCCAGCGCGCGACCGAATGGCATCGCAAGGCGCCGGCAGGGGTGTAAAGCACATGACTACGCAATGGGAAGTCGTTATCGGTCTGGAGACGCACGCGCAGTTGTCGACGGCGTCGAAGATCTTCTCGGGCGCATCGACGCAGTTCGGCGCCGCGCCCAACACGCAGGCCTGCCCCGTCGACCTCGCGCTGCCGGGCGTGCTGCCGGTGATGAACCGTGGCGCCGTCGAGCGTGCGATCCGCTTCGGTCTCGCGATCGGCTCGACGATCGCGCCGCGCAGCATCTTCGCGCGCAAGAATTACTTCTATCCGGACCTGCCGAAGGGCTATCAGATCAGCCAGTACGAGATTCCGGTCGTGCAGGGCGGCCAGATCACGATCCAGGTGCCCGCCAACGAGAAGGCCGGCAAGGAAGCGTACGAGAAGACCGTCAATCTCACGCGCGCGCATCTGGAAGAAGACGCGGGCAAGTCGCTGCACGAAGACTTCGCGGGCATGACGGGCATCGACCTGAACCGCGCCGGCACGCCGCTGCTCGAAATTGTTACGGAACCTGAAATGCGCAGCGCCGCGGAAGCGGTTGCGTACGCGAAATCGCTGCACACTCTGGTCGTGTGGCTCGGCATTTGCGACGGCAACATGCAGGAAGGCTCGTTCCGCTGCGACGCGAACGTTTCGGTGCGCCCGGTCGGCCAGAAGGAATTCGGCACGCGCGCCGAGATCAAGAACCTGAATTCGTTCCGCTTCCTCGAAGAAGCGATCCAGTACGAAGTGCGCCGCCAGATCGAGCTGATCGAAGACGGCGGCACCGTCGTGCAGGAAACGCGCCTTTACGACCCGGACAAGCGCGAGACGCGCTCGATGCGCAGCAAGGAAGACGCGCACGATTACCGTTATTTCCCCGACCCCGACTTGATGCCGCTCGTGATCGACGCGGCCTGGATCGAGCGCGTGAAGGGCGAGATGCCGGAGCTACCCGCGACGATGCAAACGCGCTTCGTCGAGCAGTACGGCGTGACGCCGTATGACGCGAACGTGCTCACGTCGAGCAAGGCGATGGCTTCGTACTTCGAAGCAGTCGTGGCCAAGACCGGCGCGGGCCAGGCGAAGACCGCCGCGAACTGGCTGATGGGCGAAGTGTCCTCGCAGCTGAACCGCGAAGGCCTTGACATCGACGCCTCGCCGGTCTCGGCCGCGCAGTTCGCGCTGCTGCTCCAGCGCATCGCAGACGGCACGGTCTCGAACAAGATCGCCAAGGAAGTGTTTCAGGCGATGTGGGACGAGAAGGCCACGGACGAAGCCGCGGCGGACCGCATCATTGAAGCGAAGGGCCTCAAGCAGATTTCGGACACCGGCGCGCTCGAAGCGATCATCGACGAGGTGCTTGCCGCGAACCAGAAGTCGGTCGAGGAATTCCGCGCCGGCAAGGAAAAGGCGTTCAACGCGCTGATCGGCCAGGCGATGAAGGCCACGAAGGGCAAGGCCAACCCGCAGCAGGTCAACGAGCTGCTGAAGAAGAAGCTGGGCTGACCGTCTCGCCATGAAGCGGGCGGCGCATGCCGCTCGCGCGCCAGGGCGGCGGCACGCCACACGCGTGACGCCGCCTTGTCTTTTGCAGTGGCGGCGAGCACGAACCACGAGGAGTGCAACGCATGGCAAAGTCCCCGAGTCTCGACGATTACCGCGTGCCGTATTTCGGCGACAAGAAAGCGGGGAAGTTCTCGCCCGAGGCGATCGACCCGGCCGCCAAGCCGTTCTCGACCGGCAGCAAGGACGGCGACCGCGAGCGCCTCGCGGAAATCGGCAGCAAGCTCGACGTGCAGCAGGAGCGCCTGCATGCGCAGCGTCACCATCGCGTGCTGCTGGTGCTCCAGGGCATGGACACGAGCGGCAAGGACGGCACCATACGCGGCGTGTTCCACGAGGTCGATCCGCTCGGCTTGCGCATCGTGCCGTTTCGCGCGCCCACGCCCATCGAGGCGGCGCACGACTATCTCTGGCGCGTGCACATGCAGGTGCCGGGCGCGGGCGAGCTGGCCGTTTTCAACCGCAGTCACTATGAAGACGTGCTCGTGCCGCGCGTGACCGGCCAGATCGACCAGACGGAGTGCGAGCGCCGTTACCGGCAGATCCGCGACTTCGAGGCCATGCTCGCTGAGAGCGGCACGACCATCATCAAGTGCTGGCTGCACATTTCGAAAGACGAGCAGCGCCGCCGCATTCAGGCGCGCATCGACGACCCGACCAAGCACTGGAAATTCGATCTTTCCGATCTCGAGGCGCGCCAGCATTGGGACGCCTATCAGGCCGCGTATCGCGACGCGCTCGCGGCCACGTCGACGGAGATCGCGCCGTGGTACGTGATTCCCGCCGACTCGAAGACGCATCGCAACGTGATGGTGGCCGAGTTGCTGCTGCGTCTGATGGACGGACTCAAGCTCGAATTTCCGCCGGCCAAGGCCGAGCTCAAGGGCGTGAAGATCGAGTAACGCGCCAATGCGGCTTCGATATGACGGGGCCGCAATCCCCAACCCGCGCCAATCAAAAGGAATGAAGACATGCTGCGTGTGATTACCGCGAACCTCAATGGCATCCGCTCCGCGGCGAAGAAGGGCTTCTTCGAGTGGTTCGGCGAGCAGAACGCCGACGTGCTCTGCGTGCAGGAAATCAAGTGCTCGCAGGACGACATGACGCCCGAGTTTCTCGCCCCGCACGATTTCAAGGGCTATTTCCAGCACGCCGTGAAGAAGGGCTATAGCGGCGCGGGCGTCTACACGCGCCACGAACCCGACGACGTGATCATCGGCTTCGGCAGCGAGGAGTTCGACGCGGAAGGGCGTTATGTCGAAGCGCGCTTCGGCAAGCTCTCGGTGATTTCGGTGTACGTGCCTTCGGGTTCGAGCGGCGACGAACGCCAGCAGGCGAAGTACCGCTTCATGGACCTGTTCCTGCCGCACCTGGAGGCGCTCAAGCGCGAGTGCGAAGTGATCCTGTGCGGCGACGTCAACATCGTCCACAAGGAAATCGACATCAAGAACTGGAAGGGCAACCAGAAGAATTCCGGCTGCCTGCCCGAAGAGCGCGCCTGGCTCACGAAGCTCTTCGACGAGGTGGGCTACGTGGACGTGTTCCGCACGCTCGATCCGCGCCCCGAGCAGTACACGTGGTGGAGCAACCGCGGCCAGGCCTACGCGAAGAACGTGGGGTGGCGCATCGACTACGAGATCGCGACGCCCGGCATCGCGGCCACGGCGAAGCACACGTCCGTCTTCAAGGACATCAAGTTCAGCGATCACGCGCCGCTGATCATCGACTACGACTACAAGATCAAGAAGCGCTGAGGGCGGGGGCGGGCCGCCTCGTGGAGGTTCGCGCCGCGCCATTAGCGCCGTTTGAGCGGCGCCTCGCGCGGCCGGGCGTCTTCAGACGCCTCCTCAAGGCGCGGCCGTTGCCATCTTCGGCCGCTTCGGCACCGGAATGCCCTGATAGTCGGGCAGGCTGGCCAGCGGCTTGCCGATCGCCTTCGCGTACACCGGCATCATGTCGGCGAGGCGCTTGGCAATGTCGGCGCGCCGCGCCGGCGTGTACGGGTGCACGTAGATGAAGCCCTGGTCGCGATCGGACCGCGTGGCCGCGGCGAGCTTGTCCCAGAGCGTGAGCGCGGCGCGCGGATCGTAGCCCGCGCGTGCGGCGATATCGCTGCCGATCACGTCGGCTTCGGTCTCGTCGTCGCGGCCATAGTGCATCTCCACGAGGCGCGAGCCGATGCCGAGCGGGAACACACCGAGATCGGCGAGCCCGAAGAGTTGCGGCACCACGCCCGCCTCGATCTGCGCGGCCTGCTGCTCGCCCAGACGCTCGCGCACGTGCTCGCGCACCGCGTGCGCGATCTCGTGGCCGAGCAGCATGCCGAGTTCGTTGTCGTTGAGCTTCACGCGGTCGAGCAGACCGCCGTACACCACGATCTTGCCGCCCGGCAGGCAGTACATGCGAATATCCGGCGAGCGGATCACCGCCACTTCCCACTTCCAGGTCTTCACGCGGTCGCTCCACTTGAGCGCATAGGGCGCGAGCCGGTCGACGAACTGGCGCACGCGCTGCGCGTGCGGATCGGAGTCGGGGTAGAGCAGTTTCGAATGCGCCGCGCCGCGCACGATCTCGTTGTATTCGGCGGTGGCCTGCGCCTCGAGCATCGGCGAGGGAATCAGGTTGCGAAACGCGGCGATGTTGCCGAAACGCACGACGCGGCCCGTGCTGGGACCGCTGGACGTGGCGTTGGCGGGTGGCGGGGCGTTGCCGGCCTGCGCGGGCTGCGCGTTTTGGGCGTTTGCGCCAGAAGACGCCGCTGCCGCGCCGATGGCCTCGGCTGCGCTCGCGAGCGCGGCCGGCGTGGCGGGGGCGCTGGCTGGGAGGTTCGCCGGGACGTTGGCCGATGCGCCCGCGGATGCGTTGGCGCCCGAGCCCGCCGCGGCGGGCTCGGCGGCGCCGGCAAGACCGGGGGCGCCCCACGCGCACAGGGCCGTAGCGAGCGCCAGCGCGAGCGCGTCGCCCCACCCCGGACGGCTGCGTGTCGGGTGTTGGACGGGCACGGCATGCTGGCGGGACTTCACGACCGGATTCTCCACGGGGCGATTCGAATGAGCAGCAGCATACCCGGTACCGCGAGCACCGTGCAGACGATGAAGTAATCGAACCAGCCGATCTGCGCGACCACATAACCGCTGGCCGCCGACGCGAGCGTGCGCGGCACCGAGGCGAGGCTCGTGAACAGCGCGAATTGCGTGGCGGTATAGCGCGGATCGGTCGTGCTGGCGATATACGCGGTGAACGCGGCGAGTGTGAGGCCGGTCGCGAACGTTTCGAGGCCGTAGACGAGCGCGAGCGCGGCGGCGCGCGGGTCCAGCGCGAACTGCGCGTGCAGGCCGAGCGCGCTGGCCATGTGCGCGACGCCATGGCTCACCGAGACAATGGCGTCATAGATGAGCGCGAGCGAAGGCGAGCCCGGGCCGAGTTGCGCGAGCCAGGCGAAGCCGAGCGTCGAGATCATCTGCAGAAA
>JAITTX010000269.1 GCA_031286755.1 Paraburkholderia sp.
CTCGGTGGCGGCGGCCTGCAATTCGAAGTTGAACTGGCGGCAAAAGCGCTTGCGCAGCGTGAGGCCCCACGCGCGGTTCACGCGGCTGCCGAACGGCGCATGGATCACGAGCTGCGTGCCGCCCGCTTCGTCGAAGAAACGCTCCATCACGAGCGTGTCCTGGGTCGGCAGGACCGTGAGCGCGGCACGGGCACGCGCGAGATATTCGACGATCTGGCGCGCGGGCGCGTCGTCCAGGCCGAGTGTCCCGGCGAGCCATGCCGTGGCGTGCTCGATCGCTGCGGCGCGCGCCCCAGGGTCTGCGCCATCGTTTGCGTCGTTGGCGTCGTTGGCGGTGCTGGTCCGGGCGCTTTCGGGGGAACTGTTCGTTGCGTCCTCAACGGCTTGCGCATCCAGCGCCGCTTCGATTTGCCCGCGCAGGCGCGAGATCGCGAACGAGAGCTCGTCGCTGCGGCCCGGCGCCTCGCCGAGCCAGAACGGGATGTTCGGCGGCTGGCCCTGCGCGTCTTCCACGCGCACGCGCCCGGCTTCGATGCGCAGGATGCGATACGAGGCGTTGCCGAGCTGGAACACGTCGCCCGCCAGGCTTTCGACCGCGAAGTCCTCGTTCACGGTGCCGATCTGCACGCCCTGCGGTTCGAGCAGCACGGCGTAGTCGGCGTTATCGGGGATCGTGCCGCCCGAGGTCAGCGCGACGAGACGCGCGCCGCGCCGGGCGCGCAGCGTCTGGCTCACCACATCGCGATGCAGGTACGCGGCGCGCGGTCCGTGGCGGCTCGTGTAGCCCTCGGCGAGCATGTGCAGCACCGCGTCGAAGCGCGTGCGCTCGAGTTGCGCGAACGGCGCGCTGCGGCGCACGAGCGCGAACAGCGCGTCTTCCCGCCATTCCGCGCACGCCACTTCGGCGACGATCTGCTGCGCCAGCACGTCGAGCGGCGCGCGCGGCAGCGTGAGGCGGTCGAGCTCGCCGCGCCGCACGCAATCGAGCAGCGCCGCGCATTCGATGAGGTCGTCGCGCGATGTCGGGAACAGCCGTCCCTTCGGCATGCCGCCGACCTGGTGGCCCGAGCGCCCCACGCGCTGCAACAGGGCCGCGATCGAGCGCGGCGAGCCGATCTGGCAGACGAGATCGACGTCGCCGATATCGATGCCCAGTTCGAGCGAGGCCGTGGCCACCAGCACCCGCAGCTCGCCGCGTTTCAGGCGCTGCTCGGCCTCGAAGCGCTGCTCGCGCGCGAGGCTGCCGTGGTGCGCGGCCACGGCTTCGGCGCCCAGACGGTCGGTGAGATGGCGCGCGACGCGCTCGGCCATGCGCCGCGTGTTCACGAACACGAGCGTCGTGCGGTGCTGCGCGACGAGTTCGGCCATGCGGTCGTACACGCGCTCCCACACGTCGTTGGCCATGACGGCTTCGAGCGGCACGGGCGGCACTTCGAGCGCGAGATCGCGCGCGCGTACGTGGCCCGCATCGACGATCGCGCAGGCGGGCGGCGCGTGAGCGTTCTCGCCCATGCCGACCAGAAAGCGCGCAACCGTTTCGATGGGTTTTTGCGTCGCCGAAAGCCCGATGCGCAGGAGGCGCCGGCCGCACAGCGCGTCGAGGCGCTCGAGGCTGAGCGCGAGATGCACGCCGCGCTTGTTGCCCGCGAGCGCGTGAATTTCGTCGACGATCACGCTGCGCGCGCTCGCGAGCATGCGGCGGCCCGACTCCGAGCCGAGCAGCACGTAGAGCGACTCGGGCGTGGTCACGAGAATATGCGGCGCGCGCTTGCGCTGCGCGGCGCGCTCGGGTTGCGGCGTGTCGCCGGTGCGCACGGCGGTGCGGATCTCGACGGGCGGCAGGTCGCGGCGCGCCAGTTCCGCGCGGATGCCTTCGAGCGGCCGCTCCAGATTCAGGTGGATGTCGTTCGAGAGCGCCTTGAGCGGCGAGACATAGACCACGAGCGTGGCGTCGGGCAGCGCGCCGCCGTTCGCGAGGCCTTCGCGCACGAGCGCGTCGAGCGCGGCGAGAAAGCCCGTGAGCGTCTTGCCCGAGCCGGTGGGCGCGGCCACCAGCGTGGCGCGGCCGCCCGCGATGAACGGCCATGCGGCGCGCTGCGCGGGCGTGGGGGCCGCGAAACTGTTCCGGAACCACGCGGCCACGGCCGGATGGAACAGGGCGAGCGGATCGTCGGGGCCGGGCGCGAACGCGAGCGCGGCAGATTCGGGCTGGACGGAGGTGGGCGTAAGCAGGTTCATGCGCGAAAGACGGCATAAAAAACCAGTCTCGCAGGTTTCTCGCACGGCTGCCAGGCAGCGCTTCGGGCGCGCGGCGCGCCCGGGCCAGCGAAGGTGCTCAGGCGCACGCTTGTCCACCCGCCACGAGCCAGCGCGGCGCACCTCGGGCACGTCTCGCCCGATCGCAGTATCCTCTGGCCCGTTGGATGTTCCCTCGGTCCATGTCGGAGTTTCCCCATGCGCATGCATCCTCTTGGCCGCACCGGCCTCTTCGTTTCCGAACTTTGCCTCGGCACCATGACCTTCGGCGGCGGCGCCGGCATCTGGAACCAGATCGGCGATCTGCAACAGAGCGAAGCCGAACGCCTCATTGGCCGCGCGCTCGACGCGGGCATCAACTTCATCGACACCGCCGACGTCTATTCCCAGGGCATTTCCGAGCAGATCACCGGCCAGGCGCTGAAGAATCTCAAGGTGGTGCGCGACCAGGTCGTGGTGGCCACCAAGGTGCTCGGCGAGATGGGCACGTCGCCGAACCAGCGCGGCGCGACGCGCTATCACATCATGGAAGGCGTGAAAGCGAGCCTGCGCCGCCTGCAACTCGATCACATCGACCTGTACCAGATCCACGGCTTCGACCCGGCCACGCCCATCGAGGAAACCGTGCGCGCGTTCGACACGCTCGTGCAGCAGGGCTACGTGCGTTATGTGGGCGTTTCGAACTGGGCCGCCTGGCAGATCGTGAAGGCGCTCGGCATCGCGCATCATCATGGGCTCGCTCGCTTCGAGTCGCTACAGGCGTATTACACGATCGCGGGCCGCGACCTCGAGCGCGAGATCGTGCCGATGCTCGCGAGCGAGGGGCTCGGGCTGATGGTGTGGAGCCCGCTCGCGGGCGGGCTGCTGAGCGGCAAGTACGGGCGCGACCGCCAGGGCGAGGCGGGCAGCCGCCGCACGACGTTCGATTTTCCGCCCGTGGAGCGCGAGCGCGCATGGGATTGCATCGATGCGATGCGCCCGATTGCCGATGGCAAGGGCGTCTCGGTGGCACAGATCGCGCTCGCGTGGCTCCTGCATCAGCGCGCGGTGACGACGGTGATCGTCGGCGCGAAGCGCACCGACCAGCTCGATGACAACGTCGCGGCCACGAATGTGAGTCTTTCCACGGAAGAGCTCGCGATTCTCGACGACGTGAGCCGCTTGCCGGCCGAGTATCCGGGCTGGATGCTCGCGCGCCAGGGCGATGCGCGCCGCGAGCAGTTGCGCCAGGCGCAGCGCGAGGAGCACTGAGAACGCGCGAAGGGCGGATGGGGGCGGATCGAACCGAGGCGGGCTCGATCGGCCCTGCAAGCAGTATGCAAGCGGCACGCAAGCCGCACACCAGTGGGCCCGTGATCCGACCCGCAATCAGGCGCGCAATTTTTCTCGGGCGATTGTAAAAACGTCCGCCGGGCGGCGCGAAGCAGGCGCCGGAATTGCGCTGTCGCAAGTCGCGATCCCGTTATAAAACAAGCTCTTGTAAAAACTGGCATGGGTGTTGCGTGGCATTGACCGTTCAGGTCAATCTCAAGAGAACACGACAGTCATGGCTTCCATCGCGTTACACGCACGTCAGCATCTGGCGCTGACGCCGCGTCTGCAGCAGGCCGTGCGCCTGTTGCAGCTATCGTCACTCGAATTCCAGCAGGAATTGCGCGAGGCGCTCGATACCAATCCGTTTCTCGAGTATGTGCCGCCCGCCCAGGAAACCGGCGAAGCCGCCGAGGCCGCCGAAGGCGCGGCCGGCATTGGCGCAGCGGCGCCCGTGGCGGCCGCGGTCCCGGCCGATGCGCCCGAAGGCGATCTGGATGGCGGCATGGACAATGCCGTGGATGGCGGCATGACGCCAGACGCCGCGAGCTACGGCGGCGAGCCGACTGCATACAGCGACGAAGCCGCGGGCTACGGCGAAGAAGGCGCATCGTACACCGCCGACCTGCCGCTGCCGGGCGCGATGCGCGCGTCGTCGGGCTACCGCGGCTCGGAAGACGGCGATGCGGAGGCCGCCGACTGGGTGCGCGTGCCCATCTCGCTGCGCGAGCAATTGCATGAGGCGCTGCGGCTCTCGCCGCTCGAGGACCTCGACCGCGCGGCGGTTCAGATCGTGATCGAGGCGCTCGACGACGACGGCTATCTGCGTCAGGACCTCGCCGAGCTCGCCGAGCTCGCCGACGTCGAGGGCGTGGAAGGCGCGCTCGACGAGGACCGCCTGCGCGTCGCGCTGCGCGTCGTGCAGGCGCTCGACCGGCCCGGCATCGGCGCTCGCTCGCTTGCGGAATGCCTCGCGCTGCAGCTCGAAGCGATGCCCGAGGACACGCCGCACCGCGAGCTTGCGCACCGCATCGTCACCGGACACCTGGAGCGTCTTGCGCGCCGCGAACATGGCGAACTGCAACGCCAGCTCGGCTGCGACGCGCAGTCGCTGCAAGCGGCCAGCGCGCTGGTGCGGCGCCTCGACCCGAAGCCCGGCAATCACTATGGCCGCGCCGACGGCGGCTACGTGGTGCCGGACGTGATCGTGCGCCAGGTGCGCGGTCGCTGGGTGGTGAGCGTGAATCCGGCCATCGAGCCGCGCGCGCGCATCCACAAGCTCTATGCGGAATTGTTCGCGCGCTCGGAGCAGACGAGCCGCTCGCCGCTCGCGCAGCAGTTGCAGGAAGCACGCTGGCTGATCCGCAACGCGCACAAGCGCTGCGAGACGATCCTGCGCGTGGGCGAATGCATCGTCGCGCGCCAGAAAGCCTTCTTCCAGTACGGCGAGATCGCGCTGCGTCCGATGCTGCTGCGCGACGTGGCCGACGAGCTCGGCCTGCACGAATCGACCGTGTCGCGCGCGACCGGCAACAAGTACATGGCCACGCCGCGCGGCATTTTCGAGTTCAAGCGCTTCTTTCCGCGCGAACTCGAGACGCGCACGGGCGGAACCTGTTCCGCCGCCGCCGTGCGCGCGCTCATCAAGGAGATGATCGACGCGGAGAACCCGCGTGATCCGCTCTCGGACGTGGTGCTGACGCAGGAGCTGGAAAGGCAGGGCGTGCGCGTGGCGCGCCGCACCGTCACGAAGTATCGCCAGATGATGAAGGTGCCTGCGGCGGAAATGCGCCGGCAACTCTAAAGGCCGCGCTCGCGCAGGCGCTCGATCAGTGCCATCGCGGCGGCGGGATTGCGCTCCTTGTAGCCGCTGATCACATAGAGATACACGTCGCGCCCGGCTCCGGCCGCGAGCGGCGCGTCGAAGGTGGCGAGGTCGCCGGGGCTGCCGCCCTGAGCCCACGTGAGCGCGCGAGCGGCCCAGCGGTCGAGGTCGCCGGGCGCATAGCCGAGCGGCTCGCCCCCGGTCGTGCCCATGATGCGGGCATAGACGAAGGGCGCGGAAACATCGGCGATTTGTGGGTAGTCCGAATCGCCGGACACCACGATGGCGGCCCCGTGCCGCCGCGCGAGCGAGACGAATTCCGGCGTGCAGAAACTCTCGTGCCGCACCTCCAGCGCATGCCTCAGCGGCTGTCCGTCCACCTCGGCGGGCAGCAACTCCAGGAATCGCGCGTAGTCCTCGGGATCGAAGCGCTTGGCCGGCATTAGCTGCCAGTTGATCGGGCCGAGCTTGTTGCGCAGATTCAGCAGCCCGCTGGCGAGAAAGCGCTCGATCGATGCGCCGGCCTCGGCCAGCACGCGGCGGTTCATCGCGAAGCGCGGCCCCTTCACCGAGAACACGAAATCGTCGGGCGTCTCGTCGTGCCAGCGCGTGAAGTTCTCGGGGCGCTGCGAGCCGTAGTAGGTGCTGTTGATTTCCAGCGAGCTCAGGTGATGGCTCGCGTAATCGAGTTCGAGGCGCTGGGCGAGCCCTTCGGGATAGAACGTGCCGCGCCACGGCGCGTAGATCCATCCGCCGATGCCAACGCGAATGCGCCCGGTTTTCCCGGGCGAAGCAGGGGAGCGTGCCATTGGAATGGCCCCGTCGAGTCTGGAATGCCGCAGTTTAGCGCGGCTTTGACGCGATGCGAGCCGAAACGTCACGGCTGCAATAGCAAGATTTCGAAAGCACTCTTGATCCACGTGCGGTGTGGTGCGGGTTGCACCCTTACGCGGATTTTCAGACCGTTTTAGGCATAGTCCGATATTTTCCTTGCGGACGTGAGGCTAATTTAGTCGTTGTGTGTCAGACAACCTCACTTGGAATATCAGATGCAGCCTCGTCCCGCAATGGAGCTTAGCGACGCGCAATGGCGCAGCGTCGAGCCGCTCTTTCATGAAATCCGTTCCAGCGGTCCGCGCCGCGGCCGCCCGGCGCATTGCTCGCGCGCCGTATTCGAAGCCATTCTGTGGGTGCTGTCAACCGGCTCCGTCTGGGCGAAGCTGCCCGAGCGCTACCCCGACTTCCGCACCTGCCATCGCCGCTTCAAGATGTGGTTCGACGCCGGCCTCGTGCAGCAGGCCATGGAGCGCCTCTACGGCGAAGAGGGCATGGCCATGTGCGCGGCCATGAGCGCGCGCATGCAGCCGTGGCGCGCCCCGGCCGGGCGCAAGGCGCCGCGCTTCCCGGTCGCTTTCTCGCTGCGCTGGCCGCTGGCCCGCACCTGAGCGGCAATCCGCAGATCCGGCTTGCGCAAACGTCCAGCGGACTCATCATCCGCTGGACGTTTGCGTATGTACACGGGCTCGCGGCGGTACGTCCTTGCCGCTTCATGCGCGTGAATCACCGGTGGCGAAATCGTGCGATGTGGTGAACGAATTCGCCTTCGCTGTGATCAGTCAAATCCACCCTTTGTGGGATTCGCCATTGGTGCGCGATACTGTGAGGCTCAACGCAACGGAACCCACAGGACATGGCGCATTTCGACGTATTCAATGGCGACGCGGACGGCATCTGCGCGTTGCACCAGCTTCGCCTCGCCCGGCCGCGTGAGGCCACGCTCGTCACGGGCGCGAAACGCGACATCGCACTCGTCGAGCGCGTAGAGGCACAGCCCGGCGACTCGCTCACGGTGCTCGACATCTCGTTCGACTCCAACCGCGAAGCGCTCTGCGCGCTGCTCGACCAGGGTATCCACGTCGAGTATTTCGATCATCACCACGCGGGCGAATTGCCGATGAACGTCAATCTCGCCGCGCACATCGACACCACGGCGCAGGTCTGCACGAGCGTGCTGGTCGATCGTCATCTGCGCGGGCAGTACCGCCCGTGGGCAATCGCGGCGGCGTTCGGCGACAACCTGCCGGCCACCGCGCATGAACTCGCACGAGAAGCGGGGCTCACCGAGGCGCAAGTCGAGCAGTTGCGCGCGCTGGGCGAGTCGATCAACTACAACGCCTACGGCGACAGCGTCGAAGACCTGTTCATCGCGCCGGCCACGCTCTACGAGACGCTCAAGCCCTATGCCGACCCGTTCGAGTTCGTGGCGGCGGAACTCGTCGTGGCGCGTCTTTCGGCTTGCCGCCATGAAGATCTCGAACGCGCGCAGCAGATTACGCCGCTGTTCATGGTGCAGTACGGCAGCGTGTGCGTGCTCCCCGACGAACCCTGGGCGCGCCGTGTGCGCGGGGTATTCGCCAATGCGCTCGCGCTCGAGGAGCCGTCGTGCGCCCATGCCGTGCTGAGCGTCACTCCCGACGGCAACTACGCCGTGAGCGTGCGCGCGCCGCTCGTGCGCCCGAGCGGTGCCGACGAACTGTGCCGCGCATTCCCGGGCGGCAGCGGCCGGGTGGGCGCGGCGGGCATCGATTGTCTCGAAGCGGAGCGCCTCGACCTGTTCGTCACCGCGTTCGTGCGCGTGTTCGGCCGCTCGGCGCCGCGCTGAGCGTTCAGTTGCCGCTGTCCTGCTGGGGGGCGCCCGCGCGGGGCCAGCGCCAGTTGCGGATCTCGGGCATGTCGTCGCCATGCTCGTCCACGTAGCGGCGGTGCGCGGCAAGCTTGTCGTGCAGCGTCTGCCGTACATGCGCCGCGCGTTGCGCGAGCCCGTCCACATGGTCGATCACGGCTTCGCACAGGTGATAGCGGTCCAGCCGGTTCACCACGGTCATGTCGAACGGCGTGGTCGTCGTGCCTTCTTCGATGAAGCCGTGCACGTGGATGTTCGCGTGATTGTTGCGCCGGTAAGTCAGGCGATGGATCAGTGACGGGTAGCTGTGGTGCGCGAAGATCACGGGCTGGCCCGTGGTGAAGAGCGCGTCGAAGTCGGCGTCGGACAGGCCGTGCGGGTGGCGGTCCGCCGGCTCGAGCGTCATCAGGTCCACCACGTTCACCACGCGAATCTTCAGATCGGGCAGTCAGCCGCGCAGCAGATCGACCGCGGCGAGCGTCTCCAGCGTGGGCACGTCGCCGGCGCAGGCCATCACCACGTCGGGGTCGCCGCCTTCGTCGTTGCTCGCCCATTGCCAGATGCCGATGCCGTCCGCGCAATGGCGGATGGCGGCGTCCATGTCAAGCCACTGCGGCTGCGGTTGCTTGCCCGCCACGATGATGTTGATGCGGTTCCACGTGCGCAACACGTGATCGGTCACGGCGAGCAGCGTGTTGGCGTCGGGCGGCAGATAGACGCGCACCGTGTCGGCCTTCTTGTTGACCGCATAGTCGATGAAGCCCGGGTCCTGATGGCTGAAGCCGTTATGATCCTGGCGCCACACGTGCGAGGTCAGCAGGTAATTCAGCGAAGGCAGGGGCCGCCGCCACGGAATCTCGCGGATCACCTTCAGCCACTTCGCATGCTGGTTGAACATCGAATCGACGATGTGGATGAAGGCCTCGTAGCACGACATGAAGCCGTGCCGGCCCGTCAGCAGATAACCCTCGAGCCAGCCCTGGCAGGTGTGCTCGCTCAGGATTTCCATGACGCGGCCATCCTGCGCGAGCTGGACGTCGTCGGGCGTGGTTTCGGCCAGCCACGTGCGCCCGGTCACGTCGAACACGTCGGCCCAGCGGTTCGACGCCGTTTCGTCGGGGCCGAAAATGCGGAAGTTGCGGGTGGGCTCGTTCACGCGCATCACCTCGCGCAGGAACGCGCCCATCACGCGCGTGGCTTCGGCGTCCACCTGGCCCGGCGCGGGCACCTCCACCGCATGGCGCTCGAACGCGGGCACGCGCAACTCGCGCACGCGGCCGCCGCCGTTCGAGCGCGGGTTCGCGCTCATGCGGCGCTCGCCGCGCGGCGCGAGCGCGGCGATCTCGGGCGCGAGCCGGCCTTGCGAGTCGAACAGCTCTTCGGGCTTGTAGCCGCGCATCCAGCTTTCGAGCAGTGCGAGGTGGCCCGGTTTCGCGATATTCGAAAGCGGCACCTGATGCGAGCGCCACGAGCCTTCGGTTTTCAGGCCGTCGACGCTTTTCGGGCCGGTCCAGCCCTTGGGCGTGCGCAGCACGATCATCGGCCAGCGCGGGCGCTCGATGTGCGCCTGCGGATCGGCTTGCGCCGCTTTGCGCGCGCTCTGCTGGATGCGCGCGATCTCGTCGAACGCCGTGTCGAAGGCGGCGGCCATCAGGCGGTGCGCGACGCCGGGCTCCTCGGCCTCCACGAAGATCGGCTCGTAACCGTAGCCCCTCATGAGCGCGGCGAGCTCTTCGTCGCCGATGCGCGCGAGCACGGTCGGCCCGGCGATCTTGAAGCCGTTCAGATGCAGGATGGGCAGCACCGCGCCATCCGTCACCGGATTGAGAAACTTGTTGGAATGCCACGAGGTGGCGAGCGGCCCCGTTTCGGCTTCGCCGTCGCCGACCACGCACGCGGCGATCAGATCGGGATTGTCGAACACCGCGCCATAGGCGTGCGATAGCGCGTAGCCCAGTTCCCCGCCTTCGTGAATCGAGCCAGGCGTTTGCGGCGCAACGTGGCTGGGTATGCCGCCCGGAAAGCTGAACTGCTTGAAGAGCCGCGCCATGCCTTCCTCGTCCTGCGGCACGTTCGGCCAGGTCTCGCTATAGGTGCCTTCGAGCCAGGTGTTCGCCACGACGGCCGGCCCGCCGTGCCCCGGTCCCGCGATGAAGAGCAGATCGAGATCGCGCTCGTTGATGATGCGGTTCAGGTGCGTGTAGAGAAAATTCAGGCCGGGCGTGGTGCCCCAGTGGCCGAGCAGGCGCGGCTTCACGTGGGCGAGTTGCAGCGGCTCGCGCAGCAGCGGATTGGCGAGCAGGTAGATCTGGCCCACCGAAAGATAATTGGCGGCGCGCCACCAGGCGTCCATGCGCTGCAGCAGTTCGTCGGCAACCGGCGGGCGGGAGGAAGGGCTGAGTGGATTCATTCGATGCTCCTGTCGAACGGGGGTATGGTGCCACGATCGCCGGGAGCGCTTCCGCTGGGTGTACGCGTGCGTACTCGTCGCGGCGCGTGTGCCGATTGCGTAACATGGATGGATGCGTCCCCGCGCCTCCAGCGCGGCCGGCGTCTCCCAGATCTTCCCGACCGCCGTCCTGGGCGTGAAGCGCGAGCTTTACAGGGGGCCGGAGAGCGACGACGCGACGCAGCGCGAGGCCTGCTTTCATCCCCATCTGACTGGAGACGATAAAGCACACGAAAGCGCAGCTTTTCGATGGCGCGAGTCCGCCATGCGGCTCGCGTGAAACGCAACGGCCGGCAAGTCGCCGCGCATGGCCCGGGTGAGTTGGGCCGCGTGCGCCGGATGCCGCGCATCATGGGCCTTGCCCTGGAGGTGATGATGTACAAGCAGATTCTGGTGGCCGTCGACGGCAGCCGCAGCGGACGCCGCGCACTGGACGAGGCCGTGAAGATCGCGAGAGCGACGGGTGCCACGGTCCAGGCACTCTGCGTGGTCCAGCATCCGGCGCGCCTCGTCGATATCAGCACGGGATTCGCGGAAGAACAAACGCGCCAGTCCGCCGAAGCCGATCTCGCCACTGCCGCCCTCGAGGAAGCCAAAACGGTGCTTGCGCAGGCCGGCGTGCCGGGCACGACGCGCGCCGCCGATTCGATGGGCGAGGAAATTGCGGCGGTGATTTACCGCATCGCAGCGGAGGAGGATGTGGACCTCGTCGTGATGGGCACGCGCGGCTTGTCGGGCATGAAGCGGCTGCTGCTCGGCAGTGTGGCGGAGTCGTTCCTGCGCATGGCCGATCGCCCGGTCATGCTGGTGCGCAACGAGGAGCCGAAGACGGCCTGACAGCGGCCTTCGCGGGTGCCGCCGCCTGCGCGGCGCGGCTGCGCTTGCATCAGAAAATTGGCGCAACGCCATGATTCATCGCGCGCATCCGCAGTGCAAATATCTTGAAATGCGATCTCGATCAAACCGACCGGTGGTGCTCGCCACCGGGCGGGAGCCGCTTGCCTATCATATGAGTTCGACCGCGTAACGGTTGCATGCACCGCACCCCGAATCATTGGCTGCCGCGGGCCCGACCCCGTAGTCTCATGAGGAATCGATCATGGCCAACACTGCTCATCCGTCGTTCAATGCGTGCCGCACGGGCGCCACTGTCACACTGCAATGGTTCGTTCATCAGCAGCAATGGCGTGAGCATGCGCTCACGCTCATGTACCGTCGCATGGAGCGCGACCGCGCCGCGCTGGAAGGCACGCTCGAAACGCTGCGCGACGCGCACGACTGGAACGATTTCGCCGCTGCGAGCCAGTCGGTCTGGCGCGATTATCTGAGCGCGAGCGCGGCGCTCTGGCAGGAGGGTGCCGCGGCCGGGTTGCAGAGCGTGGGCGCATGGAGCGGCCTCGCGCGCAATATGGCACAGCAATGGCAGGATGTATTGGCGTGGCCGCAGCAGGGTGCGCAAGGTGCAAAGAGCGGCGCGGCGATGCCCATGCGCGAGTGGATGGCAGCCTTCGAGCGCGCGATGGGCGACACGGCACACGGTGCGGCGCGAGCTGGCACTGGCGCGAAAGGTGCCGGGCAGGGACCGCAAGATGGCGGGGCCGCTCGCGCGGGCGGCAAGACCCGGTCACGTGCGAACGGAAGCCCGTCCCCACGCTAAGCGGGTTGCGCTCGTCATTGGCCATGCGGGGAGGGGGCGTGGTGCGGTGATCAGCGTCTGGATGATCGATCGATAGCGCATCCGGACGTGCATGGTCTGGTAATTCAGTTGCCCCACATGTAGTCAGGAATCCGATTTAATTTTTTTGGCGAACGCGCGTGCGCATTGCTATCGTCTGGCGCATCGATTGTGCCGGTAATACGAAGAAACACGACTGTAGCGAAACTGTACGTTTCGCTCGCTATGCTGGTGTCCATGATGCGTTCCGGACAGGAGAGAT
>JAITTX010000292.1 GCA_031286755.1 Paraburkholderia sp.
GTGGTTTGCCCCACCTGCACGGTCAGCACCGGCTGTTGCGCCTGCGGCGGCAACTGGTTGCGCACCGATGCAATCTGGGTGTTGATCTCCGTTAGCGCGCGATTGGAGTCGTAGTTCAGGCGCAGCGTTGCGACGATCGTCGAAACACACGTGGTGCTCGTCGACGACATGTAGTCGATGCCCTGTGCCTGCGCGATCGCAGCTTCGAGCGGCTGCGTGATAAAGCCGGCCATCGTGTCGGCGCTCGCGCCATAGTACGCGGTGGTGATCGTTACCACACCGTTTTCAGTCTGCGGATACTCGCTGACCTTCAGCGCCGCAAGCGAGCGCAATCCGAGCACCAGTATCAGCAGGCTCACCACCGAGGCGAGCACCGGGCGTTCAATGAAGATATCGGTGAATTTCATCGCGCGCTCTTTTACTGTTCCTGAGGCGTCGGATTCGGGTTGTCCGCGGGCAGCACGCGGTTGTCGATCACCAGCGGCATGCCATTTTTCAGTTTCAGCTGGCCGCTCGTCACGACCTGCGTTCCCTCGCCGATGCCCTTGAGAATCGCGACCTGGTCTCCGCGCGTCGGACCCGGCGTGACGAACACCTGTTGCGCGACAGGCAGGATCTTGCCTTGTGCATTCTTTTGCTGTCCGGGCTTCACGATGAACACGGTCGCACCATACGGGTTGTAGGTGATCGCCGTTTGCGGCAAGGTCAGATAGCGCTGCGCGCTGCCCGCATCGACCTTGACGTCCGCATACATGCCCGGCAGCAGCTCGCGCTCGTGATTGTCGACGGTCGCCTCGATCTGCACGTTGCGCGTCGCGCTGTCCACGAGCGGATTGATCACGCGGATCTTGCCGTCGAACGTGCGCTTGCCAAACGCATCCGTATTGACGGCAATCGTCTGGCCGACCCGCAATTGCCCGAGCTGCTGTTGTGGCAAAAAGAAGTCGGCGTAGATCGGGTCGATGGCTTGCAGCGTGACGATGGCGTCACTGGGATTGAGGTACTGGCCGGGGTTAACGGTCGTGATGCCGACGCGTCCCGCGAACGGCGCGCGAATCGTCTTCTTTGCGACGAGGGCGGCCTGTTGATCGACCTGGGCTTTTTTACTGTTGAGATCGGCGACATCGGCATCGAGCTGTGCCTTGGCAATCGCCTGAATGCCGAACTGCGCCTTGTCGCGCTTGTAGACCGTTTGCGCGAGTTCCGACGCGGCTTGCAGCGACGCGAGCTGCGCGCGGTCCGCATCGTCGTTCAGGCGCACGAGCACCTGACCTGTCTTCACCTCCTGGCCCGAGACGAAAGAGATCTCGCGCACGAGCCCAGCCACTTCCGTCGTCACGCTGACGCCGCGCACCGCGCGCAGGCTGCCGACGGCGGAAAGCTGCGGCTGCCACGTCTGATAGCTTGCGATAGCGGTCGTGACGGTGGCGGGCGGTGTGGCGTTGCTCGCCATGAACTTCCTGATCATGTGCGCCCTGAACAGATTGAAGCCGAACAGCGCGCCGAGCAGTATGCTCACGCAGATCAGCATGAAGATCATCCGCTTTGCCATTGGCTTCTTTGTCGTCATCGTCATGTCCTGAGACGCGCGGCCGCTGCGAAAGGCTTCACTTCGCAGTAGCCGTCGTGGGCTGGATTGCCCCACTCGTCGCCGTGTTGTTCCACCAGCCGCCACCGAGTGCCTGGAACAGCGCCGCGGTGTCCGCATAGCGCGCGGCCTGCGCCTGCGCGAGATTCACGACGGTTTGCTGGTATTGACGCTGCGCATCGAGCAGCGCCAGATAGCTGACGCTGCCGAGGCGAAACTGGCCACGCGTCAGGTCGAGCGAACCGCTGGCCGCACGCCATGCCTGCGTCTGCGCGCGCAGGCCTGTTGCATCGTGCTCGAGTGCGCGCAGTGTGTCGGCGACATTCTGGAACGCGAGCAGCACCGTTTGCCGGTATTGCGCATTGGCCTGATCGAATGCCGCTTCTGCGGCGCGCTTTTGCGCGCTCAGCTGGCCGCCGTGAAAGATCGGCTGCGTGATGCCCGCACCGATGCTCCAGATCATGTTGGCCGACTTGAAAAGGCCCGCGGGCGTCAGCGCCTCCGGACCGTAACTCGCCGAGAGCGTGAGCTGCGGATACATGTTCGCCGTCGCGACGCCGACCTGGGCGCTCGCCTGATGCAGCGTAGCGTCGGCGGCGAGAATGTCCGGGCGCTGCCGCACTAGCGACGACGGCACGCTGACGGGCAGTGCTCGCGGCAGCGTGAACATCGACATCCTGAACTCGGGCACGCCCGTATCGCTCGGCGGTTTGCCCGCGAGGACCGCGAGCTGGTGGCGCGTCTGGTCGAGCGACTGACGCAGTGGTGGCAAGGTCGCGCGCGTCTGCGCCACGAGCGTTTCCTGCGATAGTACGGCGGCGCGGCTCACGCCACCCAACGCCAACTGCTGGCGCAATACGGCGAGTTGCGCGTCCTCGTCGTCGGCGATGCGCCCGGTCGCTTCGATCTGCTCGCGCAGCGAGGCTTCCTTGACGGCCGCCGTCACAATGTTTGCAGACAACGCGAGATACGCAGCCTGCAACTGAAAACCCTGATAATCGACCTGCGAGCGCAGCGCTTCGAGCTCGCGTCTTCCGCCGCCGAACACGTCGATGTTGTATGACACGTCCACCGAAGCGTTATAGAGGTTCAACAGCTCCGTGAGTTGCGGCTCGCCGAACGTGACGCCGTTGAACTTCTCGCGCGTCGCATTGGCCTTCGCATCGATGGCCGGATACAGCGTGGCGCCCGTCTGCGCCCGAAAATTCTCACTTGCCTGCCTGAGCGCCGCTTGCGCCGCGGCAACGCTGGGGCTGTTGGCGAGTGCTTCGCGGATCAGCGCGTCGAGCGGCTCGCAATGAAAGAGCGTCCACCACTGGGCGGGAATGTCCAGGCCGGCCACGAACTGTTGCGGGGCGCCCGAGGCGCCCGGCGCGGAGGCCGTCTGATCCGGTAGTGGCGTGGACGTGTAAGTGTCGGTGGCCGGCGGGGCCGGCGTGTGGTAATCGGGACCGACCATGCAGCCGGACACCGCGATCAGGACAGTGCCCCATGCGGCGCGCGTGAGCGTCTCATAGACTGCATGGAGGCGAGACGCACCACGCAGATGCCAGTGTAAGCAGTTGCAACCGAAACCGCGGTTGGTATCATCGATCATCTATCCACCTTGTTTACAGCGCGGATTACGAACGAAATAGCAGATGCGAAGTCTTGAATCAATCTACAACATGTTCACGCGAACGGCGAACGGCATTGCCAGAGCGATTACATCTGGCCCGGGAAAGGGCGAACTGCGCCACGCAGATTGGGCGCCACCCGCGGGGTATGCAGCGCACAGGATCGTCGAGAAGTTCAGTCGACTGGCGCATATTCTCCAGCCAGCGCCAGCTTTCCTTCTCCTCAATCGGTACACGCGTGGAATTGATGTGACGTTTGAGCTCAGAAGCCCCTTGAACTGCTTTCTTGTCCAGAATTTCACTGCAGCCAGGCCAAGTGGTAATCCATCGGCAGTGACAGCAAGACTCGAATGCATCAGGATGCCGCATTGCGTGAGCGGCTGTCGCGGGCCCACGCCGTTCTTCCCTGTGCGCATGGTCGTCTTGCCCGTGTAGCCGATGAGTTCGGGACGCTCGCGCTGGTACGAGAATGTGGTCGTGTCCTGCAGGATAAGCACTGGCCCATCGCTGGCCTTCACACGCTCGGCGCTCGCCTGGAAATGTCCGCTCAGGATATCGTGTTCCCGCTGACGCGGTCATTGGACAGAAACCGGTACGCGGCCTTGGTCGAAGCCCCGTCCTGACAGGCGAACGGAATAGTCTGCCCCATGCCGTCCCACAGCTTCTCGAGCAGGCTTGCGAAGCGGCGGCGCAACCTGGTGTCCTGGAATTCGCTTCCCTGGACTTCCAAATCGAACCATGAACGACCATCCGCTTTTCGCTTGCCAGCCATCCCGCTTGCGTATGGAGCGTGACGTATGCCAAGTTACCAGGTTTCGCGCTGGAGATGTGGGTATTTGCAAGGCTGATGCCACGCTTACGGCCAACCGGAAGCCACGCGAATTCATTGAACTAATCCATGCCGAGAAGCGTGGCGATCAGATCGCTCTTTCGGGCCGGTGACATCGCGTCGATGCGCGAAAGGTTGTCGATTCCCGGCGTAGGTTTTTGCGGAAAAAGACACATGGCGCAGGTTCTCTTCCAACAGGGAGAAAA
>JAITTX010000345.1 GCA_031286755.1 Paraburkholderia sp.
GTTAAGAACCGGTCGCTCACTCAAAGCTGACAGGAATTTGAATAAATTCAAAAACCTGACTTACTTTAGTGTGAGACTCTTGATACTTTTGCTGCTCCCGACTTTATTCCGGAGAACAAGGTCAGGCCGCCACCGCATCAAGCGCCCACACTTATCGGCTGTAAATTTTTAAAGATCGATCGCGAAAGCGCCGCTATCAACTTCGTACTGCCCGGCGTTTTCTGCGTTGCTGCGTCAGCAGCAGAGAAACGAGATTATGCAGACCCTTTCGCGTTTCGTCAACATCTTTTTTAACGTCACCGTTTAAATCTGTCGACTTCCGCAACCGCCGTTTCTCGCGGCGGCCTTCGCTGTGCAAACAACACATCAGCCAGCGAAGGAGCGGAATTCTAGTCACGCAGATGACATCTGGCAAGGGGTTTTTGGAACCCCTCGAAAAAAGACGCGAAACCGGCTCACGCGTGGCGCTGCATCACGCGATCGACGATCTGGAGATAGTGGTCGAGATCCGGCGTTTGCTTGCCCGCGACCTTCGCGAGGTCGTCCCAGCGGCGCAGGCGCACCGCGTCGTCCGCATGAGGGCGCTCGGCAAATTCGCGGGCGCCATCGACGTCGAAAATGCCGCCTTGCAGCTGGAGGCTGCGCACGGAATCGGCCGACAGGCGGCCGAAGTAAGCCTCATCGGTCGCGCACAGATAGCGCTTCGCGTCAACGTGCAACCGGATCGGCTCCAGCACGCTCGCCGGCAGAATCGGCCGCAGGAACGGCAGCGCATAGTACTGGTGCAGGTCGTCGATGCCGCGCTCCGTGGGCGTTTCGCCCTGACGATTCAGCAGATGCCCGAGGTCGTGCAGGAAGGCCGCCGCCACGAGTTCCTCGCTCGCCCCCTCATCCTCGGCCAGCGCGCCGCTCTGCAACGCATGCTCGAGTTGCGTCACTGGCTCGCCGCTATACGCCTGCCCGCCATGCTGCTCGAACAAGCCGCGAATATCTTCCAGACTCAGTGCCATGCTTGCTACCCCCTTTTGGTCGATCGCTTCGGAGCACCTCTACCCTGCCGCTCAGCGGACATCGCCGCTATCCAGTTCATCCTGTGCTTCCCGCAGACGCATCCGGGCCACGGCCTCATCGGCATCGCGCGAAGCGAGCGCGCTCAAGACCGCCCGGTGCCGCGCATAGGCCGCCTGGCGCATTGCATCGGTCTGCGGTGCACGCGGCGGCGACAGCCGCCATTCGTTCACGGCGCGCCGATACGCCTCGCACAGCTTGCCGTTGCCTGCCGCTTCGACGAGCGCATCGCGAAACGCTTCGCCCGCGCGCGCAAATGCGGAGTCGTCGGCGAGCGCGCCGCGCATGGCATCGAGCCGGTCGCGCAGCACGGCAACCTGCACCGCGTCGATACGCGCCGCCAGCATCCGGCACGCCGCCTCCTCGAGCGCCGAGCACAGCAAGGCCAGCTCGCCCGCCTCGGTGTCCGACACGCTGCGCACGTACGCGCCACGATGCTTCTCGTTGCGCACGAGCCCCGCCTGCTCGAGGGCGCGAAACGCTTCGCGCACGGGCCCGCGCGACACCCGCAAGCGCGCCGCCCATTCGGACTCGACGAGTTTCGCGCCCGGCATGAGCTTCCCGCCCGCGATGCAACGCTCGATCTCGTCGCGCACGAGGTCGGTTAGCGAGTGCTCGCGCACGAGCGCGAGCGGCGTCGCGTCGGCAGACGAGGCGCTGCGCAGATCGGCATCGCGCGTCATGGCCGCCACGTGCACGCCTTGCAGGTCGCGGTCCGCATGCGGTCCGTCTGCTGCATCCGCATCGTCGTCCCCCGTCCATCCCGCGAGGCGGCGCTGCGCGTCGGAGCGCGTGCTGCCCATGGCTTCAATTCGCGCGGCGGCGCGGCACGCGCGCCGCAATCAGCAACAGCGCCGCCAGCGACACGATCAGCAGGATCAGCGAAAGCGCCGATGCCGGCAGGTAATAGCCGCGCTCGACCGCGCCGACCACGACGATGGGCACCGTCGCGAATCCCGGCGGATAAACCGTGAGCGTCGCCCCGAGCTCGCCCAGCGAGAGCGCGAAGCCCAATGCGAGACTCGCGCGGATAGCCGGCACCAGCTGCGGGAGCACCACGCGGCGCAGCACCATGGAGGGCGGCGCGCCGAGACTCGCGGCCGCTTCGCGCAGCACGGTCAACTCGGGACGCAGCGCCGCCGCCGCGCAGCGATAGCAAAACGGCAGCACCAGCGCGAGCTGCACGAACACGACGATCGCCGCCGAGCTCGACAAATCCACGGGCGCCTTGTGATACGCGATCAGCACCGCGAGCCCGAGCACGACGCTCGGCACGCCGTTGGGCACCATCGCGAGCGCATCGGCGATGGCGCCCAGGCCGCGCCGGTCGCGCCCTTCGAGCGCCAGCGCGAGCCACAGCCCGAGCGCGGTGCCGAGCACCGCCACGCCAAAGCCGACTTCGAGGCTCGTGGCGAGCGCGTCGAAGTCGCTCGAGCCGAGGCGCTCGAACCAGCGCGTGCTATAGCCGTCGGGGAGGATCGTGCCCGACCAGTGTGAAGCCACGCTCGAGAGCCCGACCACGATCACCGGCAGCACGAAGAGCCAGAAGCACAGCAGCGCCGCGAGCGCGAGCAGCACGCCGCTGCCGATGCGCGCAAGCGCGCTGCGCTCGACCGGCCGTGCACGCAGATGCTTCGGCGGCAGGGCGATATGGTCCGAAGCCGCTGCGACGGGATTGGTTGCCGGATTACTTGCCATTGCGCGCGCCTCCATGACTGCGGCGATTCACGCGCCGATACAGCGCATACAGGGAAAGCGACATCGCGAGCATGACAACCGCGCCCGCGGCGGCGGTCGGCAGATCGAGATCGACGGTTGCCGAGCTGTAGATCGCCACCGGCAGCGTGACCAGGTGGGCGCTGCCGAGCACGAGCAGGATGCCGAACTCGTTGAACGTCAGCAGGAAGCACAGAAGCGTGCCCGCGGCGATGCCCGGCCACGCGAGCGGCAGGATCACGCGCGCGGCAACCATGCGGTTGTTCGCGCCGAGGCTGCGCGCAGCCTCGATCAAGCGCATGTCGAGCAGCGCGAACGCGGCGAGCGTCGGGCGCACGACGAAAGGCGCATAGAACACCACTTCCGCGAGCACCACGCCGCCGATGCCGAACAGGAAATCGAGCGGCGGCGCCTGCAAATGAAAGAGCCGCTGCAAGCCGATGCTCACCGAGCCTTGCGAGCCATAAAGAAAGATCAGCGTGAACGCGACCAGAAACGACGGGAACGCCACGAACAATTCGAGAAA
>JAITTX010000365.1 GCA_031286755.1 Paraburkholderia sp.
CGAGATGCTCAGCGTGGTCACCGGCAATCCGCGCACCATGGGCGACTCCATGATCACGGACCCGCACTGCGATCTGATCACCTTCACGGGATCGGTGCGCGTGGGCAAGTACATCGCGCAGAACGCGGGCTACCGCCGCACGGTGCTCGAACTCGGCGGCAATGACCCGCTCATCGTGATGGAAGACGCCGACCTCGAACGCGCCGCGCAACTCGCGGTCACGGGCGCGACCAAGAACTCGGGCCAGCGCTGCACGGCGGTCAAGCGCATTCTCGTGGTGGAAAGCGTGGCCGACGAATTCGTCGAACGCGTGCTGGTGCACGCGAAGAAGCTCAAGTGCGGCGACCCGATGGACCCGAGCATGGACGTGGGCACCGTGATCAACGAAGCCGCCGCGCAACTCTTCGAGCGCCGCGTGGCCGACGCCGAATCGCGCGGCGCGCGCGTGCTCTATGGCGCGCCACGCCGTGGCGCGCTGTTCTCTCCCACCGTGGTGGACCACGTGCCCTACGACTGCGAGCTCGTGCACGAGGAAACCTTCGGCCCGGTGATCCCGATCATTCGCGTGCCCAACAATCTCGACGAGGTGATCCGCATCTCCAACTCGACGGCTTACGGCTTGTCTTCAGGCGTCTGCACGAACCGGCTCGACTACACGACGCGCTTCGTCAAGGACCTGGAAGTGGGCACCGTGAACGTCTGGGAGGTGCCGGGCTATCGCACGGAGATGTCGCCGTTCGGCGGCATCAAGGATTCGGGCAATGGCTACAAGGAAGGCATGGTCGAGGCCATGAAGAGCTATACGAACGTGAGAACGTGGTCGATGCCCTGGGAATGACGGGTGCTTCGCGGCCTGGCCCGGACGGGGTTCCGGGCACGGCCGCGCAGTAACCCTGGCTGGTCTCTAACAATTCGAACAGGCAACATTGTCACGCTGTTGTCACACGGCAGAACTGCAGACAAGCGATGCAAGCCGCCATTGCGCGGCCACATGAGGTTTTTCCAGCATCCAAACCCAACGCAAGGAAGGATGGATATGAAGACTCAACTGATCGCCGCGGTGACCTGTGCATTCGCGTTCGCAGCGGGCTCCGTCTACGCGCAATCCAACGTGGTGACCATCTATAGCGCGGACGGTCTTCACGACGGCTCGCCGAGCTGGTTCGGCAACCAATTCGAAGCCTTCACGAAGGCCACGGGCATCAAGGTGCAATACATCGAGGCCGGTTCGAGCGGCGTGGTGGACCGCCTCGGCAAGGAGAAGTCGAACATCCAGGCCGACGTGCTCGTGACGCTGCCGCCGTTCATGCAAAAGGCCGCCGCCGACGGCCTGCTGCAAGCCTACACGCCGGCCGGCGCGGACAAGATCGATGCGCGCGACAAGGACCCGAAGGGCATGTACGTCGCGATGGTCGATAACTACCCCACCTTCATCTACAACTCGGCGGTGCTCAAGACCCCGCCCAAGGGCTACGCCGACCTGCTCGCGCCGCAGTACAAGCAGAAGGTGCAGTACTCCACGCCGGGCCAGGCCGGCGACGGCACCGCGCTCATGCTGCAAACGTTCCATGCCTTCGGCGGCAAGCAAGGCGGCTTCGATTATCTGCGCAAGCTCCAGGTGAACAACCTCGGGCCCTCGGCCTCCACGGGCAAGCTCACGGCGCTCGTGAACAAGGGCGAGCTCTATGTGGCCAACGGCGACCTGCAGATGAACCTCTCGCAGATGCGCGAGAACCCGAACATCCAGGTGTTCTTCCCCGCGGGCCCCGACGGCAAGCGCACCACCTTCTCGCTGCCCTATTACGTCGGCCTCGTCGCTGGCGCGCCGCACGCCGCGAACGGCAAGAAGCTGATCGATTTCCTGCTGAGCGCCGAGGCCCAGCAAGACGTCAGCAAGACCGCCTACGGCATGCCGGTGCGCACCGACGTGCATCCCACCGACAACAACTTCAAGACGCTCAACACGATGATGCAGGGCGTCGACATCTGGGTGCCCGACTGGAACCAGGTCATGCGCGACCTGAAGTCCGACGTGGCGACATACAACCACGCGATTTCGAGCAACTGATCGAGCGACTCATGGCCAATTCCCTCACCATGGAACGGGGGCAGCCGCAAGCCTCCCCGGTACCGGCCGCTTTCGCGCAAGGCGCGAGCGGCATCGGTTTCGAGAATGTGTCGGTGGCGTACAGCGGACAGACGATCCTCGATTCGCTCACGCTCACCGTGAAGCCCGGCGAGATCGTCGCGCTCATCGGCCCGTCGGGCTCGGGCAAGACCACCGCGCTGCGGGCGGTCGCGGGCTTCGTGCAGCCGAGCGCGGGACGCATCGTGATCGGCAATAAGGACGTGACGCGGCTGCCGCCCTATGCGCGCAACATCGGCATGGTGGTGCAGAACTACGCGCTGTTCCCGCACATGCGCGTGGAGGACAACGTGGCGTTCGGGCTGCGCGCCCGCGGCACCGGCGCCGAAGTGATCCGCTCGCGTGTGCCCGAGTGCCTCGGGCTCGTGGGCATGTCGAAGTATGCGAAGCGCTACCCGCGCGAGCTATCGGGCGGCCAGCAGCAGCGCGTGGCGATTGCTCGCGCGCTCGCCATCCGCCCGCAGGTGCTGCTGCTCGACGAACCGCTCTCGGCGCTCGATGCGCAGATCCGCCGCTCGATGCTCGACGAGCTCGCGAAGCTGCACCGCAGCCTGCCCTCGCTCACGGTGCTGTACGTGACGCACGACCAGACCGAGGCGCTCACGCTCGCGAACCACATCGGCATCATGCGCGACGGCAAGCTGGTGGCCTACGGCGACACGCAAGGGTTGTACCGGCATCCGCCGAACCGCTTCGCCGCCGAGTTCCTCGGGCGCGCGAACGTGCTGCCGGCGCGCCAGCTCGAACCGCTCGCGGACGGCTTCGCGCGCGTGCGCTGCGGCGACGTCACGATCGAAGGACGCAACCATCACAACCTGGCCGCCAACAGCGCGTGCTACGTGTGCGTGCGCCCGCACGACCTGCACTTCGAGCCGTGCGCGCAGAAGGCCAATAGCGTGACGGGCATCGTGCGCAGCGTGCAGTGGCTCGGCGAACTGCACAGCGTGGTGCTCGAAGTGGGCGACGAGACCCTGCGCCTCACGCGCCCCCCGCTTTCGAGCCCGCCCGAGCCGGGCGCCGTGCTGCCCGTGCATTTCGATGCGGCGGACGTCACGCTCGTACCGGAGGTGGAAGGCCATGGCTGATATCGCCGATCTCGCGATGGCACCGCCGCCGGCACGCGCCGGCGTGTCCGGGGCGCTCGCGCGCAACCTGTGGATCGCGCCGCCGCTCGTGGTGCTCGCGGCCATCTTCTTCTACCCGTTCGGCCTCATCGTGGCGCAAGCGCTCGGCGGCGATACGCACACGCTCACGCTCGCGAACTTCACCACGGTGCTGCATTCGCGGCAGTTCCTGAGCGGTCTTTATCACACGATCGCGATTGCCGTGTGCGCGTCGGCGGGCTGTCTCGTGCTCGGCTTCATATTCTCGCTCGTGATCGCCTTCGTGCCGTTTCCCGGAGCGCGCTTCGTGGGCCGCCTGATCGACACGTTCATTGCGCTGCCGACCTTCCTCGTCGCGCTCGCGTTCACGTTCGTGTACGGGTCGGCCGGTCTCCTGAACCAGTCGCTGATGACGCTCTTCCACCTCAACCTGCCGCCCGTCGACTTCCTCTACACGCAGTGGGGCGTGGTGCTCTCCGAGATCACGGTGTACACGCCGTTCATCATGCGGCCGCTGCTCGCCTGCTTCTCGCAGATCGACAACGCGCAGATCGAAGTGGCCAGCAGCCTGGGCGCGAAGCCGCTGCGCATCATCCGGCAGATCATCCTGCCGGCCGCGCTGCCCGCCCTGCTCGCGGGCGGCAGCCTCTGCCTGCTGCTCACCGTGAACGAGTTCGGCATCGTGCTGTTCATCGGCGCGAAAGACGTGATCACGCTGCCGCTGCTCATTTACGGCAAGGCCATTCAGGAGTTCGACTACACCACCGCGTGCGTGATCGCCGTCATCAACATTGCGCTGTCGCTCGGGCTCTATGCCTGCTATCGCACTGTCCTGTCACTTTTCGGAGGTCGCCGTGCTGCTCTGGGCTAGATGGGCAAGAATGTCGACATGGAGCGCTGCCGCGCTGCTGTTCTGCGCGATCTACGGCTTGCCGGTAGCGATGATCGCGCTCGCGAGCGTGAG
>JAITTX010000389.1 GCA_031286755.1 Paraburkholderia sp.
TGTGAAGCATGCATGCGCCACCCGCGCGGCGCGGCCCTGGCGCCATCCATCAGGAATGCAGATTGATTTCGGTGTCCGGCGCTCGTGTCATGACTTATGCCATGACTTGTGCCGCTACATCGATACGGTGCGACCGGGAGAAAAGCACGATGACGCGTGGTGGCCGAAGCGGCTGCCTTCAGCATTCATTCGCGCTGTGACAGGCAGGGGCCATGCCCCTTCCTTGAGCGGGGAATCACGCACGCAAGCGTGTGCGAAGCCATGCGGCCCGGCACACGCTTGCGCGCATCTGCATCAGACCTTCTGGCCAGCCGCGACGTGCTCGCCATGCTCCCCGCGCTTGCCCAGCTTGCCCGGATGCGAGACCGCATGCATGCTCGCGCGATCGGCGGCGCGCTCATGGCCCTTGTCGCGATCGGCAGACATGTGGCCATTCGTGTTGGTCATGCCCTTGCCGCTCATATGGCCGACCGACATGCCACCCGCGTGGCCGCCACCCATGCCGCCGCCCACACCGCCATTGCCTCCACCATTACCGCCGCCGTTGCCGCCGCCATTACCTCCTCCGCCGCCGTGCGCGAATGCCGGCACGCTTGCGCAAGCCATCAGAAAGGCGGACACCGCAACGATCGCTCGTATTTTTGCCATCATCGTCTCCACGAAAATCTGTTCGATGGCTGGATTGTATGAGCGCCGTTATCGCCTGAACGCGTCAGTTATGTAATCGTCTGTAAATCCTGTTTCGGGCCGGATAACACCGCGGCGAGAGCAGCATTCGATCAGCTTTTGCGGGAGCGCGCGCGAGCATGCGGCCGGTGCTGCGCGGGGCCGGCATCGAGCAGATGCTGGCGGCCTTCGCCGAGTATTTCATCGGCCAGCGCCGGCGCAACGTCCGCAACGGCGCGAGACAGCACCAGCGTTCCAACCATCTGGCTGAGCAACGCGATCGCCTCCGCGCGACGACTTGCGCGCCCCGTCACGCTGGTCTCCGCCGTAGCGCCCGCAGCGCTGCCCTCGCGCTCATCGATCACGGCGGCGAGCCGTTCGAGATACGTTGCCAGCCCCCTGGCGTAGGCCGCGCGCGCCTCGTCATCCAGCCGGCGGGCGTCGCCCGCGAAGCCCGACAAGGGGCAGCCCGCATCGATATTCGCGCGATGCTCGGGGGAGAGATACCAGCGGATATGCTGTTCGAGCACATCGGCGCCGACCGACTTCGCGTCGTCGATCACGCTGGCCGCCATCGCGCCGCCCGCTTCCAGCGCCTTGTCCATCACGGCGGCAACCAGCGCGTCCTTCGATTTGAAGTGGTTATAGAAGCCGCCCTGCGTGAAGCCCGCCGCCTTCATCAGTTCGGCCAGCCCCACCGCATCCACGCCGCGCTCGCGAAACAGCTTCTCGGCGGCAGCCACGATCGCGCGCCGGTTCTCCGCCGCCTGCTCTCTGGAAACACCCATATCGCCCTCTTTTTGGCCGGCACTGGCCCAATCGCACTCATCGAAAAATACAATGGTGATCACCATTGACATTGCCGGGACAGGCGACCACAATCCACCCCAATGACGATGTCGATCACCATTGTCACGAGTATAGCCCGCTTTGCGCGACCGGTCGGACGAAGCGGGCGCAACAGACCCTGGCCCCAGCAATCAACCCCGGCAGCCGAATGCACATTATTTATTCAGGAGTACGATCATGAAACTCAGCGGCAACACGATCTTCATTACGGGCGGCGGCTCGGGCATTGGCCGCGAACTCGCCGAGGCGCTTCACAAGCGCGGCAACCGGGTCATCATCGGCGGGCGGCGGCGCAGCCATCTCGACGAGGTGGCCGCGGCCAATCCCGGCATGGCCGCCATCGAGCTCGACATCACCCAGCCGGCCAGCATCGAGCGCGTCGCGGCGCAACTGATCGCCGAGTATCCCGATCTGAACGTGCTCATCAATAACGCGGGCATCATGGAGCCCGACGACGCAGCCGGCCACATCGACGACGCCCTGCTGGTCTCCACCATGACGACGAACGTGCTGGGGCCGATCCGCATGACGTCGGCGCTGATCGATCATCTCAAGACGCGCGATAACGCCGTGGTGGCCTATACGAGCTCGGTGCTCGCATTCGTTCCGCTCGCGGTGACGGCGGTGTATTCGTCGACCAAGGCGGCGCTGCATTCATACGTGCTCTCGCAGCGCTTCATGCTGCGCGACACGAGCGTGCGCGTGCTGGAGATCGCCCCGCCCTGGGTCCGGACGGACCTCATGAACAGCCGCGAGGCCGAGCAGGCGATGCCGCTCGACGCCTTCATCGCCGAAACGATGGCCGTGCTCGGCACCGATGTGGACGAGGTATTGGTGGAAAGCGCTCAGCCGTTCCGCGCTAATCCGGGGCCCGGCGAGCACGCGTTCGTCAACGCGTTCAACGCTCAGGCCGCGGAGCTATTCGGCCGACGGTAGCCAGCGCCGTGCGTCAGAACCGGTAATCGAGCGCCGCAAACGTCGTCAGTTCGCGGCGGCGCTCGGTGATCGGGCTGCCGGCCGCATAGTGCTCCAGACGCCCGAGCGTCGCGTTCACGGAGCCCACCCAGTGCTTCGAAAAATCATGCGAGGCGTAGAACGTCATGTGCAGATCGCGCACGCCGGAACCCGTTGCGTACTGCGGCAACCCGGACGCGGCGCTCTGCGCCGCCGAAACGCCGAACAGCGTGCGCGTATAGACGGCGCTCGCCCACGTGAGCCCGGGGCCCACCGAAAAGAGCCAGCCCGGCAGCGGCAGCGACGCGTACAGGTCCGCGCTGGCCGTCGTGCCCTGGCCGTTGCCGCTGATGTCCTGATACATGGCGAGCGCGCCGGTGAAGGCCCAGACGGTGTAATCGGCGAAGAGGCGCAGCTTCGGGCCGTCGTCGACATTGCCGAGGCCATGCAGATGCGGATCGTCCGAGGCCGTGCGCGACTGGAAGTCAAAGCTCAGCGAAGCGCCCAGGTGATAGTTCTCCGCCGCCAGCAGGTTGACGCCCAGCACGTCCGGCCCCTGCGAAAAAATGCGGTCGCGGTACGAGATGTCCAGCGCCGGAAACGGATAGATCTTCATGTGCCGCGCGCCCGGGTACTGCGGCGCGAAGTAGGCGCCGGGGCCGATGGAAATCTTCCACGGCGACTCCGCCTGCGCGGCCGAGCCGCTTGCCGAAGCGATTTGCACCCTGCTGTCCGCCATGCTCCCGCTTGGCGCCGCCGCGTCGTCGGCCCATGCCGGCCGCGCCAGCGCGCAGGCCATCAAGGCCGCGCAGGCCAGGGTTCGCGCCGGCAGCGCTTTCGCCCACAGGGTCTTAATCGGCATGGCCGGCTTCACGCTTTCTTCCTTCCCACCGCGGCTAGCTGGCGCAAGCGCCGCGCGAGCGCCTTCGACACGACCGGCTGGTTGAGCGTGTCGCCCGCGCCCCGGGCCACCTCGCTCTCGCGCAGGAACAGCGCGGTTTCGCGCGCCACGATCTCGCGCTCGTTGTCGGAAGTGATCATGTGATACGAATCGTCGAGCCACAGCGTGCGCAAAAAATTCGCGCCGATATGGTCGATCACGTAGCGCGGATTGCGCGGGCTCGACGTTTCGTCGTCGATCGCGTGAATCACGAGTGTATCGGTTTCGATGGCGGCCACGTCCTTGCGCGCGGCGCGCGACAACCGCAGCGCCTGGTGCAGCGCGGGCATCGAGATGGTGGACGGCCCCACCTCGCTGAACGCATTGCGCTGCATGGCGCGCGCGATCTTCTTGCGCAACGCCTCGTTGCGCACGCCGAACGGCTCGGCCTCCCGGTACCGGTAAAGATGCCGCAGCGGCGTGTAGTAAGCCCAGTCGAGCAGGAAGCGATACCACGGTATCGCCCAGCCATCGTAGGCGAGCGTGAGCGAAAGCAGCACCAGCGACTGCGCGGCGGGCCGCTCGCGCACGAGCCGCAACGCGAGCGCGCCGCCTATGGAAAGGCCGCACACGGACACGCGCTCGTAGCGCGCGGCGAGCGCATCGAATTCGCGCACCGCGCCCTCGACCCAGCGCTCCATGGACTGCTCGCGCGAGCCGGCGCTATACCCTTCGATGAGCGGCGCGCGCACCGTGAATCCTTCGTTCTGCAAATAGCGCGCGAGGTAGCGCAGCTCGATCGGCGAGCTGGACAGCCCGTGCAGCAGCAGGACCGCGTGGCCGTCGCCTGCGCTGAAAAAACCCTCGGGCCGCGCCGCCGGCTGCTCAGTCACGGCCGGCTCCATCTCGAGCGTTGCCATGTCAGCCCTCCGTACGCAGCACGAGAAACTCGCCCGCGTGCGTAGTGAAGCGTTCGCAATGGCAATTCGTCAGCCGGAACTCGCGCTGGTCCGGCCCGCGGCGCAAACGCACCCGATGCTGCCCCGGCGACAGCGCCTTGCTCACGCGCTGAACGTCCTCGGGATGCAACGCATCGAATAGCGGCCCCGGCGCCACTTCGGTCGCGGCGGGCAGCGCGGCGATGCTCTGCCCCACGCTGGCGCGCTGCGCGGCGTCGCGTTCGAGCGCCTTGATGAGAATGAAGCCTTCATGGTGCTGCGCGAGATGGCGCAGCAAGCGATGCGTTTCGTCCACGGCGCGCCGGGCCAGCACGCGCTCGTTGTCGTGCCGCAGCAGCACCTCGTAGCGCGACTGGGCCACCTGCGCGAGCAGTTGCGCGCGAAACTGCTCGCGCCGCAAGCGCTCGATCAAGGTGATCACGATCAGCGTGACGAAGGGATAGGACACCAGCAGAATCACGTCCCGTCTGTCGAGGAAGGTGATGTTCCCGTAGGGCGGCACGAACAGATAATCGGCGATGCCGAGCCCGAGCACCATGACGCTCAGTGCGGGCGCGAGGCCCAGGTAGTATTCGACCAGCGAAGCGGCAATGCAGAACGCCGTTCCCGGCAGCATCGGGCCGAGCACGGGGTGCAGGGCCATGCGTATGACACTCGCGATGGCGAGCGCGACGGCGGCCAGGCACCAGCGGCGCGGGCCTCGGGGCGCCCAGTGACGGGCATTACGGACTTTCATGTTGGTTCAATGCGCCGGCGTTCGGGCTGGCCGCTGCGAGTGGATGGCGCAAACAGCGGCGGCGGCTGACGCGCTCGTGGTTCTCGCGTTGTAATGAGGGCAGGAAGACAGGTCGCGCGCCGATGGCTGGC
>JAITTX010000404.1 GCA_031286755.1 Paraburkholderia sp.
GAAACTCGGCGCTGACCCGGCTGATGATTCTATCGCCGTGGTCGATTCGACCGGCGGCATCGACGGGATGCAGACCGCCCACGTGGACGACGATATTTAAGTAGATGAGTTTGCCCAAATGACTCGAGCGAGCGCAGCACATGCTGTGCTCGTTTTTTCGAGCCGCGCCCCAGCGAATCATTCCTCGTGTTAACCGCCGGCACGATCGCCGCGGACCTGGCTGCTAATTCCCACGGGTGGCGAGAGGATCAGACCCAGGTTCGACGGGACGGAAATTTTGCTTCTGGGGCGTGGTTCGAATCTCAATCCGCGACCCCGTTCGGTAGCCATGCCCGAGTTCCAGCGCGCGAGCCCACGATCATCGCGTTCGATCTCTATGCGTTAGCCAGGCGGTCTGGGAGTGGGCTCCTCAGGTACATGGTGGTTTCCGACACGCTGCAGCCATTGTCGAAGTCGTTCCAACGCTCTTTCATCGCTGATGCCTAACGCAGAGTCGAGCAGCACAAAATTGCCGGCCAGTTCGGGGCCGAAGAGATATGCATCGAAAACCGAGTCATCGAGCGCCAACCAGTTTCGCAGGCCCTTTCCAAGTGCGTACGACCCGATTACGTCGGTTCTGCCGGAGCCGTTTCGCAGATAGCTGAAGCGCGGCTTCATGTCCCGAGTGGTGCCAACGACGCGCCGCGCGAGGTTGGGCGGAAGATATGCGATGACCTGCTCGGTTGGGAGCCTTTGCAGCCAGGATGTCGTGAGGATGATCTCCACGGCCGGATAGGGTTGGAGAATCTCGGCCAGAATCGGAACGAATTCAAACAGCGGCCTGGCGGAGTCCAGCGTGATCTGACCTTTATCGTCTATATAGGCGTGGCCCGGATGCAGCGTACCGTCGAAGTCGACAAAAAGCGTCGGTGTGGTTCGTTCGGAAATGAGAACAGGCTTCGTGCCGGTCGTCCTGGTAACCGATTGCTTCGCTGCGATTTCAACCCAGTTCACGGCATGGCCAACCGCCTGCAAGGCATCGTCGGCGTCCGTCCTCAACATGATGAGCATGGCAAGACCATACTCTTTCAGCACCTTGAACAGGCTCCCGGTATCGACGGGTTGTCCGGCTTCAATGCGGGCAAGTACTCTTTTAGAGACTCCGATGTAGTCGGCGGCGTCGAGGAGCGTTAGTTCGCAGGCGAGGCGGGTGCGTCGCAACGATTGCCCCAACGTCTCAAGGTCTGTCACCAGGGGACTTGGGTTGGCGGCTATGTCGTGGGAGGCGGGGGGCATGACGTTGAGCTCTCTAACAAGGATCGGAGTCGCCGGATAATTTAGTGAGGTTCACGTTTCGATACCCAGCCCTTACGCGCAATGGAAATTCGGACTCGCTCTTCATCGGCTGCTCCTGGCAGAGAGTTTCTCTCGTTCACCTGCTGCGAGACGATCGTAGAGCGAAGGCGGCATGCAGGCCATACCGACACCGACAAACCGTTGTGAGTAGGCCAAATGCACGATTTCGCGCTATATCAAGCGACCGGAGCGACGCGTGCGCGCTGACGGCGAGTCTCGATTTCCGCCATCGTGGTTCGCTTTCGTCAAGTAGAGGGGATGCGGAGCTCGCGATCGAGGATGGGATGGGTTGTGGCCTCGCTGAGGACATTTTTCCATCTTGGGTATTACGCCTCTGGCGGCGCGTATATAGTCCGCGGCGCCGAAGAGGGTATCTGAGTGGCCCGGAGCGGTAGCGGGCGGTCGAATAATCGACACGCGAGGGCTGCGCTGAAGACGGGCGTGACACGAAAACCGCACTAGCTCGGCATGAATCTCAAGGCAGTGCGGGAAGAACCCGATGTGGATGCTGCTCGGCTCCCATCAGTCGCCTTTGATCAAGGTCCTGTTGCCATCGCTGTTTGCAGAAAGTTCGACGCAGCTGATCGCGGCGCCATTGGCGAGCATCATCTGCGCGGGGCTGCGTGCCTGAACGCTGCACTCACCTGACGCGCGCGCCGTCTGTCATCTCCGTGCAGATAGGTCGAGGTCGTGGCAATTGACGCGTGCCGCAGGTTGTCGCGCACGGCCACGAGTTCGACCCCGGCACCGAGTGCGTGCGTCGCGTGTGTGTGCCTCAGCCAGTGCGGACTTGCGTGCCGCAGCCTGGCGGCGAGCGCCGGATTGCGGGTCATCACATGCTCTGCTGCCCCCTGGAAAAACTCACCTGTCAGCTGCCGCAGCCGCGCTGCGCTGATCCCCGTGTCGACAGTTGCGCCGTGCGTGCCATGAGCGCCCGCTTCATGTTTGCCGCCCAGCGCCCCAACCAGCGGCGTGGACGGCGCCCAGCGGGCCCGCATGACGGGCAGGCCACGCTCCTTCAAATATTGGCGCAGGGCACTCCTTGCGAGTGGCGGCAATGCTATGCGGCCCGGCTTCGTGCCCTTGCCGGTCACCTCAAGCCACCAGGTGCCACGCATCTCCACCGCGATGTCGCCGAGCGTTGCCGCGACGAACTCCTGCGCGCGCAGGCCGGTCGCATAGCCGAAATCCAGCACGAAGCGCAGGCGCTGCGCGGCCGGCGCGGTCCAGCCGGTGCGCCCGGCGTGGCTGCGCTCGAGCCGGTCCGCGAATGCGCGCAAGGTCTTCCACTCGAGGTCATCGAGCGCCCGGGCGACGTCGAACGGCGTGCGCGGGCGGGCGCCGCGCAGCGTCACGCCGGCGAACGGATTGACGACGACGTAGTGCTGGTCGACGAGCCAGGTAAAGAGCGCGCGCAGGACGGCCAGCGCGTAGGCGGCAGAGCGCGGCGTGAGTCCCCGTGCGAACGGACGCCACGCCGGAGAAGAGCGCGGGCAGGGTGGACCGATCCAGCGCGCAGCGGGCGCCGGCCGTCGCAGGAAGGCGCGGAACGCGGTGGCGTCCTCGGTGGTCAGCGAAGAAAGCGGCAGGCGGCGCTCGACGACGGCCCACAGCAGCAGCCGTTCCGCTTCGCGCCGGTAGGCGCGCACCGTGTGTGCCGATTCGTGCAGCCCGAGCCACGCGGCAATCGCTTCGGCATCGTTGGTGGCCGCAAGGCTGCATGTTTCACGCGGGGCGCGAAAGCGTCCCTGCGAACCGTCCAGTGCCGCGGGCAGCGACGCGAGGGACCAGGACGGCAGTAACTGACCATGAGCCAGGCCCTGATTGGCCAGGCGGGCCGCACGCGCGGTGAGTTCCGGGTGCGTATTGAGCCACGCGGTGACCGCCTGTGCACCGGTTGCGCCGAGCCCCGGTACCCGCTGCCACCAGCGGCGCCGGCGCAGCATGAAGAGCGTCAGTTCGCCGAGCGAGCCAACCCCGGCGGCGGCGAGTGCGCGTGCCGTGCGCGGGGCGAGCCAGCGGCTGACGGGGTCCGCGGGCTGCGGTGCGGGAATGGGCTTGGCGCGCAGCGCGTCGAGTGCGGCCACCACCCGCGCCGCGTGCTGCACACGCTCCGCCGCGGGGTGTGTGAAAAGCGGCATCAGGTCGTCGCGCTGGCGGGCCCGGGCGCAGGCCGTGAGCTGGCGGCGGATGCGCGCGATCAGGCCGCGCGAGGACTGGCCATTGTCGCGCACGCGGGCGAGGTAGCGCGTGACGGCCTCGCGCGCCGTGAGGCCTTCATGCCAGGCGCGCAGCGCGGCGAGCGACGCGAGATCAGGCAAGGCAGCAGGCAGTGCGGCAGCCAGGGCAGTGGGCGATCCGGCGGACGGTCCGTTCCCGGGTCCGGCGCCCCGGTGAGCCTGACGGGCCGGGACAGGGGCGGTTTTCATGAAACCAGTTTAGGTCGTGCGAGAGCTATCTGCGATAAGGCTAGTTATCGCAAACGATGTAATAAGGCATTCACCATTGGTTGCGGTACCGCTCCAGGGGCGGCCTTCAGTAAGGATTCTTCCGCCTGCATGGTATCGGATGTACTCCAAATCCGATCCAAAACACCATGAACGGCTATCTTATTGGCTCCGCAGGCGGATTCGGATGCGACCTTCCCAGATGGGACACCTTGGTCTGCACAGCACGTTGCGTTTTAACAGCAGGAATTCGGCCTCGCCCACCCCGTATCGCGGTCATGGCACGGCTACGCTGCGCTCCGCTTTGCCTCTTCATAGATGCCAATTTATCCATCCGCTGCTGCATGGCACTCAGGTGGATTTGTCGCTCGTTCGATGACATTTGACTAGGACGGCCGCGCTGCAAAAACCTGCCTCAGCGCAGGTCAGCCCCCTACTTTCCATGCCGAAGTGCCTCAACCGGCCCGGTCGCCTAGCTGTCGAGTAGAGTCGGCGGAAGAAATCGACAACCTTCTCAATAAGTTGCAGTTCTGCCAATGTTGGACTGAATGAATAACGGAC
>JAITTX010000405.1 GCA_031286755.1 Paraburkholderia sp.
TTGGGACAGGCAAACACAGCGAAGGTCCTGGCTTTCGATGCCATGCCCGTCCGGTGCGCGCGAATTGACGCAAGGGAGACAACCCCATGCCGTTGCTCACTGACAGCCATTTGCACGCCCGTGAAGTCATGAACGTCGTCAATCGCCAGCTGGCGACGCGTCCGACCAGCGAGCCCGTTGCGCAATCGTGGGCGCGCTGCGTGAACGAGTTCAATCTCGATCCTTCACGCTTTTCACCTCCACCTGTCTTGACCGACTACGAGCTCAGCCAGCGCCGCGAAGCCGCGAGCGATCTGATCGCTTGCGCAAGGCTGGAGATGACCACGCTGTATCAGCAACTGGCGGACCCCGAGCTCGCCGTGGCGCTGGTCGATGCCGGCGGCGTCATCGTGCATCAGGTCTCTTCGATGCCGTTCGCTGAGGCTGTCTCGGCCGACGGCTTTCGTGTCGGCGCGATGTGGAGCGAGCGCGAGGCCGGCACGAACGGCATGGGCACCTGTCTCGCTGAACGCGAGTGCATCGCCGTGTGCCAGCACGAGCATTTCTATCCGCGCTATACCTCGCTCCCGTGCTCGGCCGCGCCGATTTTCGACGACCGGGGCGAAATTGCTGGCGTGCTGGATGTCACGAGCCGCTCGAAGTTGCTGCAGCAGCATTCACTCGTGCTGGTGGGCATGTCGCGGCAAATGATCGAGAACCGGCTGCTCGATGCGCGTTACCGGCACGCGAACATGATTCATTTTCACAGCCGCCCGGAATTCGTCGGCACGCTGCACGGCGGCAAACTGGCCGTGGCCGACGACAGCACGGTGCTCGCCGCGAACCGCAGCGCCCTTTTCCAGCTCGGCTTCCGCTCGCTCAGCGAGTTGCGCGGCCGGCGCATCGAGGAAGCGTTCAACGCGTCGCTCGAGGACATGATTGCACGCAGCATTCGCGGTTCATTTCATCCGATCACCGTCTATAGCGCGAATGCCAGCAATCGCTTCTTCCTCGTCGCGCAAACGCCGCAGAACAGCAGTGCGGGATGCAGCACGCGATTCGCAGTCTCGGCCCCTGTCGCGCGCAGCCGCACGCCTGAGAAGCGGCCCGCGCCGCCGCGCCTCGACGAAATCGCGCACCTCGAATTCGGCGACCCGCTCATGGCCTCGCAAATCCAGCTTGCCGCGCGCGTCGTTCAGCGCAAGATCCCAATCGTGCTGCGAGGCCAAACGGGCACCGGCAAGGAGGTCTTTGCGCAGGCGCTGCACAGCATCAGCCCGCATGCATCCGGCCCGTTCGTGCCGGTGAATTGCGCATCGCTGCCGGAGAACCTGATCGAGAGCGAGCTGTTCGGCTATCGCGCCGGGGCCTTCACGGGTGCGCAGCGTGAAGGGCGGCGCGGCAAGATCGTGCAGGCCAACGGCGGCACGCTCTTTCTCGACGAAATCGGCGACATGCCGCTCGCCTTGCAGGCGCGCCTCCTGCGCGTGATCGAGGAACACGAGGTCACGCCGCTCGGCGCGGAAACCACGGTCAAGGTCGATTTCCAGCTCGTCAGCGCGAGCCACCGCAATCTGCTCGAACTCGTGCACAGCGGGCAATTCCGCGAGGATCTTTACTACCGGCTCAAAGGGGTCGAGCTGACCTTGCCGCCGCTGCGCGAGCGGGTCGACAAGCTCGCGCTGATTCACCATCTGCTCGCCAGCGAAACCGAAGACGATCCGCCGGAACTCACGCCGGAAGCGCAGCACGCGTTGCTGACGTACGCGTGGCCTGGCAATATCCGCCAGTTGCGTCATGTCTTGCAGATGGCGATCGCGCTGTGCGACGGGCAACTCATTCGCAGCGAAGACCTGCCCGCTGAAATCACGCAACGCCTGCCCGAGATCGAGGCGCCTGCCGCCTCGCGCGCGGCGGCGGAGGTCCCGCTGCATCAGGCCGACGACGCCGATCTATCCGCGCTCAACGCGCTGCAGTTGAATGAGCGCGAGACCGTGCTCGCGCTGCTCGACGAGCATCGCTGGAACGTGAGCAACGTCGCCAAGGCGCTCGCCATCAGCCGCAACACGCTTTACCGCAAGATGCGCCGGCTGCAAATCCGGCTCTCGCACGACAGCGCGGTGCTCGACGACGGCGCATGAGCGCGGCTCCCTCCCGGCGTCTCGCGGACTTCAGGCCCGACGCGCGCTTCGCGTGGTGCGTGACGGGCTCCGGCCATCTGCTCGAAGCGTCGCTCGCGCTCGCGCTGGCGCTGCCCTGCGTGGATCTCTTTCTTTCCGCCGCCGCCGAGGAGGTTCTGCCGCTCTACGGCTGGACCCTGCCGAAGCTGCGCAACCACTTTCGCGTGCTGCGCGACAACAGCGCGAGCGGCGTGCCGGTGGGCATGCTCTATCAGGGCAAGTACCATACCGTGGTCATTGCGCCCGCCACCAGCAACACCGTGGCCAAATGCGCATCTGGCATCTCCGATACGCTGCCGACCAACATGTACGCGCAGGCCGGCAAGCAATGCATTCCCGGCATTGTTTTTGCGTGCGATACCGAGCCGACCGTGCTCACGCACAGTCCCGATGAATGGGTCGAACTGCGCCCGCGGCGGATCGAACTTGACAACGTTGAGCGCTTGTCGCGCTTCGAATACACCACGCTCGTCCGCTCGCTCGACGAACTCAAGGTGGCGCTCGAAGCACGCATGTCGACACTCGGTCTCGCATGGATCACTTCGTCTTCCTGACCGGCCGGCTCGCCGAAAAGAGCCTCATGCGCGTGCTCGAAAGCATGGCGCCCACGCCGTTCAGCTGGGAGATTCGCGAAATCGGCCTGCAGGTCGCCGCGCTGATGACCGCCGACATGATCCGCCGTCGCGTGAGCGCCCCGCTCGCCGCTCAGCGCGTGATCGTGCCGGGGCGCTGCCGGGGCGACCTCGCCGCACTGAGCGCGCACTACGGCGTGCCGTTCGAGCGCGGGCCCGAAGAAGTGAAGGATCTGCCGCAATACTTCGGCCGCGCCGCGCAACCGTTCGATCTCACGCGTTACGAGACCGAAATTTTCGCGGAGATCGTCGATGCGCCGCATCTCGATCCGGACGCCATTGCCGCGCGGGCGCACGCCCATGCCGAACAAGGCGCCGATGTGATCGACATCGGCTGCCTGCCCGATACACCGTTCCCGCATCTCGAAGACGCCGTGCGGCGCCTCAAGGCCGAAGGCTATCGCGTGAGCGTCGACGCGATGCGCGCCGACGAGCTGCTGCGCGGCGGCCGCGCGGGCGCGGACTACCTGATGAGCCTGAACCTCGACACGCTGTGGAT
>JAITTX010000414.1 GCA_031286755.1 Paraburkholderia sp.
CGAAGGGCCGACGGTCTGGGTCTCGGGCGGCCACGTGGAAGAGCCGGTGCCGATGGGCGACGCGCTCGAACTGCTCGACGCGCACCGCTTCCTGCTGCACGGGCGCAAGGCGGACCTCATCAACATCGCGGGCAAGCGGACCTCGCTCGCGTACCTGAATCATCAGCTCAACGCGATTGCGGGCGTGACCGACGGCGTGTTCTTCATGCCGGGCGCGGGCGCGCCCGCCAGCGGCGGCGCCCATGCGGGCGAAAGCGCGGATCACGCCGATCACGCCGATCACGCGGGCCTCGGCGCAGTCACGCGCCTTGTCGCGCTCGTGGTCGCGCCCACGCTCACGGCCGCCAGCGTGCAGCGCGCGCTGCGCGAGCGCATCGACGCCGCGTTCATGCCGCGCCCGCTCGTGTTCGTCGAGTCGCTGCCGCGCAACGAAACCGGCAAGCTCCCGCACGAGGTGCTCGCCGCGCTGGTCGCGCAGCACACGCACGGCACGGCAGGCGTTGCCGCGGCGGCGCTGGCCGGTCACCACGGTGACCGCGGCACGGAGAACAACACGTCCGCCATGAACGCGGCGAACGCGAGCCTCCAGCCCGCCGCGCTTTCGTTCACGATTCCCACCGATCACCCCGCGCTGCCGGGCCATTTCCCGGGGCATCCGGTCGTGCCAGGCGTCGTGCTGCTCGACCACGCCATCGACGCCATCGGCGCGGCGCTGAATCGTCCGCTGCAAGGCTGGCGCCTCTCCGCCGCGAAGTTCCTGAGCCCGGCCCGCCCCGGCGAGACGCTCGATCTCGCCTTCGACGCGGCGGCGAGCGGGGCCATCCGTTTCACCGTGCGCGCGGGCAAGCGCGACGTCGCGAGCGGCACACTGTCGACCGCGCCGTGCGCCGGGCAGTCCGCAAGCTCTGCGGCGGCGGTGTCCACCGTGGCCGCATCCACGGCGCCCGCCGCCACGGCAGCCGCCACCGCAAACCCCAAGCGCGCACTCCCGCAGGAAGGACCGCAACCATGACCAAGCGCACCGACTGGACCCAGCGCCAGGAGCGCGGCAGCGCGCTGCTGCTGCGCGCCATGACCTGGCTTTCCCTGCGCCTCGGCCGCCCCGCCGCGCGTGGCCTGCTGCACCTGATCGCCGTCTACTACGTGCTGTTCTCGCCGCGCGCGCGGACCGCCTCGCGCGACTATCTGCGCCGCGTGCTGGGCCGGCCGGCCGGCTGGGGCGACCTCTACCGGCACGTGCTCACCTTCGCGACCACGATCCACGACCGCATCTATCTGATGAACGATCGTTTCGACCTGTTCGACATCCGCCCGCAGGGGCAGACGCTCGTGGACGCCGCGCTCGCGAACGGCCGCGGCGCGTTCCTGATGGGCGGCCACCTGGGCAGCTTCGAGATCGTGCGCGCGCTGGGCCGCACGCGGCCCGACATGCGCGTGGTGGTGACGATGTTCGACGAGAACGCGCGCAAGATCAACGCGACGATCGCCGCCGTGAACCCGGCCGCGCAACCCGAGGTGATCCCGCTGGGGCAAGTCGATTCGATGCTGCGCGTGAACGAGCGGCTCGACGAGAACTGCATGGTGGGCATGCTCGCCGACCGCACGCTGCTCGCCGACGCCGCCAGCTCGACGCGCCGCCTGGCCTTTCTCGGCGAGCCCGCCGCATTCCCGCTCGGGCCGCTCTACATGGCCGCCATGCTCAAGCGCCCGGTGATCTTCATGACGGGCCTGTATCGCGGCGGCAATCGCTACGACGTGCACTTCGAGCTGCTCGCCGACTTCACGCACACGCCGCGCGAGGCGCGTCAGGCCGCCATCGACACGGCGCTCGCGCGCTACGTCGCGCTGCTCGACCGGCATTGCCGCGCGGCGCCGTACAACTGGTTCAACTACTTCGACTTCTGGCAGACCGCGCGAGCCGAGTCCACGCCGCAGACGGCCGAACCGGCGCAGGCCGCGCCAACAGCGGAAGCCGCACCGGCGACGCAAGCCCCCCAGGCGCCGAAGCACGCGGGCCTTGCCGCGCGCGTGGCCCAGGACGCCTATGCGACGAACCGCGCCGATCCCGCACGCGCGCGCCGCGACAAGCCGCGACGCGGAGAAACGGCGCACGCGAGCCTTGCCGCCCGGGAGACGTCCGACGCATGAGCGCCCTCCGCCGCTTCGCTTACCCGTTCGCCAGCGCGCTGGCTTGCCCGCCCGTCAACCAGCGGCATTCGCGCCGCGCCGCTGTACGCTTCTTTGCACGCGCGGCTGCCCGCCCTCTTGCACGCGCCATCGCCGCCTGCGTGCTGGGCGCCGCCGCCTTGACCGCGCTCACGCTCGCGGCCCCGGCGCGCGCCACCGAGACCGCTACTGCCACCCCAGCCGCCCCGGCCTCCGCCTGGACACTCGACCGCCTCATGTCGGTGCTCGCCCAGCACAAGTCGGGCCGCGCCGCGTTCACGGAAACCAAGTACCTCGCGATCGCCTCGCAGCCCATCGAGTCGTCGGGCGAGCTGGTGTTCGTCGCGCCCGACCATCTCGAGAAGAACACGCTCAAGCCCAAGCCCGAGCATCTCGTGGTGGACGGCGACATGCTCACCGTCCAGCGCGACAACCACAAGTACACGCTCGCGCTCGCGCGCTATCCGGAGCTGGGCGCGTTCATCGAGAGCATCCGCGCGACGCTTACGGGCAACCGGCCCGTGCTCGAACAGACCTACCAGGTCGCGCTCGCCGGCAGCGGGCAGGACTGGACGCTCACGCTCACGCCGCGCGATTCGCGCATGCTCAAGACGGTCAGCACGATCACGCTCGAAGGCACCGGCGACTCGCTGCGCAGCGTGGCCATCCAGCAGGCGGGCGGCGACCATTCGCTGATGCGCCTGCGCCCGCTGACCGCGCCTGCGGCGGCGAACTGAGCCCCGTTCGCGGGCAGACGCGCACATGGACGACCCCACCCGGCCCCCACAGCCAGCCCGAGGCTGGCCGGCGCTCGCCCATGCGCTGCAGCGCCGCGCCGTGCTCGTGTGGCTGCTGTTTCTCGTCGCGTGCGCCGGGATCATCGCGCGCACCCATTTCAGCACCGACCTGTCCGCGTTCCTGCCGCGCTCGCCGAGCGCGAGCCAGCGCGTGCTCGTCGATCAATTGCGCGACGGCCTCGTCTCGCGGCTGATTCTGGTTGCCATCTCCGGAGGTGAATCGAACGACGGTGCCAACAGCGGCGCCAGCAGCGGCGCAAAACCCGACGCCGACGCGGCCACGCGCGCGCAACTCTCGCGGCAAGTCGCGGCCACGCTGCGCGCCGACCCGCGCTTCGCGGCGGTCCACAACGGCGAGGCCGTGAACGACGCGCGCGACCAGCAGTTCGTGTTCGCGCACCGCTACGCGCTGAGCCCGGCAGTCACGCCGCAGCGCTTCACGGCCGCTGGCCTGCATGAGGCGCTGGGCGAGAGCCTCGACTTGCTGACGTCGTCGGCGGGCCTCGTCGCCAAGGACCTGCTGCCGCACGATCCGACCGGCGAAGTGGCCGCGCTGGTCGGCGAGCTGGACAGCGCCGCGCAGCCGCAAAGCATCGACGGCGTGTGGGCCTCGCGCGACGGCACCCGCGCCGTGCTGGTCGCGCAAACGGCCGCCGCGGGCTCCGACACCGACGCCCAGGCGCGCGCCATCGACGCCATCCACCGCGCGTTCGACGCGGCCACGCGCACGCTGCCCAAAGCGTCCGCCGCCGCGTACCGGCTGGAGATGACCGGCCCCGGCGTGTTCTCGGTGGAAACGCGCGATGCGATCCGCCACGACGTCCAGCGCATCTCGGCCTTGAGCGTCGTGCTGATCGTCGCGCTGCTGCTCACGCTCTACCGCTCGCCGCGCACGCTCGCGCTCGGCCTCGTGCCGGTGCTCTCCGGCGTGGCCGCGGGCATCGCGGCGGTGAGCCTCGCGTTCGGCACGGTCCAGGGGCTCACGCTCGGCTTCGGCACGACGCTGATCGGCGAGGCGGTCGACTACTCGATCTATCTGTTCGTGCAGTCGGCGCCGGCCCGCCCTGGCGACCCCGCGCGCGACACCCTGCGCGGCTGGGTCGCCGCCTGGTGGCCGACCATCCGCCTCGGCGTGCTCACCTCGGTGTGCGGATTCGCGTCGATGCTGTTTTCGGGCTTTCCGGGCCTCGTGCAACTGGGCGCCTACTCGATCGCGGGCCTCGTGACGGCCGCGCTCGTCACGCGCTTCGTGCTGCCGCGCCTGCAAGGCGGCGCCGTGGCGATTCGCGACGTCTCGCGCGTGGGCGCCTGGCTCGCCTGCGCCGCGCGCGCCGCGCCGCGCTTGCGCTGGCCGCTCGTGGCGCTGACGCTGGCCGCCGTGGCGGTGCTCGCGCTGCATCGGGGCGGGCTGTGGAGCCACGAGTTGTCGTCGCTGAGCCCGGTCCCGGCGGAAAGCCAGGCGCTCGACGCGCGGCTGCGCGCCGATGTGGGCGCGCCCGACGTGCGCTATCTGGTGGAGATTCCCGCCGCGAGCGAGCAGGCCGCGCTCGAAGGCGCCGAGAAGATCGGTGCGCAGTTGCAGCCGCTCGTCGACCAGGGCGTGCTCGCGGGCTTCGAAAGCCCGGCGCGCTATCTGCCGAGCGACGCCGCGCAACGCGCGCGCCAGGCGAGCCTGCCCGACGCCGCCACGCTCACCGCGCGCATGAACGAGGCCGTGGCCAACCAGCCGATCGGCATCAAGCCCGAGGTCTTCGCGCCGTTCATCGCCGATGTCGAGGCGGCGCGCGAGGCGCCCTTGATCACGCGCGCGGACCTGCGCGGCACCTCGATGGCGCTCGCCGTGGACGCCCTGCTCACCGAGCGGGACGGCCGCTGGAGCGCAATGCTCGCGCTGCGCGCTCCAGCGGGCGCGGCGGCTGCGCCAGCGGCTCAAGCGGGCGACGACGGCGCGGCCGCGTCGGGCACGGAAGCGAACCCCACAGCGAACCACGCAACCCAGGACACGGCGACCACCGGCCCGAGCCTCGACACCGCGCCGATCAGCGCCGCCGTCGCCCGCGCGGGCGTGCCCGGCGCGCTGTTCGTCGACCTGAAGACCGAGGCCGACCGTCTCTACGTGAACTACGTGCGCGAGGACATCCACCTCTCGCTCGCGGGATTCGCGGCCATCGCCGTGCTGTTGACGATCGCGTTGCGCTCGCCACGGCGCGCGGCGCGCGCGCTCGCGCCGCTCGTGGCCGCCGTACTGGTGGTGGCCGCGGGCTTCGCGCTCGCGCGCGTGCCGATGACAATCCTGCACCTGGTGGGGATGCTGCTGATCGTGGCGGTGGGCTCGAACTATGCGCTGTTCTTCTGCAAGCCCGAGGCCGAGGCAACGGCCGCTCGCAAGCACCACGAACCGGCGACGGGCGCGTCGCAAATCACGCCCCAGACGCTTG
>JAITTX010000444.1 GCA_031286755.1 Paraburkholderia sp.
GACGTGCCGGGCCTGTTCCAGCCCGACTACGCGACCGAGTCGAAGGCGTGGTGCCCGTCCACGCGCAAGGTGCGCATCCGCAATTACGATCCGCAGCGGCTCGCGCGCTTCTGGCAGCATTATCGCGCCGACACGACCTACAACCTCACGCACCGCAACTGTTCGAGCACGGTTTCGCATGCGCTGGAGGCGGCGCTCGAAGGCGCGACGCCGCGCGTGTGGGGCGGCGGCTGGCTCGCCTTCGTGCGCATGCTCGCGACGCCGGAGCTATGGGTGGCCGCGCAGGTGCGCAAGCGCGGTCAGACCATGGCGTGGACGCCCGGCTTGACGCTCGACTATGCGCGGGCGCTGAGCATGCTGGCCGACCCGCGCCCCGCGGGATGGACGCGCATGCTGCGGCTCGTGCGCGCGCGGCTCGGGCGGCTGCTGAAGCCGCGTGGCGCGCGCGGCGAGCGACACGGGGAACACGACGACGGGCACGGCGCCGGTTCGCACGGCACCTGAATGCGCCTGAATGTGCCGGAATGGCACCTGAGCGGCGGGATGCGAAGCACCGCGCCCACGCTCTCGACCCGCGCCGGACAGCCTCAGATGTCGCAGCTCGACCCGACGCTCGCGGCCTGTTCGCGCGCGGCCTTCGCGCCTTCCACCTGGAGGAGGGTGGGCAGGGAAACGCCGTTCTTGGCCGCCGTGACTTCGGCGAGAATCGACACGGCGATCTCCGGTGGCGTGCGGCTGCCGATGTAGATGCCCACCGGGCCGTGCAGCCGCGCGAGCTCGGCGTCGTTCAAATCGAACTCCTTGAGCCGCTCGCGCCGCGCCGCGTTGTTGCGCCGCGAGCCGAGCGCGCCCACATAGAACGCGCGCGTCTTGAGCGCCTCCATCAGCGCGAGATCGTCGAGCTTGGGGTCGTGCGTGAGCGCGATCACGGCGCAGCGCTCGTCGAGCTTCATGTCGAGCACGGTGTCGTCGGGCATGGTGCGCACCAGCACCGTGCCGGGCACGTCCCACGTGTCGGTGTATTCCTCGCGCGGGTCGCACACCGTCACCTGATAATCGAGCCCCACGGCGATCTGGCACAGGTAGTGCGAAAGCTGCCCCGCGCCGATCACGAGCATGCGGTAGCGCGGGCCATGGATGGTGAGCAGGCGCGTTTCGTCGAAGTCGAGGCCGTCGGTGGCGCTCGCGGGGCCAAGCGTGGCCTTGCCGGTGGCGATGTCGAGCGTGCGCGCGATCAACTCGCCGCGCTCCACCGCTGCAAGCAGCGCGCCGATGCACGATGCCTCGGTGAGCGGCTCCAGCACGAGCTGAATGGTGCCGCCGCAGGGCAGGCCGAAGCGATGCGCTTCTTCGGCCGTGATGCCGTATTTCACGGCCTCGGGCTTGACGATGCCGATGCCTTCGCGGCGCACGCGATCGATCAGATCGTCTTCGATGCAGCCGCCCGAGACCGAGCCCACCACGAGGCCGTCGTCGCGCACGACGAGCATCGCGCCTTCCGGACGCGGCGACGAGCCCCACGTCTTCACCACCGTCACCAGCAGGGCGCGATGGCCTTCCTCGAGCCAGCGTACGCTGGATTTCAGGACTTCGAGATCCACGCTGTCCATGATCGTTTCCTCTTTTGCGGTTCATCGCCGCCCGCGCCTTCGGCGTCGGCGGCTTGTGTTTCGGATGTTTCTTGCGCTGCGGCTTCCGGTTCGGCAGCGGCGCCACCACCGAGCTGCTCGGTGAAGCGCTTGAAGAACTCGGTGGCGATCTTGCGCGCCGCGCCATCGACGAGACGCGAGCCGATCTGCGCGAGCTTGCCGCCCACCTGGGCGCTGGCGGTGTAGCTGAGCGTGGTGGCGTCCTCGCCCGCGGGTTCGAGCGTCACGCGCGCGTCGCCCTTGCCGAAGCCCGCCGCGCCGCCCTGACCCTCGAACTGGATCGTGTAGCTGCGCGGCGCGTCGATGTCGGCGAGCTGCATGCGGCCCTTGAAGCGCGCCTTCACGGGCCCGACGGCCGCGGTAAGGGCGACAGCATACGCGTTCTCGCCGTCGGCATCGATGCTTTCGCAGCCCGGAATGCACACCTTGAGTATCGCCGTGTCGTTGAGGGCTTCCCACGCGCGCTGCTGCGGCACCGGCAGCGTGTGGCTTTCGGTCAGCTCCATTGTCTCGCTCCTTGTGTTGGTCCGTGCGTTGATCCGTGCGCCGCATCCCGCAGGCTGCGGCCGAACGCTTCCAGGCTCTCCAGGTTGTGAACCGGATAGTGCGCGTCCACATGCGGCAGCATGGCCTGCACGCCGCGCGCCTTAGGCTCGAAACCCCTATAGCGCAGCAGTGGATTGAGCCACACCACGCGATGCGCGAAGCGGTGCAGGCGCGCCATTTCCCCGGCGAGCGCGCCGCCCGGGTCGTGATCGAGGCCGTCGGTGACCATCAGCACCGTGGCGCGGCCGCCGAGCACGCGGCGCGCCCAGCGCCGGTTGAACTGCCCGAGCGTCTCGCCGATGCGCGTGCCGCCCGACCAGTCCGCCACCTGCGCGGCGAGCTGGGCGAGCGCGACGTCGGGGTCGCGTTCGCGCAGCGCGCGCGTGGCGTGCGTGAGGCGCGTGCCGAACAGGAACACCTGCAAACGCTCGCGCGACTGCAGCAGCGCATGGCAGAAGTAGAGCACGGCGCGCGAATAGCTGCTCATCGACCCGGAGATGTCGAGCAACAGCACGAGCGGCACCTTGCGCTCGACGCATGCGCGGTACTTCCAGACGGTCCAGTCGCCGCCCGCGCGCACGGCATGGCGCGCGCTCGCGCGCAAATCGGCATGCGTGCCGTGCGAGGCGGCCTTCAGGCGCCGCGTGCGCTCGGTCGCGAGCGGCAGCCGCCGCGCGCGGATCAGGTGGCGCAGCGCGCGCCATTCGTCGGCGGAAAGGGTGTCGAAGTCGCGATGGCGCAGGCGTTCCTCGGCGCTGAAGCTCGCCTGCGCGCGCAGTTCGTGCTCCTCGTGGGCCGGTGGCGCCTGGGCGCCCGCGCGTGCGGCCGGCCGCGCCGCGAGCGCATCGGCGAGGCGGTTGTTGCGCCGCGGCGGCGGCAGGGCGCCTTGCACCTTCGGCAGCAGCAGCGCGCGCAGCTTGCCCTCCCAGTCGGGGTCGCGCCAGAACAGTTCGAACGCGGCGTTGAAGAGCTCGCGCTCGTCGGGCGCGGCGGTGAGCAAGGCGGCCAGCGCAGCGCGCACGTCGTCGCGGCGCGTGAGGTCGATGAAGCTCAGCGCTTCGAGCGCATCCACGGCGCGCGCGCTCGACATCGGCAAACCGGCGCCGCGCAGCACGCGCACGAAGTGCACCACGTTGCGGGCGAACATGGGTGGCAGCGCGGGCGGGTCGTGTGGTTCTTGAGGTTCGTGCGGCCCGCGCGCGGCGCGTGCATCGAGCGCATCGTGCCGGGCCTGCGCCTCTCGCGCATCGAGCGCTTGCGGCGCTTCACGAGGGCGGTTGGGCGCGCGCGGCATCGGCGTCACTCCGCGAGCGCGAGCGTCTCGGCGATTCGCTGCGTGTCGAGTTGCGCGAGATCGTCCTGATACTTGAGCAGCACGCCGAGCGTGTCCTGCACCGACTGCGGGTCGAGCTCGGTCACCGAAAGCGCGGCGAGCGCGCGGCACCAGTCGATCGTCTCGGCGATGCCGGGGGCCTTGAACAGATCCATCGAGCGCAGTTGATGCACGAACGCCACCGCGCGGCGCTGCAATTCGGCGCTGGTTTCGGGCGCGCGCGCCGCGACGATGGCAAGCTCGCGCGCTCGCTCGGGGTAGCCGAGCCATTGATAGAGGCAGCGCCGCTTGAGCGCGTCGTGCACCTCGCGCGTGCGGTTGGAGGTGATGACGACGAGCGGCGGCACGCTCGCGCGCACCGTGCCGTATTCGGGAATCGACACCTGGAAGTCCGAAAGAAGTTCGAGCAGGAAGGCTTCGAACGGCTCGTCGGCGCGGTCGATTTCGTCGATCAGCAGCACGCGACGCGCGCCGGGATGATGCGGGTCGGGCTGCAGCGCCTGCAGCAGCGGGCGCTTCAGCAGGAATTCGTCGCGATAGAGCGTGTCGCCGCGCGGCTTCTCGCCCGAAGCTTCGGCCAGGCGCAGCGCCATGATCTGGCGCGGATAGTCCCATTCGTAGAGCGCGCTCGCCGTGTCGAGCCCTTCGTAGCATTGCAGGCGCAAGAGCGTCGTGCCGGAGAGCGCGGCGGCCGCCTTCGCGAGCTCGGTCTTGCCCACGCCGGGCTCGCCTTCGAGAAACAGCGGGCGCTCCATCTTGAGCGCGAGAAAGAGCGCCGTGGCCAGCTCGCGGCTCGCGAAATAGCCGTGCGCTTCGAGCTGCGAGAGCGTGTGGTCGATCGTGGCGGGGAGCATGGCAGGTCTGGAAATACGGGGGGGAAATGCGACCGCTCGGGCCGCGCGACGCGCGGGCGAGCGGCCGTGAGCAACGAGTCTAGCCGAGCGCTTTGGCCACCGCGCGCGCGGCCAGCACCGGGATCAGATGCGCGCGGTACGCCGCGCTCGCATGCAGATCGGTGTTGAGCTCGTCGGGCGCGATGCTCACCGCGCGCGCGTCGGCGGGCGTGAAGCTCGCCTTGAGCGCGTCTTCCAGCACGAGCGCGCGGAACACCGAAGACGCCGCGCCCGTGATCGCCACGCGCACCGATCCATCCGCGGATTGGGCGACGAACACCCCCGTCAACGCGAAATGCGAGGCCGGGTTGTGGAACTTCTCGTAGGCGGCGCGCTGCGGCACCGGAAACTCCACCGCGACGATCAACTCGTCGGGTTCGAGCGCGGTCTCGTACATGCCGAGGAAGAAGTCGTCGGCGGCAATGCGGCGGCGGTCCGTCACGACCGTGGCGTTCAGGGCGAGCACGGCGGCGGGGTAGTCGGCGGCCGGGTCGTCGTTGGCGAGCGAGCCGCCCAGCGTGCCGAGCGCGCGCACCTGGCGGTCGCCGATGCCCGCGGCCAGATGCGCGAGCGCCGGCAGCGTGGCCTGGATCTGCGCGTTGGCCGCCACATCGGCATGGCAGACCGCCGCGCCGATCTTCACCACTTTACCGTCCACCTGCAGGGTCTTGAGCGCGGGAATGCGCGTGACGTCCACGAGCGTGGAAGGCTGTGCGAGGCGCAGCTTCATCGCCGCGAGCAGACTCTGGCCGCCCGCGAGGAGTTTGGCTTCGGGGTCGGCGCCGAGCGTCTTCACCGCGCCTTGCGCGTCGCTGGCGCGCTGGTAATCGAATGCATACATGGTGCGCCTCCGCTCAAGGTTGTTGTGAAGCCGGCGTGGATTGCGCGGCCTGGATCGCTTCCCACACGCGATGCGGCGTGGCCGGCATCTGCAGATCCTTCACGCCGAGGGGGGCAAGCGCGTCGAGAATCGCGTTGATGACGGCTGGCGGCGAGCCGATCGCGCCCGCCTCGCCGCAGCCCTTCACACCGAGCGGATTGTGCGTGCACGGCGTGCCCTTGGCGGTTTCCACGGTGAACGACGGCACGTCCGACGCGTGCGGCATCGCATAGTCCATGTACGAGCCCGAGAGCAACTGGCCGCTCTCGTTGTCGTAGACGCAACGCTCGAGCAGCGCCTGGCCGATGCCCTGGCCGAGGCCGCCATGCACCTGGCCTTCGACGATCATCGGATTGATGACGTTGCCGAAATCGTCCACGGCGGTGAAGCGGTCGATGCGCGTTTCGCCCGTCTCGGGATCGACTTCCAGTTCGCAGATGTACGCACCCGACGGATAGGTGAAGTTGGTGGGGTCGTAGAACGCGCTTTCGTCGAGGCCCGGCTCGAGCGTTTCGAGCGGATAGTTGTGCGGCACGTAGGCCGAGAGCGCGATCTCGGCGAAGGCCTTGGTGCGGTCGGTGCCCGCGACGCGGAACACGCCGTCGCTGAACTCGATGTCCTCCACGCCCGCTTCGAGCATATGCGCGGCGATCTTCTTCGCCTTCGCCTCGATCTTGTCGAGCGCCTTCATGATGGCCGAGCCGCCCACCGCGATCGAGCGCGAGCCGTAGGTGCCCATGCCGAACGGAATGCGCGCGGTGTCGCCATGCACGATCTCGATCTGCTCGATGGGCACGCCCAGACGCTCGGACACCACCTGCGCGAAGGTCGTCTCGTGGCCCTGGCCATGGCTGTGCGAGCCCGTGAAGACGGTGACCGAGCCCGTGGGATTCACGCGGATCTCGCCCGCTTCGAAGAGACCCGCGCGCGCGCCGAGCGCCCCCGCGATGTTCGATGGCGCGAGACCGCACGCCTCGATGTAGCACGAGTGGCCGAGGCCGCGCAGCTTGCCGTTGGCCTTCGAGGCGTCGCGCCGCGCCGGGTAGCCCTTCACGTCGGCGAGTTCGAGCGCGCGCGAGAGACAGGCCTCGTAATCGCCGATGTCGTAGGTGAGGCCCACGGGCGTGGCATAGGGGAAGCTCGTGATGAAGTTGCGGCGGCGGATTTCGGCGGGATCGATATTCATCTCGCGCGCGGCCGTCTCCACCAGCCGCTCGACCACGTAAGTGGCCTCGGGGCGGCCCGCGCCGCGATAGGCATCCACGGGCACCGTGTTCGTGAACACGGCCTTCACCTCGGCATAGATCGCGGGCGTGGTGTACTGGCCCGCGAGCAGCGTCGCGTAGAGGATCGTCGGCACGCTGGAGGCGAAGGTCGAGAGGTACGCGCCCATGTTCGCCGTGGTGTGCACGCGCATGGCGAGGAACTTGCCGTCCTGGTCGAGCGCGAGCTCGGCCTTCGTCACGTGGTCGCGGCCGTGGGCGTCGGAGACGAACGATTCGCTGCGCTCGGCCGTCCACTTCACCGGGCGGCCGATCTTCTTCGCGGCCCAGGTGAGCGCCACGTCTTCGGCGTAGAGAAAGATCTTCGAGCCGAAGCCGCCGCCCACGTCGGGCGCGACGATGCGCAGCTTCGTCTCCGGCAGCCCGAGCACGAATGCGGCCATCAGGAGGCGCTCGACGTGCGGGTTCTGGTTCGCCACGTAGACCGTGTAGCCGTCGTCGTGGCGGCTGTAGCTCGCGTTCACGGCGCGCGGCTCGATCGCGTTCGGGATCAGCCGGTTGTTCACGATGTCGAGCGTCGTGACGTGCGCGGCCTGGGCGAAGGCGGCGTCGGTGGCGGCCTTGTCGCCGTGGCCCCACGTGTAGCAGGTGTTGTTCGGCACGCCGTCGTGCACGAGCGGCTGGCCCGCGTCTGCGGCATGCGCGGTGTCCACGCTGGCGGGCAGTTCCTCGTAATCGACCTCGACCAGCTCGGCGGCATCCTTCGCGGCCTTCATCGATTCGGCGATCACGAGCGCGACCTGGTCGCCCACGTGACGCGCCTTCTCGTGCGCGATCACGGGATGCGGCGGCTCGTGCATGGGCGTGCCGTCGATGCTGTGGATCAGCCAGCCGCACGGCAGGCCGCCCACGTTGTCGGCGGCGAGGTCCGCACCGGTGACCACGGCCACCACGCCGGGCGCGGCCTTGGCCGCGTTGGCATCGACGCTCTTGATGCGCGCGTGCGCATGCGGAGAGCGCACGAACACGGCGTATGTTTGAGCGGGCAGGACGACGTCGTCGGTGTACTGGCCCGCGCCGGTGAGGAAGCGATAGTCTTCCTTGCGCTTGACCGAAGCGCCGATCATGCGGGGCGTTTGGGAGTCGGGTGCGTTCATGGCGTCCTCCCTTACGTTGCAGATGCGGCCGCGCCGGCGCGCATGCCTTCGGCGCCCTCGAGCACGGCCTTCACGATGTTGTGATAGCCCGTGCAGCGGCACAGATTGCCGTCGAGACCCGCGCGCACATCGGCTTCGGTGAGGCCCGGCTTTTCGGCGACGAGCGCGGCGGCGCTCATCACCATGCCCGGGGTGCAGAAGCCGCATTGCAGGCCATGGCATTCACGGAAGGCCGCCTGCATCGGATGAAGCTCGCCGTTTCCGCCGTTGTTGCCGCTGGCGGCGGTGAGCCCTTCGATCGTGGTTACGTTCATGCCCTCGCACTGCACGGCGAGCTGGTTGCACGACTTGATCGCGCGGCCGTTGAGGTGGACGGTGCAGGCGCCGCATTGGGCGGTGTCGCAGCCGACGTGCGTGCCGGTGAGGCGTAGCTGTTCGCGCAGGAACTGGACTAGAAGCGTGTGGGGTTCGACTTCGGCGGTCACGGGCTTGCCGTTGACCGTCAGGCTGAGACTGATCGCCATTGACTGTCTCCTGTTGACCGGAGCGGGGGCTGGCGCCCCTTGCCCGAGTCCCATGCAAAGTTATGGGGTAGAGACCGGCCTGGGCCCACGTCCACCAAATGCCCCGTTTTTGCCGCCTGCTGTCTTTCGCCCGGGCGGCGCCGCAAAGCGAGCGCGACGCGTCTGCCGCGCGCGATGGCTGGCAGTCTGGGCGGAAGCGGGGTCGAGGGTCCGGCTGGTACTTTGCTGTTCAGTGATGCCTGGGTGAAACCTGGGTGTTGCCTCGGTGTTGCCTGGATATTGCCTCGATGCTGCGGGGTCTTGCGACGACGATACCGGGGACAGTAAAGCACACTTTGCTGTTTCGCGCTGCACGGGCTTCTACCGTTTTTCAGCGGGTTTTTAACGGTGGTGTGCGGTGCAAAACGGCCCGCGCTGGGAGGGGAGGAGGCGGGCCGTGCGAGAGAGTTTGAGGGGTGTTGCAGTCTGGTTTGCGGTTTTATCAGCCAAGGTCGCCAGTCTTGAGGCGGTATAAGGCATAAATCACGAAAACGACCAGAACGGTGCCGAAGATAGCGATTTGGCGAAGGATTCGGGTTTTCTTTTCTTTTGCGTCCATGGGGGCCTTGGAGAGTGTTGGTGATGCCGGGGTATTGGTGCAGTTCGCTGGGCTCGAAATTGCTTACCACCTGGTTGCTGCGCCGGACCTGGCGCATGCGCCTCGAGCTGCGGCGCAGCAACGGTAGCGTTCGGTCGCACGGAAATACTCATAGATATTGCTTGAGTGTCCGTTCGTCATGTGAAATCAACCGCTGCCTAAGCGACTACATCATTTTATTAGGGGGAGTAGCCATTTTTTGACTTGAGCATCCCGCTGGGGTGTGTACGGTGGAAGATTTTCAGCTTCCTTTTGTGATATTTCAACTTGATGGCCAAATAAATCAACCTTCCAGTGCTTCGCTCCTCCATAGGAGAAATGTGCATTGAGTTTTTCTGGCAAAGAAAATCCAGAATCGTGCCCAACGATGCGCCAATCGCAATCAGGTTTTTTGTCAAAAACCCAATAGGAATCAATTATCACGGGCTCTTTAATTATTTTCGATTCGATAATTTGTTCGGCAGTAATTTCCGGATTGGAGAGCTTCAAATCAAAAATTTCAACCCCATGCCCAATATCAACTTTTGATAGTATCCTTCCGGCGGCGTAAGCCGAATCCCCAAGTGATAGCAGGAAGATATCTCCAACCTTAAGCGACCGAAGTGGGGTTCGAGGTTTTTTATCCCATCCGTGTATCTTGATTGTGCTCATTCTTAACACCCACCTTTAAGTTCGCCGCTCTTGGCTTTGTAATGGTCTTCAAAATACGACTGGCGACCCGGCTCTCGAGTTGTGCTTGCATGGTCGAAGGAGTTGATCTTATTTCCTCGATTCATTGCAGAAATCGGTTCCCCGATGGTCGCAGTTTTTGTCCCGTAGTGTTCGATATATGCCTGCTCGTAGCCGCGCGCCTGACCATATGTAACGTTTCGCTCTAGCGGCCTCATTTCATCTTCGATGCCAAGTCGTCCAGATGCCGCATGTTCGATTTGCCTTCGCGTGAGATCGTCTGTCATGCCGATGTAGTAGGGCTTCGTCGCACCAGGCTCATAAAGTCCGTACACGTTATAACCGGGTGCTGTTTCACTTATCCAGCCAAGAGGGTCAATCCATCCGTTCGCGTTCGGCGCATACGCATAGAGATTGTTGCCGCCGATGAGGCCAGTTGGGTCTGCATTAACAAACCGCCCCACATCCGGATCATAAAACCGGAACGTGTTGTAATGCAGCCCGACGCTCTCATCGGCGTACTGTCCCGCGTACCGCAACGGCTGCTCGATGCGCTGCATCGTGCGCCCATCCACCGTACCTTCGACCTTGCCCCACGCCGAGTACTGCCCGGTCCAGGCAAGCTCGCCCGACTCGTCCGTGACCTCCTGGGGCGCGCCCACCAGGTCCGTATGGAAGTGATAAATCCGTGCCGCGCGCTTCGCGGTGTCGATCGCCGCTGCCGCCATGGCCCCGGCAATCACCGCGTCAACACGCGCCGCAGGCGAGTACGGCGCATCCGGGCTGTACACATA
>JAITTX010000460.1 GCA_031286755.1 Paraburkholderia sp.
AAACGACACCACGGGCGGCGCCTTCTTCGCAAGATCGGGATTCACCACGCTGTCCACGTGCTCGGCGGCGCCATAAACATCCTTGGGGTCCTCCAGGAAGCGCAGCTTGTACTTGGCGAACATCCAGTGCGGCGTCCAGCCGGTCACGATCACCGGTTTCTTCGCGTTGACGTCGCGCGCGAGCTCGGCCGTCATGGCGCTGCCGGAACTGGGCATGACCGTGTAGTCGAGCCCATATTGCTTCACCGCGTCGTCAGTCTTTCTCATCACGCCCGCGCCCGCGTCGATACCCACGATGCGCCCGCCGAACGCGCTCTTTTGCGCGTTGAGGTCGTCGATGCTCTTCGCGCTCACGTAGTCGGGCACCACGAGGCCGATCTTCGCGCCCGGGAAGTTCGTGCCGAGATCGACCACCTTGTCCTTGAACTGCGCCCAGTACGCGCCCTGCGTGACCGGCAGCCACGCGGAGAGCGTCGCGTCCAGGTCGCCGCGCGCCACGCCCTGCCACATGATGCCCGCCGCCACCGGCACGAGCTGCACCTGATAGCCGTAGTGCTTCTCGATGATGCGCGCCGCCACGTTCGAGGTGGCCACGCTGTCGTCCCACCCTTCCACATAGCCGATCTTCAGCGTCGGCTTGCCGTCGGCGAATGCCGGGCCGCTCAACGCCACCATCGCCGACACCATGCCGGTCCACAACAGTTTTTGCAGCAGCTTCACGGTCGTCTCCTCTAGTATGGGCAAGCGTGCCCGTGCTTCCAGATTCCCCCGCCACAATGCGTTGTTATCGTCGATTTACGACACGATCTTGTCGTTCTGCGACATGCGCGTAGGCGACATGCGCGTTGGCGACATGCGCGCGGTCCTTTGCCGTGCGCTATTTATCGATGACGAGATCGGACAGCGGTTTCGAGCAGCACATCAGCGCCATGCCCTGATCGATTTCGCGCTGGCGAATGCCGCCGTTGTGCTTCATCTGCACCTGGCCCGAGACCAGCTTGACCTTGCAGGTGCCGCACATGCCCTGCGCGCACGAGGACGGCAGCCGCACGCCGGCCTGGCGCGCGGCCGTGAGCACGTGCTGGTCCGCGCCGCATTGAATCTCGCGGTTGCTCTTCGCAAACGTGACCTTGAAGGTGGCCGCTTCGACGGCCACGTCAGCGGCCGCTTCCATACCCGCTTGCGCGGGCGCTTCGGCCAGTGCCTCCGGCTCGTTCGCGTTCAGCGTCTCGAACGAAAAGCTCTCTTCGTGATACTGCCTGCGCGGGAACCCCGCCTCGTCGAGCAGGTCGCGCACCGCCTTCATATATGGCGCGGGCCCGCACGTGAAAATCTCGCGCTCCATGAAGTCCGGCGCAATCAGCTTGAGAAGCGGCAGCGTGAGAAAACCGGTCACGCCGGGCCACGCCGTGCGCGCGCCCAGCCGTTCGCAAACGAACGAAGTGCGAAAGTGCGCATGGCTCGCAGCAATCAGTTCGAGCTCGCGCGCGAAGATGATGTCGTCGGGCGTGCGCGCGCTATGCACGAACACGATGTCGCGATCCTCCGCGAGATCGTGGTGCGCGCGGCTCATCGACATCAGCGGCGTGACGCCCGAGCCCGCCGAAAGGAACAGATATTTGTCCGCCGGATGGCGCGCGCAGGTGAATTCCCCGCCCGGCCCGAGCACGCGAATCGACGCGCCCGGCTGCAGGTTGTCGTGCAGCCAGTTCGACACCTTGCCGCCAGGCACGCGCTTGACGGTGATGGAGATCGTGTGCGGCCGCGCCGGCGAAGACGAAATCGTATAGCAGCGGTTCACCGGCTCGCCGTCGATGTCCAGTTCGAGCGTGACGAACTGCCCCGGCTCGAACGAGAACGTGCGCCCTTGCGGCGAACGAAAGAAAAAGCTCTTTACGTCGTGCGTTTCCTGCCGCACATGGCAGCACACGAGCGTTTCTTCCGCATCGCTCGTCCAGCGCTCCGGCAGCATGCCCCAGAAGGCCGGGCGCGTCACCCGGCTGTCCGTGGGATCGAATTGGGCCGCATCTCGCATCATGTCAAACTCCGCTCCACTCGCGCACCGCGTTATGCGCCGATCTTCTCGGCAAGACGGCCCACGTACCAGGCCGTGAATTTTTCGACGAGGCCTTCGGTGTACGGCGAGTACGGGCCCGGCTCATAGGCGCTGCTTCCCGCGCCGCGCTGCGAATATTCCACGAGGGTGCGGTCCTGGTCGTTAGTGGCGTTCCAGACCGCCGTGAGATTCGGCACGTCGTAATCGACGCCCTCCACGGCGTCCTTGTGCACCAGCCAGCGCGTGCGCACGAGCGTCTCGCCGGCCGAGAGCGGGATCACCGAGAACGAGACGATGTGGTCGCTCATGAAGTGATGCCACGAGTTCGGCTGGGTCCAGAACGAGAGGCCGCCGAGATCGGCCGTGCGGAATTCGCCCAGCAGCTTCTTCGAAGCGACCCGGGCGTCGAGCGTCTGCGACTCGCCGCTGCGGTCGAGCGGCAAGCGCTGCGTGCGAAAGCCAGTGACGTCCAGCAGTTTTTCGATCTCGACCGAAGGCAGATTCATCTCTTCCCACTGCTTCGCGCGCTCCACGCAGGTGCGCTCGAACGCATCCATGCCGTCCGCGTTCGCGTCCGAGCGCTGGTAGCCGAAGCCGTATTCGTAGAGCGAAATCGTGAGTTCCGGGTGGTTCGCCACGCAGTGATAGCACTCGCGATTGTTCTCCATCACGAGCTTCCAGTTGCCCTTTTCGATGATGTCCGCCTGCGCGGCCACCTTGCAGTTGGGCAGATCGTGCGGCAGCAGATACGGCTCCATGGCCGCGCGCATCATCGCGAAGTCGGTGGGCGGCTCGCTGGCGAGGCACACGAAGATCAGGCCTGCCAGGTTTTCCACATGAACCGGCTTGAGGCTGTGCTTGCAGCGCTCGAACTGCTCGCCCATGTGCTCGGCGAACATCAGTTCGCCGCTCAGGTTGTAGGTCCAGCTGTGATACGGGCAGACGATGTTGCCCACCGTGCCCTTTTGCTCGTTGCACAGCCGCGCGCCGCGATGGCGGCACACGTTATGGAACGCGCGCACCTGCATGTCGTCGTCGCGCACGATCAGGACCGACTCGCCGGCCAGCTCGACCGTCACGTAGTCGCCCGGCTCGGGCAGCTCCGGCTCCGTGGCCACCTGGATCCAGTGTTGACGGAAAATCGTCTCCATGTCGAGCGCGAAAATCTCCTCGCTGCGGTAAAAGGGTGCCTCGAGGCTGTAACCCGCCTGGCGCCGCCCCACCAGCGCGCGAATGTCTGCCGATACGTTCATCGTGTGCTCCGGATTTTTCATCCCTGGTTCTTGCCGACAGATCAGCAACGGTCAGTGAAAGTCAGTAATCGATGAGTTGATGCTCGCGCAAATACGCGAGTATCACTTGTGCTTTTTCGACCGAACTCCCTTCAATTACGACGCTCCCGCCACGGCTTTCGGTGGTGGTGGCGGAGAGCATCCGGGAATGCCCTGAGCGCTTCTCGGCGGCCACGAGTTTGACGGGTTTGCGCTCGACGGGGCCCACCTTCCAGGCGGTGGCTTCGTCGCTCGTCACGGTCGCCGCGCGCTGAGGCCCGCTCTGGGGCCGGATGGTGCCCGCGCGCAGCCGCGCATAGGCGTATTGCGGCTGCCCGCTCGCGAGCGGATGCACGGCGATCACGGCCGGCAACGCCGTTTGCACGCGGCGGCGCAGGCCCTTGGGCAGGAACTGGCGCACCGTCGCGCGGCTGCCTGGCGCGCCCGCATTCGCACCTGCATCGATGTCGATCTCCACCGCGCTGCCCACGAGCGGGCAGCTCAGCGCCGCCGCCACGCTGTACGGCAGCATGCCGCTGTCGTGCGCGCCCTCGGCGCGCGTGCCGGTCAGCACGAGGTCGTAGCCGCGCACGCGTTCGGCCAGCGCGCGCGCCGCGTCCTCGCCCGGCGCGCAGGCCAGCACTTCGACTTCGCGCGCGCCCAGCGCGAGGTATTCGGCCAGCGCGGGATCGCTGGCGTCGCCTGCGTGAATCACGTCGAGTTGCGCGCGATGCTGCTGCGCGAGCTTGCGGCCCATCTCCAGCGCCTGCGCGTCGTTGCGGCTATAGCGCGGCGCGCCGCTCACGGGATGCCGGCCCACGGAAACCAGCACCGCGATACGTTCCATCTGTTGTTGCGCGCTCATGCGGCCACTCCTGCGGGTTGACGTGGTTCGGCGGGAGCCGGCGCTTGCGCGCGCGTGGCGCGCGCGCTCTGCACCTGCTGGATCAGGGCGGCGATGGTCTGCTGCGCGTCACCCACCACGGTGAGATTCGCGCGCTTCGCAATGGGCGCGCTGCCGTCGAGATTCACGGCAATCACATGGCGGCAGTCCTTGATGCCCTGCAAATGCTGCACGGCCCCGGAAATGCCGAACGCGATATACACGCTCGCCTCTACCGTCTTGCCGGTCGCGCCCACCTGCTTGTCGCGCGTGAAGTGGCCGTTGTCCACGGCGACGCGGCTCGCGCCGATGGCCGCGCCGAACGCGCCCGCGAGCCGCTCGAACGACGCGATGTCGGTCACGCCGTTGCCCGCCGAGACGATGAAGTCGGCCTCTTCGAGCGCCACCTGGGCGGCGTCGATTTCCTCGAGGCCCAAGTCGCGATAGGGTTGTTCGAACTCGCTGGCCGGGCGGATGAAATCGCCAGCGAGGCGCTCGCCGGCACCCACGAAGGGCAGCTTCGCATCCACCGCGTTGGGCGCGAGCAGAATCACATCGGGCAGCGCGCGCGTGGCAAACGCGCGCCTCGCCTGCTCGTACACGCCCACATGCTTCATGTCGATCTCGACCACGTGCGCCGCCACGCTCGCCCCTGCCGAGGCGGCATAGCGGCGGCCGAGGTCGCCGTCGCCGGTTGCGTTGTCGGGAATGAACACGTGCCTGGGCGCGAGCGCCGCCGCGCAGGCCTGCAAAGCGCGCAACTCGCTTTCGGGCGCGAACACGCGGCGCTCGAAGCCCGGCAGCTCGATCAGCTTGTCCACACCCAGCGCCGCCGCGTCGTCCTTCAACTCGCCGAACACGAGCAGCGCCACTTCGGTTTGCGCATCGGCCAGCAATGCCGCCGCGGCGATGGTCTGGCACGCATGGTCGTCGAGCGCGCCGCGCTCGGCGTGCGCCGCCACCAGCAAGATTTGCTTCGGACCGCTAACCTGGCGGCGCGGCTTCGCCGCGGCGTGACCATGCGCCGGGCCGCTCCAGTGCGCGGCGCTGGCGTCCGCGCTGCCGCTCTCGCCCAGCGTGATGCGCCTGAGTCCCGCCGCCGTGACGATGAAGGGGCGGCGCGGATCGATTCGTTTAATCGCGTTCATCGGTTCACTCCAGCGAAGCAGCAACGAGTTCGGCCACGTCGAGCACCTCGGGGCGCGGCCCCACGACGCCTTCGAGCATCGCCGTGCAGTTCGGGCACGCCACCGCCACCACCTCGGCGCCCACGGCCTTCGCATCGGCAATACGGATATCGGGAATGCGCTGCTTGCCCGGAATATCGGTGAGCGGCGCACCGCCGCCACCGCCGCAGCAGCGTCCGCGCATGCCGTTGCGCTCCATCTCCACCACCTGAATGCCGATGGTCTTGAGCAGCTTGCGCGGCGCTTCGGTCTCGCCGTTGTAGCGGCCCAGATAGCAGGGGTCGTGATACGTGGTGCGCTTCTCGCGCAGCGCCTCGACGGCCTTCGGCGAAATGCGGCCGCTTGCGGCGAGTTCCGCGAGCAGGGTGGTGTGATGCAGCACCTCGTAGCGCGTGCCGAGCGCGCGGTATTCGTTGCGCAGGCTGTGCATCACGTGCGGGTCGGCGCTCACGATGCGCTTGAAGCTCAGCGTCGAAAGCGTGCCCATCATCTGCTTCGCCATGCGCTGGAAGGTGGCCTCGTCGCCCAGGCGGCGCGCCACGTCGCCCGTGTCGGTTTCCTCCCCGCCGAGCACGGCGTAGCTCACACCCGCCTTGTTGAGCACCTTCACGAGCGCGCGCAGCGTGCGCTGGTAGCGCATGTCGAAGGCGCCTTCGCCGGCCACCAGCAGCACGTCCACGGGCCTGCCAGGCTGCGCGACGGGCGCGTTCAGGTCGACCGACCAGTCGTAGCGCGCGGCCTTGTCGTAGCCGCCCATGGTGCCGGTCTCGCGCAGATTCGCGAGCACCTCGGGGCCCTTGCCCGGCACCGTGCCGTGCACGAGCGTCTGGTTGCGTCGCATGTCGACGATGGCGTCCACGTGCTCGATCAGCATCGGGCACTCCTGCACGCAGGCGCGGCAGGTGGTGCACGACCACAGCGTTTGCGCTTCGATCAGGCCCGAGACGATCGGGCCATCGGGCGCGCCGCTATGGCGGCCCACCTCGATGCCCGGCGTGGGGCTGCCCGCGTAGGCCGCGTCGGTGCCGCCCGCCATGCCCACCACGAGGTCCTGAATCAGCTTCTTCGGATTGAGCGGCTGGCCTGCAGCGAACGCGGGGCACGCGGCCTCGCACTTGCCGCATTGCACGCAGGCGTCGAAGCTCAGCAACTGGTTCCAGCGGAATTCCACGGGCTTCGCCACGCCGTATTCCTGCTGCTCGATATCGGGCAGTTTGAGCGCCGTGGGCGGCGTGGCGGCGCCGTTGCCGGTCCAGCCTTCACGCGTGGCGGCGAAGCGCTCCTGGCGCGGATGGAACGCGAGGTGCAGCAGCCCCGCGATGGCATGCTTCATCGGGCCGCCCTTCGCCGCACCGAACGTCATCGCGAACGCGCCCACGCCGATCAGCAGCGCGCAGAGCACCGCGAAGCCGCCCGACATCGCGCTCGCCGGCACCACCATATACAGCACGATGCCGAGCGCGAACGAGCCGAGCAGCCAGGGCAGCGTGTTCCAGGGCCCGCGCGAGAGGCGCGCCGGCACCTGCTTCGCATTGCGGCGGCGCCACACGAACACCACGCCGATCAGCATGGCGAGCGCCGCGAGGAAGATCAGCTTGTCGAGCCACGGCGAGTAGATCGCGAGACCATAGTTGACGAACACGAGCGCGAGCGCCGCAATCGCGCCGCCCGCGGTCGCCACATGGGTCTTCGCAATATACGGGTCGCGCGCGACCACGTGGTGCAGATCGACGAAATAGCGCTTCGGGATACTGAGCAGTCTGGTGAAACCGAAGGCGCCGAAGGATCCGGGTGCCGCTGCGCGCCCGACGCGCCAGTATGCGGCCCGCTTCGCGACGGCGAACGCGAGACCCGCCATCGAGAGCCACAGCAGCGCGGTAATGAGCCAGGTCGGGTTCATGGGTCAGAAGTCCTTCACGAGCCGCAGCGCATCGTAGATCGCGCCGTGGATGTTGTGCATCGAGATGCAGTCGCCAACGCGGAACAGCAGGAAGCGGCCATTGCCGAGCTCTTCGGTCAGGCACGGCTGGGGCTCGGACGCGAACAGCTTGTGCACGTCCACCTGGCCGCGGTTCACCGATTCGGGCTTGAGCTTCCAGTACAACTCGTCGTTCGGCGTGCTGCCGTTCTCGATCACGACCTGATCGACAGCGCGCTCCTCCTGCTCCTCCGTGTACTCGTTGCGCAGCACGGCGATTTTCTTGCCGTCCTCCTCATACACGCGGTCGAGCCAGTAGTTGGGCGTGTGGATCACACCCTGCGCATAGAGGCGGCGGTAGAAGATCGGGAACGTGGTGCCGCCGCAATCGTCGGCCACCTTCACGTCCGGCGTGACGATCTCGACCTTCGAGCCACGGCTCGATATGAAGTCGGCCACGCCCGCGCCCGCATGCGTGCTCACGCCGTCGTAGACCAGCACGTTCTGCTTCGGCTCGACCTTGCCGCTCAGGATGTCCCACGAGCTCACCGCAATGCCTTCGGCCACGCCCCATGCGGGCACCTGGTCGGAGAACGGGCGGCCACCCGTTGCCAGCACAACGATATCCGGCTTTTCGGCCATGATGGTCTTTTCGTCGGCGGTGACTCCAAGACGGCGGTCCACGCCCAGGCGCTTCGTCTCCATGTCGAACCAGCGCACGATGCCGGCCATCTGCTCGCGCTGCGGCGCCTTCGCGGCAATCATGATCTGCCCGCCCACCTCGGCGTTCTTGTCGAACAGCACCACGTCGTGGCCGCGCGAGCGCGCCACGCGCGCCGCTTCCAGGCCCGCCGGACCCGCGCCCACCACCACGACCTTGCGCTTCGGGCCGCGGGTTTTCTCGATCATGTGCGGCATGGTCGCTTCGCGCGAGGTGGCCGCGTTCTGCACGCACAGCACGTCGAGGCCGTTGTACTGGCGGTCGATGCAATAGTTCGCGCCCACGCACTGCTTGATTTCGTCCTCGCGGCCGTCGCGGATCTTGATCACCATGTGCGGATCGGCGATCTGCGCGCGCGTCATGCCCACCAGATCGACCATGCCGCTCGCGAGCAGGCGCTCGGCCTGGCCCGCGTCGCGAATGCTCTGCGCATGCATGACCGGCAGCTTCACCACCGACTTGATGCTCGCCGCCAGATGCACGAACGGCTCGGGCGGCAGCGCCATCGGCGGCATGCAGTTCGCGAGCGTGTTGTGCGTGTCCGCGCCCGAGCCGATCACGCCCAGATAATCGATCAAGCCGGTTTCGGACATCGCCTGAGCGATCTCCTTCAACTGCTCGTGATCGAGGCCGTCTTCATGGAATTCGTCGCCGCACATGCGCAGGCCGACGCAAAAGTCCTTGCCCACCGCTTCGCGCACGGCCTTGAGCACCTCCACGCCAAAGCGCAGGCGATTTTCGAGCGAGCCGCCCCATTCGTCGCTGCGGAAGTTGGTGCGCGGGCTCCAGAACTGGTCGATCAGGTGCTGGTGCGCCGCCGAGATCTCGATGCCGTCCATGCCCGCGTCCTTCACGCGCTTCGCGGCGGCCGCGAAGTCGCCGATGATGCGGCGGATTTCCTCCACTTCGATGATCTTCGCGTTGCCGCGGTGCACGGGCTCGCGCACGCCGGAAGGCGACATCAGGTGCGGCCAGTGCTCGCCGTGGAAAGCAGAGCGGCGGCCCATGTGGGTGGCCTGGATCATGATCTTCGCGCCATGACGGTGCATGGCCTCGGCCAGCCGCGAGAGCGGGTCGACGATCTTGTCGGTGGCCAGATTCACCGACTTCCACCAGCCTTGCGGGCTGTCGATCGAGACCGGGCTGGAGCCGCCGCACACGGCAAGGCCCACGCCGCCCTTGGCCTTCTCCTCGTAATAGCGGATGTAGCGATCTCCCGGCAAGCCGCCCGGCTCGGCATAGACCTCGGCGTGGGCGGTGCTGACGATGCGGTTGCGTAGCGTCAGCTGATTGAGCTGGAGGGGTTTGAACAGGTGGGGATAGCGCATCGCGGGCAGCCTCTGGCGTTCGTATGTCTCGGTGTTTCTTTGCTATTTCTGGGTCATGCGGGTGATATCGGTCGGGCGCTTCAGGCGGCGAGCGGAGCCACTTCGAAAACGCAGCGGTCATGGCCTTCGGCCGCGCACTGCACTTCCTTAGACTGCGCGCGCGGCGCGCCCTTGCCTTGCGCCGTGGTGTCGTTCACCCAGTCCATCGCGCCCGCAAACCAGCCCGCGAACATGTAGCAGAGCTTGCCCTCCTTGCCAGGCTGCGCGAGCACGAACGACGAGTGGCGCAGCTCGATCCTGGCGTGCGCGCTTTGCGGGTCCGCCTCGATGATCGAGAACAGCCCCCAGCCGCGCTGCGAAAGGCGCTTCAGGTAGTGCTCGAACACGTCCATGCCCGCGATGCCGTGCTTCTCGGCTTCCTTCGCGCACCAGTGATACGCGGACTTGTAGCCGGCCTTGTAGAGGATCTCCGCGTAGGCGTCGCGGCCCAGCGCCTCTTCAACGGCGGTGTGATTGTTGGTGAAGAAATGACGCGGCACGTACAGCATCGCCAGCGCGTCCGTGGTCCAGACACCGGTGTTCGCATCGACGTCGATCGGCAGTTGCGGTTGCATCTCGTGGCGCTCCAGGATGAGAGTGAATAGTCGTATTCGGTTGAATCAGGCGCCCCAGACGTCGCGGAACACGCGCACCCAGTTTTCGCCCATGATCTTGCGGATGCGCGACTCCTTCCAGCCGGCGCGCTCCATGGCCGCCGTGAGGTTCGGAAATTCGCCGATGGTGCGGATGCCCTCGGGATTCACGACCTTGCCGAAGTTCGTGAGGCGGCGGTAGCGGCCCTTGTCGTGCGTGAGCATGTCGAAGAACTCGGTGCTGTAGCCCTGCGTGAAGTCGGTGCCGATGCCCACGGCGTCCTCGCCGATCAGGTTCACGACATAGCCGATGGCTTCGATATAGTCCTCGACGGTCGCGTCGATGCCGCGCTTGAGGAACGGCGCGAACATCGTCACGCCCACGAAGCCGCCCGCGTCGGCGATCTCCTTGAGCTGCGCGTCGCTCTTGTTGCGCGGATGCTCCTTCAAGCCCGAGGGCAGGCAGTGCGAGTAGCACACCGGCTTCTTCGAAAACGCGATGGCCTCCGAGGACGTGTTGCCGCCCACGTGCGAGAGATCGACCATGATGCCCACGCGGTTCATTTCGGTGATCACCTCGCGGCCGAAGTCGGAGAGGCCGCCGTCGCGCTCGTAGCAGCCCGTGCCCACCAGGTTCTGCGTGTTGTAGCAAAGCTGCACGACGCGCACGCCCATGTCGGCGAACGCTTCGATATAGCCGAGGTTGTCCTCGAACGCATGGGCGTTCTGGAAGCCGAGAATCACGCCGGTGCGGCCTTCCTGCTTGGCGCGCGCGATGTCCGCCGTGGTGCGCACCAGCGTGAGCAGCTCGCTGTTCTCGCGAATCTGCTGCTTCATCAGCGCAATGTTGTCCACGGTCTTCGTGAAACTGTCCCAGACCGAGACCGTGCAGTTGGCGGCGGTGATGCCGCCCTTGTGCATGTCCTCGAACACCGAGCGCTCGAACTTCGAGATGTTCAGGCCGTCGATGATGATGCTGTTTGCGTGCAGATTGCTCATGGTGGACTCCAGGGCTGGCGTATCGGGTTCAGGGGCGGCTCAATAGATCGGGAAGCGTTCGCACAGCGCGAAGATCTCGCGGCGCACGCGCTGCTCGGTGGCGGGGTCGCCTTCCGGATGCGCGCGCAACGCATCGAACACTTCGAGAATCAGGCGGCCGATCTCGTGGAATTGCGCCACGCCGAAGCCGCGCGTGGTGCCCGCCGGGGTGCCCAGGCGAATGCCCGAGGTGACCGTGGGCTTTTCCGTGTCGAAGGGAATGCCGTTCTTGTTGCAGGTGATGCCGGCACGCTCGAGCGCCTGTTCCACCTGCGCGCCCTTGAGGCCCTTGGGCCGCAGGTCCACGAGCAGCAGATGGTTGTCGGTGCCGCCCGTGACCAGATCGACGCCGCCCGCCTTCAGCACCTCGCCCAGCGCCTGGGCGTTCGCGAGCACGTTGTCGATATAGGTCTTGAAGCCCGGCTCCAGCGCCTCGCCGAATGCCACCGCCTTGCCGGCGATCACGTGCATGAGCGGGCCGCCCTGCAGGCCGGGGAACACAGCCGAGTTGATCTTCTTCGCGATCTCCTCGTCGTTGGTGAGCACGAAGCCGCCGCGCGGGCCGCGCAGCGTCTTGTGCGTGGTGGAGGTGACCACGTGCGCGTGCTCGACCGGATTCGCGTGGCGGCCCGCGGCGATCACGCCGGCGATATGCGCCATGTCGACCATCAGCTTCGCGCCCACGCCGTCGGCAATCGCGCGAAAGCGCGCGAAGTCGAGCTCGCGCGGGTAGGCGGAAAAGCCGGCGATGATGAGGCCCGGCTTGTGCTGTTGCGCCAGTTCCTCCACCTGGTCGTAATCGATGCGCAGGGTTTCGCGGTTCACGCCGTACTGCACCGCGTTGAACCACTTGCCCGAAAGCGCCGGCTTCGCGCCGTGCGTGAGGTGGCCGCCCGCGTCGAGCGACATGCCGAGCACCGTGTCGCCCGGCTTCGCGAGCGCGAGCATGACCGCGCCGTTGGCCTGGGCGCCCGAATGCGGCTGCACGTTGGCAAAGCCGGCATTAAAGAGTTTCTTTATGCGCTCGATGGCCAGCGATTCAATCTCGTCCATGAATTCGCAACCGCCGTAATAGCGCTTGCCGGGATAACCTTCCGCGTACTTGTTGGTCAGCACCGAGCCCTGCGCTTCCAGCACCGCGCGCGACACGATGTTTTCCGACGCGATCATTTCGACCTGCGACTGCTGCCGCTCGATTTCTTTCAAAATGCTTTTGCGCACCGCGGAGTCGCGCTCGGCGAGCGGCTGCGAAAAGAAAGCCTGAGTGTTCGACATAGAGCATCCGTGACGATGTGAGAGGTGTGGCCGGCAGCGCCAGGGCCGCTCCGCGAGAGGCCCCGCCCCGCCTGGGTTTCCCGCCGTTCGGGGCGGTGGCGGTTGACGGCTCTATTCTTGTCGTTCGGATTGGCCGCCGATGTCTGAATTCAGACGCGTTCTTTTCCTTTTCCGCCATCGGCGTCCATTTTTCGCAAGTGACGCGGCGGCGCTAACCACAGGTGGAATGGTTTCCGGTCCGAACAATCGTCAGAGGTATTCGCGGTGAATTGCGCGGAGACCCGGCATGCCGCCCGAGCCATTGCGCATTAAGGATTCTTTAAACGCGCTTTGCACGCGTTTTAAATAAGTCACCCACTATTTTTTCTGGCTTGAATCAGGGTTTAGCCTCATGGCACACTCGGCCTGCCAGCTTCCAGAATTGCGCTAGCCTGGCCGGGCTCCCGGCGCACGGCTTCTGAATGAAAGGAATCGTCCCTCCATGTTGCCCGCCCGCTCGGCGTCCCTGGCGCACTTCGCGTTCATGCCGCTGCCCAATTTCACGATGATTGCGTTCACGAACGCCATCGAAGTTCTTCGCATGGCGAACTACCTGAGCGGCCAGCCGCTTTACCGGTGGTCGATCATTAGCCCGCAAGGCGGCCAGGTCACGGCGAGCAACGGGCTCTCCGTCGACACCGGCCCGGCCGAATGCGCGGGCCAGCCCGATATCGTGTTCGTATGCGGCGGCGTGGACGTCCAGCGCGTGACCACGCCCGAGCATCTCTCCACGCTGCGCCGCTTCGCGCGCATGGGCATCGCGCTGGGCAGCCTGTGCACCGGCACCTATGCGCTCGCCAGGGCGGGCCTGCTGGCCGGCTACGCGTGCGCGATCCACTGGGAGAACATGTCGGCGCTCAAGGAGGAGTTTCCGTCCACGCGCTTTCTCAAGGAACTGTTCGTGATCGACCGCGACCGCGTGACCTGCACCGGTGGCGTGGCCCCGCTCGACATGATGCTGAACCTGATCACGGCGCGCGTGGGCACGGCGCGCGTCACGCAGATCGCCGAGCAGTTCGTGGTGGAGCACGTGCGCGACACCAGCGCCCAGCAGCGCATGCCGCTGGTGGCGCGGCTCGGGTCGGCGAACAAGTCGCTGTTCGAAGTCATCGCGCTGATGGAAAACAACATCGAGGAGCCGCTCTCGCGCGAGGAGCTCGCGCGGCTCGCGAACATGTCGCAACGGCAGTTGCAGCGGCTCTTTCACGAGCACCTGGGCATGACGCCAACGCACTACTATCTGACCCTGCGCCTGCGCCGCGCGCGCGAGTTGCTGCTGCAGACGAACATGTCGATCATGCAGATCACCATGGCGTGCGGCTTCCAGTCGGCGTGCCACTTCAGCAAGAGCTACCGCGACGCGTTCGGCAACGCGCCCACCGGCGAGCGGCGCAAGCGCGTCGCGCCGCTTTCGGGGATCGATACGCCGCCGCCCGTGATGGTTGCGCCGTCGCTTTCGACGCACTAGAACCGCGCCGCGCCGAACCGCGCGGCGGCGGACGAACGAGAACGGGCAGCCCATGCGGGCTGCCCGTTCTCGTTATGCGCTTTCGTGTGCGGGTGCGAGGCGCGCGCGCTGCCGCGCCTTCGATATCACGCCGCCAGCAAGCCGTGCGGATCGATCACGAATTTGCGCGGCGCGCCGCCGTCGAACTTCTTGTAGCCTTCGGGCGCCTCGTCGAGCGAGATCACGGAGACGTTGACGATCTTCGCGATCGGCAAGCGGTCGAACAGAATCGCCTGCATCAGATTGCGGTTGTACTTGAGCACGGGCGTCTGGCCGGTGTGGAACGTATGCGACTTCGCCCAGCCGAGGCCGAATCGGATGCTCAGGCTGCCGATCTGCGCCGCAACGTCTTTCGCGCCCGGATCGTCGGTCACGTAAAGCCC
>JAITTX010000354.1 GCA_031286755.1 Paraburkholderia sp.
TTCGAGGATCTCGCCCAGCGCGCCTCGGCGCCCGATTACCGTGGCTGCCCGTTCGTCAATGTCTCGGCCGAGTTTCCGGACGCCGCGCATCCGGCGCGTCAGAGTGTGACCGACAACAAGTCGAAGCTGATAGCCCGGCTAAACGAGCTTGCACATGCCGCCAACGCAGCCGATCCCGCCGCCCTTGCTAACGAACTTGCGCTGCTGATCGAAGGCATCTACGCGGCGAGCCAGACCTACGGGCCCGGCTGCGGCCCGATCCTCGCAGCGCCGCGCATGGCGAAGCTGCTGATCGATGCCGCTTGCGGGGTGCCGGATGCCGATGCGAGCGGTGTCGCAGACAAAACTGCGCGGGCGAACAAGGGCACGGCCTGAGGCCAGGCGCCCCGCACGCTCCCAACGCACCGATACACCGCCCGCCCGCCGTGCCTGCACGAGCCACGCTGGCGCGCCGGTAGAATGCCGTCATGACCGACACCACCGCATCCAGCGCCACGGGCGCCCCGCCTGAGCACGCCGAAATCCTCGCCGCGACTCGCCATTGGCTCACGCGGGCCGTGATCGGCCTGAACCTCTGTCCGTTCGCGAAGAGCGTGCATGTGAAAGGCCAGGTCCGCTACGCGATCAGCGAGGCGACCGGCCTCGAAGGCGTGCTCGCCGACCTGGAAACCGAACTGCGCACCCTCGCGGATGCCGACCCCGAGCAGCTCGACACCACGCTGCTAATCCTCCCGCACGCCCTCGCCGATTTCCTCGAGTACAACGACGCGCTCCATTTCGCCGACCTGCTGCTCGCCCAGTTGCGCCTCGAAGGCACGCTGCAGATCGCGAGCTTCCACCCTCACTATCAGTTCGATGGCACCGGGCCCGACGACATCGAGAACTACACGAACCGCGCGCCTTATCCGATCCTGCATCTTCTGCGCGAGGCCAGCATCGAACGCGCCGTGGATGCGTTCCCCGACGCCGCCGACATCTACGAACGCAATCAGGAGACGCTGCGGCGCCTCGGCCTCGAAGGCTGGCGCGCCTGGATGGCGCAGCACGACGAGGACTGAGCCTCGCCGCCTGCTTGAAGAAGACTATCGGGCAGGCGCCTGAACGGCGCCCGGCGCATTGGCCGGCCCGCCCGCATCGGCGCCATCGACAAAAAAGCGCTCGCGCAGCTCGGCAAGGCCGAATGTGTCGAGAATCTCGTTGAGCCGCTCCGCAGGCCGGCGCCGCGGCAGATTCTTGTACTGGGCGATGATGAGTTCGTTCTTCATCGAGTGTTCCCAGCCCACCAGCTCCGTCACGCTCACCTGATAACCGTGCGCCTCCAGTTGCAGGCAGCGCAGCACATTGGTGATCTGGCTGCCGAACTCGCGCGTATGCAGCGGATGGCGCCAGATTTCCGTGAGCGCCTGACCCAGCGACTTGCCCTTGTTGCGGCGCAGCACCCCGGCGATTTCGGCCTGGCAGCACGGCACCACGACGATATAGCGCGCGTGCTTCTTGAGCGCGAAGCGCAGGGCGTCGTCGGTGGCCGTGTCGCACGCGTGCAGCGCGGTGACGATATCGACCGTCGGCGGCAGTTGCCCGGACGTGATCGAATCGGCCACCGAAAGATTGAGAAACGACATGCCGCCAAAACCGAGCCGCTGCGCCAGCTCGTGCGAGCGCTGCACCAGCTCGTCGCGCGTCTCGATGCCGAAGATGCGGGACTGGTCCTGCTGCTCCTTGAAAAAGAGGTCGTACAGGATAAAACCAAGATACGACTTGCCCGCGCCGTGGTCGACGAGCGTCACGTCGTGGCCGTCCTGCTTGAGGTCCTTGAGCAGCGGCTCGATGAACTGGAACAGGTGATAGACCTGCTTGAGCTTGCGGCGGCTGTCCTGGTTCATCTTGCCGTCGCGCGTCAGGATATGGAGCTCCTTCAGGAGTTCGATCGACTGGTTCGGACGGATTTCGTAAGTCTTGCTTGACATCGTGGCGGCACAAAAAGAGAGGCGGCAATTACCACGAAACGTGCGGCAGGCGACGGAACGCGGCAAGTGGATATGACATTTTACGGAAAAAGCTGAAAGAGGCCGCAGACCCGAGGGGACGGCCCGATTGTCATGCTGTTGGAAAGCTCAAGCGTCCGGAGCGCTGACCCACGTCCGGACGGCAGGGAGGGGTTGATTAAAAGAGACGCGGCAGCGTGAAGCCGCCGCCGTCCACAAAGGACCAATTTGGGGCGCGACTTACCGGCGACGGACCGGGAATGCGCGCATGGGAGGTCGCTCCGGGTTCACAGGAAGCGATGACACAGGTACGGCGCAGACCCCGCTGCGCGATGACGCACGGTGCTGCGCGACCCTGCATGGGGCATGCAATGAACACGATACCGGACGGTAATGGTAATGCGGAGCAAAAATTTCAGGCACTGCTTGCCAGGCTCGTAGAAGTGCCCGAGTGGACGGAAAAGCAGCAACTGGAGCTGGAGATGGCCCGCGACATCTCGGTCGAGATGCTGCGGCTTGCCGAGGAGATGCGCGACGGCGCGGCGGATCTGGAGAGCTGCCTGATCCTGCTGAAGTACGCCAAAGTGCTCGATTTCGTGATGTCCGCACTGGCGGCGCGCAGGGACATCAAGCCGCAAACGCTCAGGGTGATCTTCAAGCTCGCCGGCCTGAGGGTCGATGAGGCTTATCCGGGCTAGCGAGGCTAGCCACCGCTGAAGCGGCATTCGGCCAGGCGCTGCCGCCTGCCACAGTCAGGCCCGGCATCTCGCCGGGCCCTCTCCCTTTTCGCCGCCTGGATGGGCTCGCGGCGGGTTTGCGGGTTTGCTTTCTACGACCCGGCGCGCACCTTCAGGCGCCACAACGACGTGAGTTCCGCCGCTCTCGCCCGATGAAGCGGGTCGGCAGGGTCGCTCGCCTTGGGATGACGCGGCCGGATGTCTTCGCGCCCTGCCACCTCCAGACCGGCTTGCCCGATCATCTCCATCAGCGCCTCGCGCGTGCGCAAGCCAAGATGCTCCGCAAAGTCGGAGAGAATCAGCCAGCCCTCGCCGCCCGGTTCCAGATGATCCTTCAAGCCAGCGAGAAAGCCGCGCAGCATGCGGCTGTCCGGATCGAACACGGCATATTCGATGGGCGACGCCGGCCGCGCCGGCACCCAGGGCGGATTGCAGACCACGAGCGGCGCCCGCCCGGGCGGGAACAGGTCCGCCTCGACCACTTCCACACGATCGCCATGGCCGAGCCGCGCAAGGTTCTCGCGCGCGCAAGCGAGCGCGCGCGCATCCTGATCGGTGGCGATCACCTGCTTCACGCCGCGCGCGGCCAGCACGGCGGCAATCACGCCCGTACCCGTGCCGATGTCGAATGCGCGCGCAAGCGACGGCAACGGCACGCGCGCCACCAGATCGAGGTACTCGCCGCGCACTGGCGAAAAGACACCGTAGTACGGGTGAATATGAGCACCGTCCAGCGCGGGAATCTCCACGCCTTTCTTGCGCCATTCGTACGCGCCGATCAAGCCGAGGACCTCGCGCAGCGACACCACCGACGGTTCGCCATCGGGCGCGCCCCACGCCTGCTCGCACGCTTGCTTGACATCGGGCGCGCGGCGCAGCGCGATCGAGTAATCGCCTTCGAGCGGGAGCAGCACCATGCCGAGCGTACGCGCACGCTGCGCCTGCGCCTGGCGATGCAGGTGAAACGCCTCGAGCGGCGTGGCCGCCGGCTTCGGCGCGGCGGAGGCCTTGCGCGGCTTGCGCTCCGCGCGGCGCGCCATGGCCTGCAGCAATTGCCGCGCGTTCTGATAGTCGCCGCGCCACAGCAGCGCGGTGCCTTCGCACGCGAGACGGTAGGCGGTGTCGGCCGTGGTGCGGTCGTCGGCCACGACCACGCGCTTCGGCGCGGGCACGCCCGCCTCCGAACGCCAGCGGACGGTGCGCGTGCCGTCCGTGTCGGGCCAGCTCAAAGTGGGAAAGTCGGTCATAGGATTCGAATGCTTGACAGCCCGCCGTGACGGCGCGCCTCGATATGCGGCGCCATCATATAGCAGAGCACAACCTTGCGTTGCGCCGGGACGACCATCGTGCCGGCATGACGGCATCATCGCGCAGTGCAGCGCGGGCGTCGACCAGGCCGGATGGCCCAGGCCAGATGGCCCAGGACTAACGGCATGGGACGAACGTCGGCGCGCGGCCAGTAAAATGTGCAGCAATCGGCGCAGGGGCGCACCACCGGAACATGGCAGAGACGAATCAGACAAGTCGCGCACAGCGCACGGACAGCATCGCCCGGCAAGGCGCTCGCGCGAGGCGCACCAACCGCGCGGGGCTCGACGCGGATTTCTACGCCGGATTGCTGCATATCGCCGGCTTGCAGGAGAACGTGGTGAGCGGCAAGACCATCGTTGCGCGGTGCGCATCCGATGAACGCAAGCCCGGCGCGCTGATCGAGCTGGCGATCGCCTGCATGGAGGCGCACGAAGCGCGGGCGTCGAACACGACGAACACGACGGGCGCGCACGACCACGACCCGGCCAGCGCGCTGGAACGAGAGGCGCTCACCTTTCGCACGGCGCTGCGGCTTTGCATCGCCTGGATCGGCCGGGTCATGTTCCTCAAGCTGCTGGAAGCGCGACTGCTAATGCTGCACGAGCGCGATCCGGCTTATGCCTTCCTGCGCAGCGAGCGCATCGGCACATTCGCCGAACTCGATACGCTCTGCCGCGAAGTGCTTGGCAATGGCACGCCCGAAGCCGGGTCGCCGCGCCGCTATCCGCATTTGCCACGCTTCGACGGCTCCACGTTCGAGCCCGCGGATCTCGCGAAGCATGCGATCACGCTCGGCTCGCTGGATGCCGCGCTGGCCCCTCACGCGCGCAATACGGTTGCCGATTTGCTCGATTTCCTCGACGCGTTCGAATTCGGGCTCGAAGCGAACGCGGGCGCAGACAAAAAACGCATCGACGCCGCAACGCTCGGTCTCGTCTTCGAAAAGCTCAATGGCTACCGCGACGGCGCGTGGTACACACCAGCGAGTGTGGCCATGTTTCTCGCGCGCGAGGCAATCGCGGGCGCGGTGCTGGGACGCTTCAATCTCATCAAGGGCTGGCACTGCACGACCATCGATCAGCTATCCGAATCAATCGAGAACCGCGAAGAAGCGCGCACGATCTTCGCCGCGCTGCGCGTGTGCGATCCGGCCGTCGGCACCGGACATCTGCTCGCGTCCGCGCTGGACGAATTGCTCGCGATAAAGTCGCGCCTCGGGTTGTTCGACGATCGAGAAAATAGCGCGCTCGCCGGATTGCGCATCGGAGCGGTGGACGACCGCCTCGTCATCGAACCCGCGAATGACGGCACGCATGAGCAGCAACAACACATCGACGCCACGCTTTATCGCGAGAAGCGCGCGATCGTCGAGCGCAATCTCTTTGGCGTGGATATTGACGATCAAGCGCTCTGCCTGGCGCGCCTGCGGCTCGCGTTCGAATTGCTCGCTCACGCCGGGTACGACGACGAAGGCGTTTTCGTCACGCTGCCGGATCTCTCAGCCCATTTGAAACAAGGCAATGCCGCGCTGAGCCACGTCGCTTGTGAAAGAAAACGCGACGACGCTACCAGCGCCGACGCTTTTGAATGGCGTCAAGAATTCCCGGAGATTTTCGACGACAGCGCATCCGCCGGCTTCGATGCCGTCATCGCCAACCCGCCGTATGTCGACTCCGAACGCATGATCAACGAAGGCCAGAAGCCGCTGCGCGATGCGCTCGCGCAGCGCTGGCCAAGCGCGCGCGGCAACTGGGACCTCTACATCGTCTTCATGGAACTGGGCCTGGCGCTCACGGCACAGCACGGCACGATGGCCTTCCTCACGCCCGATAAATGGCTCGCGAAGCCATTCGGCTCCGCGTTCCGCTCGCACCACCTCGACAAGATCGCGCGCGTCGTCGCGCTGGGCCGAGGTGTGTTCGAGCGCGCGCTGGTCGATTCGATCGTGACGGTTTATCGGAAGTCCGGCACAGACTGCCTCGAGACGTCTCGTCTCGAAGGCGCAACGCTGACGCCGCTTGCGCGCGCGTACAAACGCGACCTTGAAGCACCGTGGGCTCTCGATGCGCTGCTCTCGCCGCATTATGCGTTCGTGCGGCGGCTCATACGCGCTCACCCGGCGCTGGGCTCGCTGCTGCGCTGCGAGAATGCGTGCGCGACGTCGGACGCTTACCGGCTCGCCCCGTTGATCGACGAAGCGCAAGACGGCTTCGATGCGCGCGGTCACTATCGCGTGGTCAACACCGGCACGCTGGGCTGCTACGTCTCGCGCTGGGGCAACAAACCGATGACCTATCTCGGGCGCCGCTACACGCAGCCCGTGGTCGAACGCGCGCGCTTCCTGGCAACATTCGCGAACAGCTACCGCGCAAAGGCGAACGCAAAAAAGGTGATCGTGAAAGGCCTCACGCATCTGCACGCGACGCTCGATCTCGCCGGCGACACGATTCCCGGCAAGACGACGCTGATCCTGCGCTCCGACGATGAGAACCTGCTGAAATTCGCGGCTGCGGTGCTCAACTGTCCACTTGCGGGATTCGTCACGCGCGCGCGCCATGGGGCGTCGAGCTATAACGGCGGCGTGGCGTTCACCAGGGCGATGATCGACGCGTTGCCGGTTCCCGCGGATACGGATGTGCGTGCGAAGATCGTGCGCATGGTGGATGCGTTGCTGCGGTTAAGGCAATCGGGCGATGGGGCGCAATGCGAGATGCTTGCGCGGAAAATCGACTTTGCGCTTTACGCCGCGTATGGGTTGGGGCGGGAAGAGATCGCGTTGATGGAAAGCCACGACCGGAAGCGATAGTGGCGCGATCGGCACCTGAAACGAAAAAAGGGTTACCGCTCGCGGAGCGATAACCCTTTTCGGTGCATTTGGTGCCGGCTGCAGGACTCGAACCCGCCACCTGATGATTACAAATCAACTG
>JAITTX010000552.1 GCA_031286755.1 Paraburkholderia sp.
GGTGTTTTTTGAACCGCCCCGGTTATAGACGTCGAGGTAATTCCGGATCGCCTCGTCAAGTTGCCGTGTCGGGCGATGAGTACCCGCGGAATGTTTTTTCGGTTAGCTAATTACTCAACGAATTGATAACTCGAAAAAACTACAGCATCTCGGGCGGCCGGGCCGCGCCGGCGTCGGCGCAGCACACCAGCACTTCGGCGTCTTCGGCGCCCACGCTGAGGTACACGTGCCCCACGGCGCTGTCGAAATACAGGCTGTCACCGGCCGAGAGCCTGAAAACCGTCCCGTTCTCGAAGTGCAATTCCAGTTCCCCGCGCAGCAGGAACAGGAATTCCTCGCCGCTGTGGCGGATGAAATCGGGAAAGGCGTCCACGGTCCGGGCGTGGATGCGCCCGCGCATCGGCACCATGCGCTTGCCGGTGAGATCGTTGGCGAGCATGCCGTACTCGTAGTTCGGCGTGTCGTAGATCATCTGCTGGCCCGCGCGCGTGAGCGACGGTGGCATCGGGCCGCTCGCCTTGCGCTTGCCGCGCCCGAAGATCGTGTCGAAATCCACACCGAGCGCGTGGGCAAGCGCCGCGAACTTGTCGTAGGTGAGTGCGATGTCGCCGCGTTCGGCCTTCGAGATCGTCGAGACCGCGATGCCCGATAGCGCCGATAGCTGCATCAGCGTGAGCTCGCGCGACTTGCGCGCCTCGCGCAGGCGTGCGCCGACCGCCTGGTGATCGATCTCCGTGGCCGCCGCGGAGGGCGGCGCGGGACTGCGTGCGGTGGAGGTTGCCATGAAGGAAGTGGGCTCGTTTGCGGGTTTTGTCGGATACGAGAATACCGTTTTTCTCGTATAGGATAATCCGCGTTTCCACGCCCCTTCCCCCCATTACGCGTTTTCAAGGACATCGCATGATGAAATTCGATTCGGTCGTACTGGGCGGCGGCATCGTCGGCGTATCGGTGGCGGTGCAGTTGCAGCGGCGCGGCCTGAAGGTGGCGCTCGTCGACCGCCGCGCGCCGGGCCAGGAAACCTCGCTCGGCAACGGCGGCCTGATCCAGCGCGAAGGCGTCTATCCGTATGCCTTCCCGCGCGATCTGATGACGCTCGTGCGCTACGCGGGCAACCGCTCGACCGACGTGCGCTATCACGCGGCGGCCATGCCGAAGCTGCTGCCGTTCCTGTACCGCTACTGGCACCACTCGCGCGCCGATCGGCACGCCGCCATCGCGCGCGCGTATTCGACGCTGATCGAGCATTGCGTGAGCGAGCATCGCGACCTGATCGAGGCGGCGGGCGCGCAGGCGCTGTTGCGCACCAACGGCTGGATGAAGGTGTTCCGCAGCGGCGCGGCCATGGAGGCGGCCGTTGCCGAGGCCCGGCGCTGGCAGCGCGAATACGGCGTGAGCCATGAAGCGCTCGACCCCGCCGCGCTGCGCGCCGCCGAGCCCTCGCTGAGCCACGTGCTGGCGGGCGGTGTGCGTTACACCGATGCCGATTCGGTGAGCGACCCGAGCGGCCTCGTCACGGCCTATGCCCGGCTGTTCGAGCAGTTGGGCGGACGTGTGCTGACCGGCGACGCCATGGCGCTCGAACCGTCGTGGCGTGTCATGACTCAGGACGGCCTGGTGCAGGCCAGTTCGGCCGTCGTCGCCATGGGGCCGTGGTCGGGCGATCTCACGGCTCGGCTCGGCTACGCCTTGCCGCTCGCGGTGAAGCGCGGCTATCACATGCATTACGCGGCGCTGAATGGCGCGCAACTGAGCCAGCCGGTGCTCGACGCCGAAGCGGGTTTCCTGATCACGCCGATGCTGCGCGGCATCCGCCTGACGACCGGCGTCGAGCTGGGCCATCGCGACACGGCCAAAACTCCGGTGCAACTCGCAGCGGTCGAGCCGCTCGCGCGCGAGATCTTTCCGCTCGGCGCGCGGCGCGACAGCGAACCGTGGCTCGGCTGCCGCCCCTGCACGCCGGACATGATGCCGGTCATCGGTCCCGCGCCGAAGCACGACGGCCTCTGGTTCGCGTTCGGCCACGCGCATCACGGCCTCACGCTCGGGCCCATCACGGGCCGGCTGATCGCCGAGATGATGACGGGGGCGCCGAGGACCGTGGACCCCACGCCATTTCGCGCCACGCGGTTCTGAAATCGGGCGTGGCGGCCATGCCGTTCGGGACGGCATCGAGCGCCAGGGAAAAACGCATGAGGAACACGAGCCGCGCTTGAACCCGGCGCGGCAAGCGTGGCGCGCCGGCGGCCGGCCCCGTGCCACAATAGCGGCTGCGGCGGCCCATCGTACCGTGCCTGAGCGCGCACGCCGCAGCGCGACATTTCAGGCCCTCCAGCGGCATCCCTCATGAATCGTCCCGCAGCGCCCTCGTGCCCCGACTGGGTGAGGCGCGCCGAGCCGATAGACGGCGTCGAGCGTATCGAAGCGTGGTTTCATGGCAAGGCCTATGCCATGCACCGCCACGACACCTATGCCATTGGCCGCACGCTCGCCGGCGTCCAGCGTTTCAGCTACCGGCACAGCCAGCGCAACAGCCTGCCCGGCAACACGATGGTGCTGCATCCCGACGAGGCCCACGACGGCCAGGCGGGCACCGACGAAGGCTTCCGCTACCGCATGATCTACGTCGAGCCGGCGCTGCTTCAGGAGGTGCTCGGCGGGCGCGCGCTGCCGTTCATCGAGGGCGGTGTGACGACCGATCCGCGCCTTGCGGCGGCAACCGGCGCGTTGCTGCAGCACGTGGGCCATGCGCTCGAACCGCTCGAGCAAGGCGATGCGCTCGCCGAGCTGACGCATGCCCTTGCCGCCGCCGCTGGCATGCCCGCGCGGCGCCCGAAAGGCGACTTTCTCGCGGCGCGGCGCGCGCGCGACTATTTGCACGCGAACTGCGCGCACGCCGTCTCGCTCGTCGAACTCGAAGCGGCCACGGGCCGCGACCGCTGGAGCCTGTCGCACGACTTTCGCACGTTCTACGGCACGAGCCCGTACCGCTACCTGACGATGCGGCGGCTCGATGCGGCGCGCCGCCTGCTGCTCGCGGGCACCTCGCTCGCCCACGCCGCGGCGGCGGCCGGCTTCGCGGACCAGAGTCACATGACGCGGCACTTCACGAAAACGTTCGGGCTGGCGCCGGGGCGCTGGCTCCAGGCGGCCGCGAGCGTTCATCGCGGCTGAAAAACACCCACGATCGTTCAATACGTCCGCAAGGAGCAAGCGTATTCTCCACGCATTGCCCCCTGAACGGAGAGAACGATGTCCCCATCCCTGAACGACTCCACTACGCACGCAACAGAGCATCCCGCCGCGCCGGCCGGGCGCGGCCAGTGCCAGACCATCGACCTGATCGGCAAGATCGCGAAGATCGAGGGGCACTGGCAACCGCGCGTGGTTGCCGAAATGAACGACTATCAGTTCAAGGTCGTGAAGGTCGAAGGCGAGTTCGAGTGGCACCGGCATGCCGATACCGACGAAACCTTCATCGTGCTCGAAGGCGAGTTGCGGATCGATTATCGCGAGGGCCCCTCGGGCGACGGTGCCATCGTGCTGCGCGCCGGCCAGATGGGCGTGGTGCCGAAGGGCGTCGAGCACAAGCCCTGTGCGAACGCGGAAGTGAAGCTTCTGCTGATCGAGCCGCGAGGCGTCGTGAACACGGGCGACGGCGCGGCGGGCGAGCGCACTGTCCAGAACGATCAGTGGGTTTGAGACGGCCAACTGCCCAGGCCAGACCGCGCCGCGCCGTTTCGTTTTGCTTCGCTATGCGAAGGAAGTGGCCCACCGGCGCGCGCGCCTTTAATTCCCGCGCGGCACGTTGAAGCGTTCCACCAGCGCGGTGAGCAGATCGATCGGCAGCGGAAACACGATGGTCGAGTTCTTGTCGGCGGCGATGGTGGTGAGCGTCTGCAAATAGCGCAACTGCATGGCCTGCGGCTGCAGCGCGAGACGCTGCGCGGCTTGCAGCAATTTCTCGGAAGCCTGCAATTCGCCTTCCGCGTGAATCACCTTCGCGCGGCGCTCGCGTTCCGCTTCGGCCTGGCGCGCAATCGCGCGGATCATCGTCTCGTTGAGGTCAACGTGCTTGATCTCGACGGTGGAGACCTTGATGCCCCAGGCGTCGGTTTGCGCATCGAGCGTCTTCTGGATATCGGCGTTCAACTGGTCGCGCTCGGCGAGCAGCGTGTCGAGCTCGTGCTTGCCCAGCACCGCGCGCAGCGTCGTCTGCGCGAGCTGGCTGGTGGCTTCGAAGAATTTCGCCACCTGAATCACGGCCTTTTCCGGATCGACCACGCGGAAGTAGACCACGGCGTTGACCTTCACCGAGACGTTGTCGCGCGTGATCACGTCCTGCGAGGGCACGTCGAACACGACCGTGCGCAGGTCGATGCGCACCACCTGCTGCACCACGGGGATGATGAGCACGAGCCCCGGCCCCTTGACCTTCCAGAAGCGGCCCAGCATGAACACCACGCCGCGCTCGTATTCCCTGAAGATGCGGATGGCCGAAACGGCGAGCAGGATGGCCAGCACGATCAACAGACTCGTGAAGCCGAAGGTGTAGCCGATCATGGACGTTCTCCCTGATGTTGTTCCCGCGGTTCTCCCTGCTGTTCTCCCTGCGGTGCCTCGTGCGCGGGCTCGCCGTGCGCGCGCCGGCTTCTCCATCGACCGCGCTCGGGCGGCGGTGGCGGCGCGTCGGGCAGCGGCGCGACGGTGAGCGTCAGGCCCTGGCGGGCCGTCACGCGCACCTGGCTGCCCGCGGCGAGCGGCACCTCGCAGGCCACGCGCCCGCGCTCGCCGTGCACGCGCGCCCAGCCCGAAGCCAGCGCCGCGTGGCTGGCGGTGCCGGGCGAGCGGGCGAGCGCCGCATCGGCATGAGTGTCGGCAGACGCGTGACCGGCCTGCAGGCCGTCGTCCATGATTTCGCCGATGCTCCCGACCATGGCCTCCGCGCCGGTCACCACAGGCCGCCGCCGCGCGCGCAGCGCCACGCTGGAGACGGCCGCGACGAACGCCGCGCCGCCGAGCGCGAGGCCCGCGATCAGCGGCAGCGGAATGCCATAGCCGGGCACATCGGTGTTGATCAGCATGAGCGCGCCCACGGCGAACGCGACGATGCCGCCGAAGCCGAGCACGCCGAAGGTGGGCAGGAACGCCTCGGCGATGAGGCACGCGAGCCCCAGCATCACGAGGCCGAGCCCGGCGTAATTGATGGGCAGAAGCTGCATCGCGAACAGGCCGATCAGCAGACAAATCCCGCCGGCCACGCCGGGCAGCACGAAGCCGGGATTGGCGAACTCGAAGAAGAGCCCGTAGATGCCGATCGTCAGCAGGATCAGGGCGACGTTCGGATCGGCGACGATGGAGAGGAAATGATTGCGCCAGTCGGGCGCCACGTACACGAGCGGCGCGTGCGCGGTGGCGAGGCGCACCGTGCCGGCCGCCGTGGCGATCTCGCGGCCGTCGAGCTTGTGCGCGAGATCGGCGGGGTCCTGCGCGATGAGATCGATCACGTGCTGGTCGAGCGCCTCGCTGGCGGACAGGCTCACCGCCTCGCGCACCGCGCGCTCCGCCCACGCGGCGTTGCGCCCGCGCAGTTGCGCGAGGCTGCGGATGTAGGCGGTGGCGTCGTGCATGACCTTGCGGGCCTCGGTGGAGGCGTTGTCGGTGGCGTTGTTGCTGGCGCTGGCGGCGGCGCTGGCGGCGGCGCTATCGCCGGCCTTGGCGCCGGAGGCCGCGCCCGGCGTGGCTGGTGCGCTGGGCGCGCCTGGCGCGCCGCCCATGCCGCCAATCCCGAGCTGCACCGGCGAGGCGGCGCCCAGGTTGGTGCCGGGCGCCATGGCCGCAACATGGCTTGCGTAGACGATATAGGTGCCCGCGCTCGCCGCGCGCGCGCCGCCAGGCGCGACGAACGCGGCCACCGGCACGGGCGAGGCGAGGATGGCCTTGATGATCTGGCGCATCGAGGTGTCGAGGCCGCCCGGGGTGTCGAGCTGGAGAATCGCGAGCTGTGCGTGCTGCTGCGCCGCGCGCGCGAGCGTGCGCACGATGAAGTCGGCGCTCGCGGGGCCGATGGCGCCGTTGACGGTCATCACGACGACCGCGCGCTGCGCCGCGGTGGGGGCGCGCTGCGCTGGAGACAGGGTGGCCTGGGCCATGGCGTTGAGCGCCGCCACTGCCGCGCAAACGACCAGCAGCGCCGCGAAAACCGCGACGCGCGCGACCCGCGCCGGCAGCGGGTGGCGCGGCTGGCGAGCATGGGGCGGAGGCGCGTCGTGCTCCGCCGCCCGGGTGGGGCGATGAGCGCGCATCGGGACGTCCGGACGGGCATTGGCCCGATATTCAAGAGTAGGTGGTTTTGGGGGAAAGCGCGAAGGGGGCTGGGGGGCTGCGTGGTTTAAGCGGGCCGCCTGCAAGCACGGCAAGGGGGTGGTGGCGAGCGCTTCCATGCTGGCAGTCACATGCGCGTGCCGTTCATGCGGGAGTTTCAGGCCGGCTATCCAGGCGTGCGCGCGGTCAGCTTATTCAGTGCCGCCCCGATTCCCCGGGAGCCTCTTGCACAGGAAGAACGAACAGGCGCTCATCCCACAGGACCGGCTGCGGTGCGGATACGACGATCCTTGCAGCGTCCGGATGGGCGGGATTCACCAGCGCATTGGCCTCGGCACGCGCGACGACCGAAGGCACGATCAGGATGGCGGAACGGCATTCGTCCAGCCAGCGGTTGCCGAATTCACGCGCGACCTCCGTGGATGGCCCGTCCCACCCTTCCGGGAGCGTTTGCGCGGTGTGGCTTTCGGCTGGCACGCCATCGGGAACCTGCGCTTCGACCCAGACGTGGGTCCTGGGCACCTTGCCGATCCTCGCGTGAACCAGCACTTCCAGCATGGCGCCCGCGAACGTGAGCGCACCATAGATCACAGGACGGCCCGGGCTGTTGAACCGGCCGCCTACCAGCATGGCGCCGGTGCCGCTCCAGACCGGATGGCGCCTGTCCGCGATACGGAAGATTTTCATCAGGCCGGTAGCCCGTAGAACAGTTTCCAGAGCAGTTCTTCAACGCGTCGCGCGCCCAGCTCGGTCAGTGCGACCTCGAGCGGCGCGCGGCCCTCCAGCAGGGGATGCGGTGCGGCAAGGAAGTCTCGCGCATCGGCGGGATCGTCCCAGACGTACGCCGCGCTCGCGTAGACTCGTGCGAGCCGTTCGGTCTTTTCCGACTCGTCGGGCGTGAGCCTGTCGCGGCGGCGCTTGTAGGTGGCCTCGGGAACGATGCGTGCCTGAAGCGCGCGCCTTGCCTCCGCAGTCAGGGCGATCTGTTCGACGCCGTTGCGCAGGGCGGATTTGGGCAAGCCTTCCGCGACCTGGGCTTCGAGTTCGGCGATCGAATGCGGTATCGGACTGAGGCCCATGACCGCAGCGATTTTCTCGGGAGAAACGAGTTGCATGGCACACGCCCCGTTTTGTTGGTCAAATGAGCCACTATTATAGCTCATTTGATCCCGCTGATTTGTCCCGTCGGCTGCTGGCCCATACAACCGCTGGGTCTTCGCAGTCTGGGCAAGCCGCCAGACAGTATCCCTCCGCTCACGCACCTTGGATCGCGCAAAATACTGTATTTATATACAGTATTTTTTGTCAGGAGGCCGGTAGAGATTGAGGGGTGAAAGGCCCCGACGTTAAAAGAACTGGCGATTCACGACGTCCCCGAGTCATGCGTGTCCAGGAGGCTGGAACGTGTGCGTTGTGCAGTAAGGTAAAGGAAGAAGGGGAAGCTCACGGCGTTGTTCCACCTGATCGACATGGACCTGCTGGCGACGGCGTTCTTCTGGCTGAAACGGCGAGCGGCGGCTGGCGTGACGATGTGACGGGTGGGCCAGGCACGCGGGGTGCGCCCCGCCACGCGATGATCAATCCGACGACGATGGAGATTCAAGATATGACACGGATTTCAACGCTCGCGGCGGCCGTGCTGCCCGGCATCCTCGCGCTTGCTGTCGCGCAGCCGGCCCATGCGGCCACGCCCACGCCTGCGCCTGCGCGGCACCTGATCGAATGCAGCACCGACCAGCAGAAAGTCTATGTGGCCTATGCGTACTCGGACGTCCGGCACAGCGGAAACGCGTCGGTGACCACCTGCCTGAACACCAACGAGGTGAACACCGAGGCGGCCATCCGCAGCCTGGAAGACAGCCTGAGCATGCACCAGCAGCGCCAGGTCGTGATCCTGAACATGATCCGGCTGGATCGCTGACAGCCCGGAGGAGCGCACGGTGCGCAAGGAATGCGACCTCCAGGCCGACGTGCTGGCCACCATCGTTGCGCGCACGCCGGTCACGCCGGTCACGAAAAGGCACGCCGCGCTACTCGGGTCGATGGGCGCGGCGATCGTCGCCCGCGGTTCCGCGTCTATCCGGTGAACCCGCGGCTGTTGACTCCGGCACTGCGCTTGAACATGCCCAGGGTCGAAGCCTCGCCCTGGCCGAAGAGTCGGGTCGTCGGCCCGAGGTTCCGGCGTCCGCTCGTGCGGAAGTCGCAGAGCAGGACGGAGTTGCCTTTGGAGTCGACGACAAAGACCTCGGCATTGGGGAAATTGTTGCCCCGGACACGGCCGGCGAACTCGACCGTACCGGACTGGAACCGGGCAGCAAAATCGACATAGGTGTCAATGGCCGGGGCGTGCGGCACCAGCGGATTGGCGCCTGAGGTGTGAGCGGTGAACTGGACGCCTGCGCCGCCCACGACCGGCCGGGTCAGTGTCAGGACCACGTTGGAGGTGCGGGTGCCGACCAGATTCCGGAACCGTGCGCCCAGGCCTGTGAAGGACGTCCCGGAACTGCCGCCGGGGTAGGGCCGCAAAAAATCCGCGCCGAACGCCACCACGCCGATCGTGCGGGCGGTCGCGTCCAGCGCCGTGGAAGCCGCGGTGCGGGCGTCGCCTTCGAAGCCGAAGCCAAACTGCTGAAAGGGCGCATAGCGGCGGATGACTAGCGCGTAGG
>JAITTX010000362.1 GCA_031286755.1 Paraburkholderia sp.
GCGGGTGCGCCCGCGCTGGGCGTGTCCGACGCCGGCACCGACACGGGCCGGGCCGTGGCTCAGGCCACGAAGCCGCGCGAAACCGCGAAGGCCAGCGCCAAGGGCGGCGCGCGCGCCAAACCGGTCGTGCGCCGCCGCAACAATCCAGGCGACCCCGGCGCGCCGGGCTCGTCCCGCTGATACGGAGTCAAGATCATGGAATTTTTCCGCATCCGCAAAGACATCCCGTTCATGAAGCACGCGTTGATCTTCAACGCGATTTCCTTCATCACGTTCATTGCGGCGGTGTTCTTCCTGTTTCACCGCGGCCTGCACCTGTCGATCGAATTCACAGGCGGCACGGTCATCGAGGTGCAGTATCCGCAGGCGGTCCCGCTCGAACCCGTGCGCGATTCGCTCGCGAAGATCGGCTACGCCGACGCTCAGGTGCAAAATTTCGGCACCTCGCGCGACGTGCTGATCCGCCTGCCGGTCAAGCAGGGCCTCTCCTCGGCGCAGCAAAGCGATCAGGTGATGTCCACGCTCAAGGCCGGCGATGCGAAGGTGCAATTGCAGCGCGTGGAGTTCGTCGGGCCGCAGGTCGGCAAGGAGCTCGCCACCGACGGCCTGATGGCGCTAGCCTGCGTGGTCGCCGGCATCATCATCTATCTGTCGTTCCGCTTCGAGTGGAAGTACGCCGTGGCCGGCGTGATAGCGAACTTGCACGACGTGGTGATCATTCTGGGCTTCTTCGCGTTCTTCCAGTGGGAGTTCTCGCTCTCCGTGCTCGCGGCGGTGCTTGCGGTGCTCGGCTACTCGGTGAACGAGTCGGTCGTTATCTTCGACCGGATTCGCGAGACCTTCAAACGCGAGCGCAAGATGACCGTCATGGAAGTCATCAACCACGCGATCACGAGCACGATGTCGCGAACCATCATCACCCACGGCTGTACGGAAATGATGGTGCTCTCGATGTTCTTCTTCGGCGGCCCGACGCTGCACTACTTCGCGCTCGCGCTGACGGTGGGTATCCTGTTCGGCATCTACTCGTCGGTGTTCGTGGCCGCGTCGCTCTCGATGTGGCTCGGCGTGAAGCGCGAGGATCTCATCAAGGAAAAGAAAGAGCAGCACGATCCGAACGACCCGAACGCGGGCGCTCAGGTTTAAACTGCTCGCTCCATCGAGCGCACTCGAACAAGAAAGCCGGTTCTCACGAACCGGCTTTTTTTTGCGCGAGATTTGCGTGCGATCTCTACTGCTTGATGCCCTCGGCCTGGATGTGCAGCGTGGTCTTCATCTTGAAGCCGTACGTCTTGCCCGAGTCCATGCCGTAGTCGTCGCGGTTGAATTCCGCTTCGGCCTCCACGCCGCAGACCTCGCGCTTGAGCACCGGGTGCTGCATGCACTTGAACGATTCGATCTCGAGCTTGAGCGGCCGCGTGACACCGTGCAGCGTGAAAGTGCCGATCACTTCCTTGGGCGTATCCCCCTTGAAGACGATCCGCGTGCCCTTGTAGGTGGCGCTCGGATACTTCGCGACGTCGAAAAAGTCGTCGCCGAGAAGATGCTTGTCGAGTTGCGGATTGCCGGTCTGCACCGAGGCCGGGTCGATCGTCACGTCGACGGTGCCGGTCTTCGCCGCCCGGTCGAGCGTGACCGTGCCTGTGGTTTTCGTGAACTTGCCGCGCCAGACGGACAGGCCGCCGAAGTGATCGGACTCGAAGCTCGGGAAGGTGTGGTTCGGGTCGAGCTGGTAGGTGTCCGCGGCATGCGCGAACGGCGCGGCGAGCGACACCGCCAGGGCCCCCGCGGCCATCAACACGAATCTGTTCAAGTGCGCCTCCTTTGTGATCACCGCGCAATCACGACGTGACAACGCGTGGCAACGCCATGAGAGAACCTCGCCGCCGCGCGCGTTGCCGACTACTTGTGCGCGACGACAATGTGAAACTTGATCAGCACTTCGTCCGCAACCGTCGAGGTGTCCTTCCACTCGCCCGTACCAATGCCGAACGCGAGCCGATGAATGGGCAGCGTGCCGTCGAAGGTCTGCGTTGCACCCTGCTGGGTGAGCACGACGGGCGCCACGACGGGCTGCGTATGTCCCTTGATCGTGAGCTTGCCGCTTACGCTGTACTGGTTCGGGCCGGTCGGCGCGATCGATGTGGAAACGAACGTGGCTTGCGGGTACGCCTTCGCATCGAACCATTCGGGCCCGCGCACCGAGTCGTTGTAGCTCGCATCGCCGAGATCGTAGCTGCCGGTATCGACCGTCAGGCGCGCGGTGCCCGCCGCCGGCTTCGCCGGATCGAAGTTGATCTGCGCGTCGAACTTCGTGAAGCGGCCCTCCACAGGCACGCTCATTTGCCGCGAGATCGCCACGAGCGTACTCTTGCCCGCATCCATTTGCGCCCAGGCTGCGCCGCTCGCCACCAGTATTGCCGGTGCGACCAGCGCGGCCCGCACGAACGCCGCCCCCACCCCGGCCGCGCGCCCCCAGCCTTCAGTCAAACGTGCGAGTGCGGTCAATGCTTCCATGATTTTCCTCAACCCGGGCGTCGGGAGCCTCCGCCAGTCGTGCCCGCCGCCCGCGCGAGCCCATGGAGGGATGGCCGGCAACCCGGCCGCTCAGGATGAAAGATAACCTGGCGGCGCGCAGGCAAGCATCTGGAGATCGCGCTTGCGCGTTGCAATGCAACACAAACACATGGCAAGGCCCGCGTCGCGAAACCGGCTCGCCAGTCTGCGCTGGCTCACGGGTGCGGCCTGCGTGCATCGCGCAGTTGCAGCAAACATGGCACACTCTCCCGCCGTTCGGACCATGAAGGCAGCCTGCCCATCGGACGCGCGGCGCGCCGCGCGCCGTGGACAAAGGAAACACGTACAACCTGTCTCCTTTGGTAACATGGCCGGCAATGCCGCTGCAGCGCCAGCGCCTTTCATTTCGCTCACGTCGTTTCGCGTCTTCTGCCCGCATGGCCCAGGACAATCTGATTGCGTGTCACGAATGCGACGCGCTGTACCAAAAGCCCCGTCTGCTCGGGCGACAGAGCGCGCGCTGCACGCGCTGCGGCGCCACGCTCTATAACAGTGCTTCGTCGCAGCTCGATCGCATCTGCGCGATCACCGTCGCCGCGCTCGTCACGTTCGTCATCGCGCAGTCGTTTCCCATCATCGAGCTCGACGCCAACGGCATCATGTCGCAGTCGAGCCTCTTCGGCGCGCTCGTGGTGTTGTGGGGCGAGGACATGGAGGTCGTCGCGGTGATGGTCTTTTTCGCCACCATCCTCTGCCCGCTCACCGAGCTGGTCGCGCTGCTCTATGTGCTCCTGCCCATCCGGCGCGGCGTCATTCCACCGGGGTTCAACCTCGTGCTGCGCACGATCCAGTTCGTGCGCCCGTGGGGCATGCTCGAAGTCTTCATGCTGGGCGTGCTCATCACCATCGTGAAGATGGTGAGCCTCGCCCGCGTGATTCCGGAAACCGCGCTCTTCGCGTTCGGCGCGCTCACGCTGATGATCACGGTGGTCCTGACCTTCGATGCGCGCACGCTGTGGGACGTCGCCGACGCGCTGCGCGCGAACGGGCGCGCAGCGCGCAGCGGCGGTGCGGGTCCGGCCGACAGCGGAACGGGTCCGGGCGGACCACGTGGCCCGGGCGGCCTCGATGGCTCCGCCGCGCATGCCCTCTCCCGGGACGCCGGCGCCACCAGCTTGCCCGGCCAGGCTACGGGCCCCGGTGGACTCGACATCGACCCGGAAGGTGCGCTCGACCCGGGCGTGCCCGAGACGCTCGCCAGCCCCGAAATCCGCGACCCGGCGGCGCCGAAGGAGCACGGCGGCAACGCGAGCGCTCCCGGCTGGACCCCGCAATGAACACCCAGCGCACCGAGGCATCACGATGAAATTTGTCACCGCAACCGACGCCGGCCTCGTCTCCTGCCACGCCTGCGGCCACGTGCAGCCGCGCGCGCGCCCGGCAGCGCACGCGCGCTGCGAGCGCTGCAACTCGCCGATGCACGTGCGCCACCCCGACAGCCTGACACGCACCTGGGCGCTGCTTTTCGCCGCCGCCATCCTGTATATCCCCGCGAATCTGCTGCCGGTGATGCACACGGCCTCGCTCGTCGGCGAGGAAGACGACACCATCATGAGCGGCGTCGCCTACTTCTGGACCTCGGGCGATGCGCCGCTCGCGGTGATCGTCTTCATCGCGAGCATTCTCGTGCCCATGCTCAAGCTCTCGGTGCTGGCCCTGCTCTGCACCACGGCGCAGCGCCGCTCTACGTGGCGCCCGGCCGAGCGCACGAAGCTTTATCGGCTCGTCGAGTTCATCGGCCGCTGGTCGATGCTGGACATCTTCGTTGTCACGCTGACCGTCGCGCTGGTACGCTTCCAGTCGCTTGCGGTGATTACGGCGGGGCCCGGCGCCATCGCGTTCGGCTCGGTCGTGATCCTGACGATGATGGCGTCGATGCAGTTCGATCCCCGTCTCATCTGGGATCCGGTAGACGAAGACAAACAGCCACCCTCGCAACACTCTCAGGATCACCCTCATGAATAGTCCGAAAGGACCGACCCAGCCTTCCGGCGGAGCGCCCTCTGGCGGTGCGCCCTCCGGCGGTGGCTCGCCGCCGCCCGGCCTGCCCGAGCCGGACATCGTCAAGCCGAGGCGCTGGCTCCCTTCGCTCGTCTGGATCGTGCCGCTCGTCGCGGCGCTGATCGGCGTCGCGCTCGTGGTGAAGTCGGTGGCCTCGCGCGGCCCGACCATCACGATCAGCTTCATGACCGCCGAAGGGCTCGAGCCGGGCAAAACCAAAGTCAAATACAAGGACGTCGATATCGGCTCGGTGCGCGCCATCAAGCTTTCGCCGAATCTCTCGCGCGTGCTGGTGACCGTGGAGCTCACCAAAGACGCAGAAAATTTCGCCAAGAAGGACAGCCATTTCTGGGTCGTGCGCGCGCGCATCGGCGCGAGCGGCGTCTCGGGCCTCGGCACGCTGCTTTCGGGCTCCTACATTGGCGCCGACGCGGGCCGCTCGAGCGAGACCGCGAGCGACTTCGTCGGGCTCGAAACGCCGCCTGCGGTGACCATCGACGAAAAGGGCCACCGCTACACGCTGCATAGCGACGCCCTGGGCTCGCTCGACATCGGCACGCCCATTTTCTACCGGCGCATCCAGGTGGGCCAGGTGACGGGCTACTCGCTCGACAAGGACGGCAATGGCGTGACGGTGCAGGTGTTCGTGAGCGCGCCCTACGATCAGTACGTGGGCACCAACACGCGCTGGTGGCACGCAAGCGGCGTGAACGTGCGGCTCGACTCGAGCGGCATCAAGGTCAACACGCAGTCGCTCGCGACCGTGATAGTTGGCGGCCTTGCGTTCCAGGCGCCGCCTGGCCAGGCGATGGGCCCGCAGGCGCCCGACAACTCGACCTTCACGCTCGCGACCGACGAAACCGAAGCGATGCGCGAGCCGGACGGCGCGCCGGTGCGCGTGGTGATGTACTTCAACCA
>JAITTX010000585.1 GCA_031286755.1 Paraburkholderia sp.
TGCCCGCGAATCTCCTTCGCGCGCCGCGCGTCGTGCAGCGGCACCTCGTTGACCCAGACTTCGCCGGAGTCGGTTGTCTCAAGGCCGGCCATGATGCGCAGCACGGTGCTCTTGCCGGAGCCCGACGCGCCGATCAGCACGAGCACTTCGCCCGGGCGCACTTCGAGATTGATTTCGGTGAGCACCTTGGTGGCGCCGAACGATTTGCTCACGCCCGAGAGCGCAATGGCGGGCTTCGCGGCGGCGGTAGTGGTGGTGGAGGCGTTAGCGGTCATGACAGCACATTCCTTCGATCATGGTGGCGCACCCACTGCGAAAGCGGGAAGCACACAGCGAAATAGAGCACGGCAACGAGTCCGTAGATTTCGGCCGGCTTGCCGACCCGGTCGACGATGGCCTGCCCTCCGTGCATCAGCTCGGACATGCCGATCATGCTGACGATCGAGGTGTCCTTGATGAGCGAGAGGTATTGGCCGATGAGCGGCGGCAGCACGATTTTTCCCGTCTGCGGCAAGACCACCGAGAAGAACGCCTGGGTCTTGCTCAGGCCGAGAATCTGCGAGACTTCCCACTGCCCCTTGGGCACGGCCTCGATGCCCGAGCGGAAGATCTCGGAGATATAGGCGCCCTGATACACGCTCAGGCCCACCACGCCGGCCGCGAACACGTCGATCGCATAGCCGAAGTACGACACGCCGAAATAAATGAACATGAGTGTGATGAGCACGGGCGTGCCGCGAAACAGCTCGGTATAAAGCTGCGCGATGCGCGAGGTGCCCCACGGCCCGAACGAGCGCAACACGGCGGCAATCAGCCCGATCAGCGTTCCGCCGACGATGGACGCCACGGACAACAGCAAGGTCCCCAGCAACCCCTGCAGCAGGATCGCAAGACTGGTCCTCAACAATTCGGTCGACATTCTGGATCTCCGGTTCGGCTCAGGAGCGGCGAGGCTGGCGCGCCGTGAAAAAAACCATGCGCGCACGCTTTTTCATGACGAGCGGCGGATGAAAGACCCGCGCGCCAATGCGCGCCGCGATCCACGAAAGACAGTTGCTGAGCACCAGATACGCAATCAGCGTGATAGTGAAGGTCTGGAGATAGAGCAGCGTGCGCGAGTTGATGACGGTTGCCGTGCCGGTCAGCTCGGGCAAGGCGATGGCCGAAAGCAGCGAGGTGCCCAGCAGCAGTTGAATGAGGTTGTTGACGATGGCCGGATACACGGCGCGCGCGGCTTGCGGCAGCACCACCTCGCGAAACACTTGCGCGCGAGAGAGCCCCAGGATGCCGGCCGCTTCGAGTTGCCCGCGCGGCACCGACTGAATGCCCGCGCGAAACACCTCGGAAAGATAGGCGCCCACGTTCACGCCCAGCGCGATCACGCCCGCCACATACGCACCCAGGTTCAGCCCCAGCGACGGCAGGCCGAAGAACACGATAAAGATCTGCAGCAGCACGGGCGTATTGCGAATGGCTTCCACATAGCAATTCGCCACGAGCCGCAGCACGCCCACGCGCGAAACCGACGCCAGCGCGGAAAGCAGGCCGAGCGCGAGCGCGAGGCAAAAGGCCAGCAGCGTGATCTGCAGCGTCAGCCACGCCGCCTGAATGAACTCGGGCACGTAGCCCCACAACGTGAGCCATTGATAACTCATTGTCTGCCTCTGGATCTGCCTCTGGGTAAAAGTCGGCTGCTTGCCGTTCGCGCTCGCCGGGAACGCCCGGCGCTCAGTCGCGCGCCATCACATCTGCGGATTGAGCGAATAGCGCGGCTCCACGCCGAACCACTTCTTGTACAACTGGGCGTTCTGCTTCGAAGCGTTGATGTTGAAGAGGAACAGGTTCAGATAGTTGAGCCACACCTGGTCGCCGGCCTTCACGCCGAACGCGTTGTACTCGAGCGGCACGAGCGCTTCGTTGGTGACGGCGAGGTCCGGATCGAGCTTGGCCTGATAGGCGAGGAAGTTGTTGTCTTCGATCATCGCGTCGGCCTGGCCCTGCTTCACGGCCAGAATGGCGGCTTCCGAGCTGTCGTATTCCTGAATCTTCACCTGCATGTTCAGCGCGCGGACTTCGTCGCCGTTGGTGGATCCCTTGACGGTGGCGATCGTGCGGTTCGACATGTCCTTGATCGACTGAATCCCGCTGCTCTTCTTCACCAGCAGCGCCTCGCTCGCCACCACATAAGGCGCCGTGAAACCGATTTCCTTGGCGCGCTCCAGATTGCGCGTGAAGTTGCAGAACACCACGTCGACCTTGCCCGTCTGCAGATTGGGAATGCGGTTGGCGCTCGTGGTGTTCACCACCTCGAGCTTCACGCCCATTTCCTTGGCCAACTCCTTCGCCAGATCCACGTCATAGCCGTCGGGCTGGCCGTCCTTGTTGTAGAAGCCGAACGGCGCGAACGTCAGGCAGTCGCCCACGCGCAGGGTCCCGCGCTGCAACACCGCTTGCAGCGTGGATGCCGCCGCCGCGTCCTGGCCCGTGGTCGGCACCTTCGTGCAACCGGCCAGCGCCAGCAGGCCCGCCACGGCGAACATGCAGACGAACTTTGCGCTTTGTTTGACGAGTTTCATTTTGCGATCCTGATCGGGTAGGAAGTGGTCCATGCGTGAAGCCGGCTGGTGCTCCGCCTCGGGTTTGCGGTGGGCGCCGATAACGCGCGCCTCCGCTCAATCGTCCGATATACCGGACAACAGTCTGATGCACCGGATGAGGCGCAGTCTTTCACGGAAAAAAATTTCGGACCAATGGGGTATACGCGAGTACGCGCTGGCGCGGCGAGCGCGTCTCGCGGGGCCGCAAACGGTCGTGGCACACGGGGAACGGGTCCGGCCGGACGTCGCCAGGATTGAGCGAAGCGCGCGTGAGGCCAACGATAAAATGAGGCACGCGCGCGGCTCAGGCGCACACACCATCATTCAAGGAGGGCATGCCATGACCCCGGAGCAGCGCTTTCTGCGCGAAGCCATCGAACTCGCGCACGCCAATGTCGAAAAAGGCGGCCGGCCCTTCGGCGCGGTGGTCGTGAAGGACGGCAAGGTCATTGCCGGTGGCGTGAACGAAATCCTGCGCACGAACGATCCCACTTCGCACGCGGAAATGAACGCCATTCGCGCGGCCAGCCAGACACTCGGCTCGCCGAATCTGGCGGGCTGCACCGTGTACGCGAGCGGCCATCCGTGCCCGATGTGCATGGCCGCGATGCGCATGGCCGGCGTGGGCGCGGTGCTGTATGCGTATTCGAACGAAGACGCCGCGCCTTATGGACTATCGACGGCGGCCGTCTACGCCGACCTGGCGAAACCGTTCGCGGAGCAAACGCTCAAGATCCGCCACGAGCCGGTTCGGCTGGAATCGCGCGAGGATCTTTACGCGGGCTGGAAGAAGCGCCAGGGCGCGCAGTAACCCGGCGCTGCGCAACACGTGGAATCGATGCAATCTCGCGCCGCTCAAGCGGCCGTTTCATCGTCGCCGTGACGGACGGCATCGCGCTTCGGCCGGCGCACCGCGCGAATTTTTCCGCTCGCGCCGCCGCCGCAGAAGAACTGCCCGGCGCCGTCCGACTCCAGTCCCGAGATGCCCATCCCCGCTGGCATGTCGAGGCGCTCGAGCACCTGGCCCGTGTCCGGATCGATGTGCCGCAAGTCACTTTCGTCGCCTTCCCAGGTGGCGTGCCATAGCTCGCCGTCCACCCACGTCACGCCCGTGACGAAGCGGTTCGATTCGATGGTCCGCAGGATCTCGCCGGTCTCCGGATCCACCTGATGGATCTTGCGCTCGCGATATTCGCCCACCCAGAGCGTGCCGTCGGCCCACGCGAGGCCCGAATCGCCGCCCTTACCCGGCGCCGGCAGGGTTGCGAGCACCTGGCCCGTTTGCGGATCGATCTTCTGGATCTTCGCCTCGGCGATCTGGAACAGATGCTGGCCGTCGAAGGCCGTGCCCGCGTGCGCGGCCACGTCGAGCGAGCGCAGCGTCTCGCCGCTTTGCGGATCGAGCGCCAGCAGCCGGTCGTCGGCCGCGTACCAGAGCTGGCTGCCGTCCCAGGTGACGCCGTTCACCCGTTCGACGCCAGGAAAAGGACCGTACTCGCGAATGATGCTGGCCTTGCTGGAAGTAGCGCGCTTCATCGTTTCCTCCAGTCGTGCGTCCGGTTCGTCCATGCCCTCATGCTAGTCGCCGGGCAGCGGCGCGGGGAGTAACAAGCTGGTCGCGAATCCGGGCGCGGGCGGCATGGTCCAGCGGCGCGCGCGCGCCTGCCCGAACGCCTGCACCTTGTGCGCCGCCGCCAGCGCGTCGAGCGCGCGCTGCACGGTGCGCTGGCTCGCGCCCAGCGCGAGCGCGAGCGCCGAGCTCGACCACGATTCGCCGTCCGCGAGCAAGGCGAGCACCGCCGCGTGCTGCTCTTCCACGGGCCGCGCGAGCACGACCACCTCGCGCGCGCGGCAAGGCGCGAGCGCGAAACCCCGCTGCGTGGCGTCGATAGCGGCGATGCCGCGCAGCAGCGTGCGCAGCCGCCCGATCTCGACACGCAAGCGCGCGCGGTGCGTTTCGTCGGCGTGCTTCATGCGAAAGGCGCGCGCGATGAGCGCATCGCGCGGCACGTCGCCGGGCCACGCTTCGGCCAGCGCGCGGGCCAGCACGAACAGCACCGGCCGCCGCGCGAGCGGCACCGCCACCGCTTCTTCGCGCACGACGTAACGGCACGCGTCGATCACCAGCGCCGGCGACGCCAGCAAGGCTTCGACTTCTTCGAGCCGCAGGGTGCGTATTTCGCCCCGCGCGATGAGGCGCGCGGCGGGCGCTTCGAGCAGTTGCGCCGCGCTCCCGATCTCGGCGAGCAGCGGCGCAATGCCCGCGAGACGCGCCGCGTGCGCGGCGGCGGCCAATGCATCGCGGGCCGCTTGCGTGTGGATGCGCCGCATCGCGATGCCCGCCGCGATCAGCGCGTGCGCCGCGCGCAACGCGCCGGGCAACGGCGTGGGGTCGATCGCGGCGAGCAAGCCTTCGGCGTCGGCGAGCCGGCCGATCAGCAACAGGCGGCGGATTTCCACGTAGCGTGCGTGCGCGGCGTTCAACCGGTCGCCGTGCGCTTCGAGCGTGCGGCGCGCCGCATCGAGCGTGGCCACCGGCCAGCCGAGATCGCGCGAGGCCAGCGCAATTTCCGCCTGCGCGACGATGCAGCGCGCACGGGCCACCGCTTCTCTCGCGCCAAACGCGCGCGCCGCGCGGCGCAGCAGCGCCTTCGCGCGTTCGAGATCGCCGAGCTGGGCCATGGCGATGCCGCGCAGCGCGAGCGCGGGCGGATCGTCGCGCAATGCGACGCGGTTCAGCGCGCCGAGCGGGTCACCGGCCGCGAGCGCGCGCGCCGCCGCCGTGATCAGCGAGTCCATGCTCATTGGAATCCCGACACACTTGTCACTCCCTCCCGTGCGTAGCCCGGACCTAATCTACCACGGCATTCAGGCGGTTTTTTACGCACGGATGTCCACTGAGGTCCGCTCAGATCGACATTGACACAGGAGGCAACGATGGCAACGCACACGACTGGAACGCGCGAGCAATGGCTCGCGGCACGGCTCGACCTGCTCGCGGCCGAAAAGGAACTCACCCGGCGCGGCGACGCGCTGGCACAGCAACGCGAGGCCCTGCCGTGGGTGCGCGTGGACAAGGCCTATTCGTTCGAGACCGAACAGGGCCGGGCCACGCTGCCCGAGCTCTTCGCGGGGCGCTCGCAACTGCTCGTCTATCACTTCATGTTCGGCCCCGACTACGCGGCGGGCTGCCCGTCGTGCTCGGCGATCGCCGATGGGTTCGCGGGCAACGTCGCCCATCTCGCGAACCACGACGTCACGCTCATGGCGGTCTCGCGCGCGCCGCTCGCGAAGTTGCTGGCCTACCGGCAGCGCATGGGCTGGACGTTTGCTTGGGCGTCCTCGGCCAGCAACGATTTCAATTTCGACTTCAACGTCTCGTTCACGCCCGAGCAGCAGCGCGCGGGAAGCGTCGAATACAACTACGTGCGCGGCGGCCACGCGATGGATATGGAGCCGCCACCGGCACCCGTCGCGCAATTCGCGGCGAGTTGCGGCACCGACGCCGCCACCTATGCGCGCGACCGTCCCGGCATGAGCGCGTTCGTGCTCGAGGACGGCGTGGTCTACCACACGTATTCGACCTACGCGCGCGGCCTCGACGGCCTGTGGAGCATGTACCAGTGGCTCGACCGCGCGCCCAGAGGGCGCAACGAGGCGGGCATCTGGTGGAAGCGCCACGACGAGTACCCCCATCGCTGAGCACACCGGAGCGGGCCATGAACATCGTCGACATGAGGCGCGTGCCAGAGGGTTCCCCGCGCGGGGCGTCCCGGAGCGTAGCGTCGAACGGCATCGTGATTGGCGCGGCGGCGCTGCTGTTCGCGGCTAGCGCGGCCGCGACGGTGCGGCGCTACGCGTACATGGCGGCGATGAGCGGAACCCCGATGGCGGGTCGCTGGATGCTATCGGCCATCTGGACGCCGATGTGCGGGCAGACGTGGTGGCACGCCGCCGCTTCGTTCGCCTGCATGTGGGCGGTCATGATGCCCGCGATGATGCTGCCGGTGCTCGTGCCGATGTTGCTGCGCGAGCACGCGGCGTGGAGCGGCTCGCCATCCATTCGATCCGGATTGCTAACCATTCTGGTAGGCGCGGGCTACTTCATGAGCTGGATGCTGGCCGGATTCGCGGTGTTCGCGCTCGGCGCCGCGCTGGCCGCCAGCGCAATGCGCATGCCGGCGCTCGCTCATGCGGCGCCCCTTGCCGCGAGCGCCGTCGTGATGCTTGCCGGCCTGCTGCAGTTCACGTCATGGAAAGCGCGGCGGCTCGCCTGCTGCCGGGATGCCCCGCGCCGGGATGCCCCGCGTCGGGAAACGCGCCCATGCACGCGGCACGCGCCCGGCAATGCGCGCGCGGCGCTGCGCCGTGGCATGCATCTCGCTCTGCATTGCGGGTCCTGCTGCGGCAACTGGATGGCCGCGCTGCTGGCGGCGGGCGTGATGGACCCGTGGGCGATGGCCGCCGTCACGGCGGTCATCGCGGCGGAGCGGCTGGCGCCCTGGCAAGGGCGTGTCGTGCGAATCAGCGGGCTCGCGGGCGTGGCCGCCGGTGTAGCGATGCTGCTGCGGAGCCTGTGACGCCTCGATTACCGCGACCCGCCTGGCGCGTACCGGAACTGCGGCTGAGACTGGGGCTAAGACAGCGGCCCGGACTGCGCCGGCGCCGCGAGCGCATGGCCGCCGCTGGCATGTCTGCCGTACCTTCCGGACGACGAGCCCGCGAAGCGCCGTTCACCCACGGCGGCACCCCAGGCGATCACCCAGCGCGTGGCCATGGTCCGCTCGTGAGCGGCATCGGCTTGAATGAGGCGTTGCATCGCCAGGCGAAGGCGATGCATGGCGTAACGCTTGCGCCGCGTCTCGGTCTCAGTGCGCATCATCATCGTCAGACCTTTTCCGGTTGCGTGACTGGCAGAAGACCGAGTAGATCAGAAAGTTTGTTCAGCGGGGGCCGAAAATGCGGCTCGGCCGCAGCGGCGCCGGGGCGCGGCGCCCCGCAGGACCGTGCCCCCTTTTACGGCGCGAGAACGGCGAGCGCGCCCTCGCGGAGATCGCCGAGGGCGCGATCGCCGTCACGCTGGGCTTCGGTTTCGTGCCTGAATGCGGTCTCGCTATACGCGATGACCTTGAAACCACTGCCAGCGGGCCTCTGAACGGTGATGCCCCAATGCCAGCCGCCTTCCTGCTCGAAGACATGCAGCCTTGGGGACGGGTACAGCGTTGGCGTTTCGGACGTCATGTTGGCACGCCCTCCTTTTGAAAGCATTCCACGTTATTGGCGGACTCACCCAGTTTAGGCATCATTTTGCTGCGCTGCAATAAGGATTGTTACCGACTTTTTGCGCCACTGCACACGGCCTGGCCCGGATAGTAGGACCGCAGGGAACAAGCGGCGGCACGTGGCGTTGCAAAACGAAATAAAAATTACAAAACGTGAAGCGGCCAGGCGTTGTATCCGCACGCCCGCGGCGACTATCGCGCAATACCCGGCCCACGCCGGCGCCGCCCTGCATGACGATACGCAAGCGCGAGCCGAGCGGGTATCATCGAAGCCCGTTAAAAAATCCCCCGCCGGACCCCGCTTATGAACACTCCTGCCGATGCCTCGCCGCCACGCGCGCTGCGTGCGCTCACGCCGCTCGAAGCCCGTATCGTCGGCGTGCTGATCGAGAAGCAGCACACCGTGCCGGACACCTATCCGCTCTCGCTGAACGCGCTCACCTCGGGGTGCAACCAGAAGACCGCGCGCACGCCGGTCATGAACGTGAGCGAGGCCGAGGTGCTGAACACCATCGAGGATCTCAAGCTGCTGAGTCTCGTGTTCGAAGGCAGCAGCAGCCGGGTGCCGCGTTTCGAGCACAATCTGAACCGCGTGCTCGGCGTGCCGGCGCAGGCCGTTGCGCTGCTCACGGTGCTCATGCTGCGCGGCGCGCAAACCGCTGCCGAGCTGCGCCTGAATTCCGCGCGCCTGCATGGTTTCGCCGACGTGTCCTCGGTCGAGGCTTTTCTGAGCGAGCTGGCCGAACGCGAGCCGCCGCTCGTGGTGAAGCTGCCGCGCGCGCCTGGCGCGCGCGAAAACCGCTGGATGCACCTGCTGTGCGGCGAGGCGAGCGTGGCCGCGCTGGCCGGCGCGGAGGCCGGCGAGCGCGAGGCGGGCAGCGTGACGCCGGACGAATACGAAGCGCTCAAAGCCGAACAGCAGCGCCTCGCCGACGAAGTCGCGCGCCTGCAAAGGCTGGTCGAGCGCATGGCCGAGGAACTGGGCGTCTCGCTCGAAAAGAGTCCGGACGCGGAGTAACGGCGCAGCGCCTCGTTTCCCATATACGGGAATGCCGGACCAGATATTGACGCGCGCTGGCGCCGTTTCTATGATCGTCCGGCAACGCAACCACACGGACCAAGCGCGGCATGAACGACACCACCCCCAAGCCCCTGCGAAGCCAGGCCTGGTTCGGCACAGCCGGCAAGGACGGCTTCATCCACCGCTCCTGGATGAAGAACCAGGGCATCCCGCACGATGCGTTCGACGGCCGCCCGGTGATCGGCATCTGCAACACGTGGTCGGAGCTCACGCCCTGCAACGCGCATTTCCGCGAGCTCGCCGAATACGTTAAAAAGGGCGTCTACGAGGCCGGTGGCGTGCCGTTCGAATTCCCCGTGATGTCGCTCGGCGAATCGAACCTGCGCCCCACCGCCATGCTGTTTCGCAATCTCGCCTCGATGGATGTCGAGGAGTCGATCCGCGGCAACCCGATCGACGGCGTGATCCTGCTGGTCGGCTGCGACAAGACCACGCCGGCCTTGCTGATGGGCGCGGCGTCGTGCAACTTGCCCGCGCTCGCCGTCTCGGGCGGGCCGATGCTCAACGGGCGCTTCCGGGGCCGCGAGATCGGCTCGGGCACCGGCGTGTGGCAAATGTCCGAGGAAGTGCGCGCCGGCACCATGACGCAGGCGGAGTTCATCGAGGCGGAATCGTGCATGAACCGTTCGCGCGGCCATTGCATGACCATGGGCACGGCGTCCACGATGGCGTCGATGGTCGAGGCGCTCGGCATGGGGCTGCCGCACAACGCGGCGATTCCCGCCGTCGACGCGCGCCGCCAGGTGCTCGCGCAACTTGCGGGCCGGCGCATCGTCGATATGGTGCGCGAAGACCTCACGATGTCGAAGATCCTCACGCGCGAGGCGTTCGAAAACGCCATCCGCACCAACGCCGCGATTGGCGGCTCGACCAACGCGGTCGTGCACCTGATCGCGCTGGCGCGGCGCATTGGCGTGCCGCTCTCGCTCGACGACTGGGAACTCGGCTCCGATGTGCCCTGCCTCGTGAATCTCCAGCCCTCGGGCCAGCACCTGATGGAAGACTTTTACTACGCGGGCGGCCTGCCCGCGGTGCTGCGGCAACTGGGCGAGCACGGCCTGCTCCATCGCCAGGCGCTCACGGTCAACGGCAGGACGATCTGGCAAAACGTCGAGGACGCGCCGAACTACAACCACGAGGTCATCACGCCACTCGACCAGCCGTTCAAGCCGAAGGCCGGCATCGCGGTGCTGCGGGGCAACCTCGCGCCCGATGGCGCCGTCATCAAGCCCTCGGCGGCGACGCCCGCGCTGCTCAGTCATCGCGGCCGCGCGGTGGTGTTCGAGAACGTGGAGGAACTGCACGCGAAGATCGACGACGAGTCGCTCGATATCGACGAACACTGCGTCATGGTCCTCAAGGGTGCGGGGCCGAAGGGCTACCCGGGGTTCGCCGAAGTCGGCAACATGCCGCTGCCGAAGAAGGTGCTGCAAAAGGGCATCACCGACATGGTGCGCATCTCGGACGGCCGCATGAGCGGCACCGCGTATGGCGCGGTGGTGCTGCACGTGTCGCCCGAGGCCGCGGCGGGCGGCCCGCTCGCGCTGGTGCGCACGGGCGACATGATCGAGCTCGACGTCGCGGCGCGGCGCCTCCATCTCGACGTATCCGATGAAGAGCTCGCGCGCCGCAAGGCGGAATGGAAGGCGCCGCCGCTGCCCGAGCGCGGCTACTACCGGCTCTATGTCGAGCACGTGCTGCAAGCCGATCAGGGCGCGGATCTCGACTTTCTCGTGGGCGCGAGCGGCGCGGCCGTTCCGCGCGATTCCCACTGATGAGCATGGAGCCAGCGACGAACCCGCACGCGCACCCGCAGGCCGGATTCGCCGGCATCTACCCGATCCTCTACGCGTTTTTCGACCGCGCCAACCGGCTCGACCGCGCGGCCATGCGGCGTCAGACCGAAGCGGCCGTGCGTGCCGGCGCGCCCGGCATCGCGATGCTGGGGCTCGCCACCGAAGTCAACAAGCTCTCGCGCGCCGAGCGCGAGCAGGTGCTCGACTGGGCGCGCGAAGACAGCGGCGGCGCGCTGCCGCTCGCGGTCACGGTCAGCGGCCCGACCGTTCAGGCGCAGCGCGACTTCGCACAGCACGCCATCGAACGCGGCGCGGCATGGCTGATCCTGCAGCCGCCCGTGCGCTTGCCCGGCGAGCCCGCGCAGCCCGAATCGTTCTATTTCGACTTTTTTGCCGAAGTGATGGCGGGACTCCCCGTGCCGGTCGGCATCCAGAACGCGCCCGAATATCTGGGCGTCGGCCTCTCGCCGTCGCGTCTGCGCGCGCTCGCGGCGCAGTGCCCGAACTTTCGCGTGCTGAAAGGCGAGGGGCCGTCGGTCACGATTCGCGAGACCATCGACCAGGTGGGCGATCTCATGCCCGTGTTCAACGGCCGCGGCGGCATGGAACTGCTCGACAATCTGCGCGCGGGTTGCGCGGGCATGATCGTCGCGCCCGACTGCTTCGACTGGCAGCAACGCATCTACCGCGCGTTCCGCGCGGGCGACGCAGCGCTCGCGGAGGACCTGTACCGCCAGGTTCTGCCCGCGATCGTGTTCGTCATGCAGTCGCTCGACACGCTGATCTGCTACGGCAAGCGCATTGCCGCGTGGCGCATGGGCATCGAGGTCGAGCACGAGCGCGACGTGAAACTCGCGCCCAGCCGCTTCGGCCTCGAGGCAGCCCGGCGATTTGCGCTGCAACTGGGCCCGCTTCCATAGGTGCCGCGAAGCGTTTGACGAAGCGTTTGACGGATTGACGAAGGCGGCGGCCGCGCCACATGGCCGCTGGTGGCGACCTGGCAGCTACCGGTAACCGCCTGCCGCCGCCACTGCGCATCACTCCCCGATCTGGCGGCCGAGGTGATTTTCCTGCTGATTCAGCGCGCGATCTTCCACTCGCGTGAGATGGCTGCCGTTCTGGCTCGCCATCATGCGCTCTTCACGGCGGATCTGATGATCGTCGCGATGCAGCCGTGCGGCTTCGCCGTGAGACATCTCGCCCTCTCTCACTTCGTCGTGGATGCGCCGGTCCTGGTTCGCCAGACGATGGTTGATTTCGACACGGCGCCCGTGGGTGGCATCCCAGTGCGACCAGGTAGAAGCAGACGCCGTCCCGGCAAACGCGAGCGTGAACGTGGCGATGGCGGCAAGATAAACGGGTAACGTACGCATGATGTTCTCCCTTGAGCGTTCCTTGAAGGTCGAAGACGGTGCAAGGCCGTCCATCCGCTCAACGCTGCCCGTTGCCACGATGTTGACGCTACGTCTGTGAGTTCTGCAACCGGATATTTCCGCCACCGTGCCGGGCGGCGCGTGCTTCGCGGCTGCAGCAGCCCGTCGTTACGAGTGGCCGTAGATCGGCTCGAGGCCCACGACGTCCGGCTGAGCGCCCGAAGCACGCGTCACGTCCGGCGCCGGCGCTTGCGGCGCCCGCTCGCCCGCCGCCGAACGGCCACTCGCCGTGCCGCCATAGGCAGCGGCGGCGCCTTGCTGGCCGGCGTCGATGCGCGCGAGCGCGGCTTGCAGGTTCGCGGGATATTGCGTGTTGTCGCTAACCGGGCGGTAGCCAGCCTGCTGAAGCTGGACCAGCTCCGCGCGGACTTCGGCGCGGGTGAGCGCATGGTCGGTCTGGGCGAACGAGAGCGTGGGAACCGCGACGGCAGCGGCAACGGTGGCGGCGGCAACGAGGGAACGAACGAGGGTCATGATGTTCTCCAGTGATCAAAACGAAAGTAAAGGTCTGATGCGGATCGGTATCCGGCGCGACGCGTGAGCGCTGCAACCCTGCTGCACGCACGCCGTGCCTGCTGAATCGAACGCACTGTTGTGAATCAACCTTGCGTGGTGGTATTTGAAGCCCCGAACGTATCTGGCTTGTTTCCGTCTCCCCGGTTTATTGCAAGCCAGTTTTTCTGCCGGTGCCGCAGATACATTGCGCTACAAACTGACTGACAAAGCGCGCCGTTCTTCATACGGAATCCGCCGTTTTCCGCCATCTTTCGTTGTTTCGCGGGCTGATTGTTTGCTGCCGAAAACAATCAATTCAGCGCGCGCACCTTTGCAGCGCGCCCGGGCCTCCGTACACTGGCCTGCATCAACCCACCCGGCGAGGAGACGAGATGCAGGCCTATACCGATAGCGCGGACGTAATCCACTTCATTGGCGGCAAGCCCGAGCGCGGCACGGGCGAGCGCACCCAGGCGGTGTTCAATCCCGCCACGGGCGCCGTCGCACGCCGCCTGGTGCTGGGCGAAGCCGCCGACGTAGACGCCGCCGTGGCCAGCGCGAAAGCTGCGTTCCCGGCCTGGCGCGACACGCCGCCTATTCGCCGCGCGCGCGTCCTGCTGCGCTTTCTCGAGCTGATGAACCGGCACGCAGACGAACTCGCGGCAATCATCACGGCCGAGCATGGCAAGGTGTTCTCCGATGCACAGGGCGAAGTCGCGCGCGGCATCGATGTCATCGAATTTGCCTGTGGCATTCCGCAGTTGCTCAAGGGCGACTACACCGAGCAGGTTTCCACTGGCATGGATAACTGGACCGTGCGCCAGCCGCTGGGTGTGGTGGCCGGCATCACGCCGTTCAACTTTCCGTGCATGGTGCCGTGCTGGATGTTCCCGGTCGCGCTGGCCGCGGGCTGCACTTTCGTGCTCAAGCCCAGCGAGCGCGATCCTTCGGCCTCGCTGCTGATGGCGCGGCTCCTGAAGGAAGCGGGCCTGCCCGACGGCGTGTTCAACGTGGTGCAGGGTGACAAGGTCGCGGTCGACGCGCTGCTCGCGCATCGCGACGTGAAGGCCGTGAGCTTCGTGGGCTCCACGCCGATCGCGAACTATATCTACGAGACCGGCGCAAAGCACGGCAAGCGCGTGCAGGCGCTCGGCGGTGCAAAGAACCACATGGTGGTGATGCCCGACGCTGACATCGAGAAGACCGTGGACGCGCTGATCGGCGCCGGCTACGGCTCGGCGGGCGAGCGCTGCATGGCGATCTCGGTGGCGGTGCGGGTGGGCGACGTGGCCGACAAGATCGTGCCGCGCCTCGCCGAGCGCGCAAAGAGCCTCGTCATCAAGAACGGCATGGAAGCCGATGCGGAAATGGGCCCGATCGTTACGCGCCAGGCGCTGGAGCGCATCGAAGGCTATATCGCGAACGGCGTGGAAGAAGGTGCGACGCTCGTGGTGGACGGCCGCGGCCACAAGGTGCCAGGCCATGAGAACGGCTTTTTTACCGGCGGCACGCTGTTCGACCATGTCACGCCCGAGATGCGCATCTACAAGGAAGAGATCTTCGGACCGGTGCTGGCCTGCGTGCGCGTGAAGGACTTCGCCGAAGCCGTGCAACTGATCAACGACCACGAATTCGGCAACGGCGTGGCTTGCTTCACGCGTGACGGCAACGTGGCGCGCGAGTTCGGCCGCCAGATCGAAGTGGGCATGGTGGGCATCAACGTGCCGATCCCGGTGCCGATGGCATGGCACGGCTTCGGCGGCTGGAAGCGCAGCCTGTTCGGCGATATGCACGCTTATGGCGAGGAAGGCGTGCGCTTCTACACGAAGCAAAAGTCGATCATGCAGCGCTGGCCGGAAAGCA
>JAITTX010000149.1 GCA_031286755.1 Paraburkholderia sp.
CCGCTCGCCGCCGTCACGACGCCCGTGGGCAACACCGTGGGCACGGTTGGCACCGCCGTCACGGGCGTGGGCGACAAGCTCACGAGCGCACTCACGCAAGGTCCGGTGCAGCAGGTCACGCAGCAACTGAGCTCGACCATCACGCCGATTACCTCGGTGCTCGCCTCCACCACCCAGACCGTGGGTAACTCGACAGGCGTCGGCGCGCCGGTCGCGGGCCTGCTGCAGACGCTCGGCGGCGGCCTCCAGAAAGGCGGCGCGCTGGTCTCGCAAACCGGTGGCGCGAATCCTGTCACGACCGGGGTGGGCAACCTCGTCGCCGATACGGGCAAGACCGTCGCGACGACCGGCAACCTGCTGACGGGCGGCAAGACGAGTGGCGGCGGCAATCCGCTGGGCGGCAATCCGCTGGCGCCCGTCACGGGCATCCTGAGCAGCGTGACTGGCGGCACGGCCGGTGGCGGCGCGAACGGTGGAGGCGCGGCAGTCGGCATCGGTGCGGGCGTGGGTGTTGGCGTTGGAAGCGGCAATCCGCTGGGCGGCAATCCGCTTGCACCCGTTGCGGGCGCACTCACCTCCGCGACCGGCGCGCTCACCTCCGCCACCGGTGGCAGCGGCAGCCCGCTCGCTCCGGTCACCGGCCTCGTCGCCGGCACCGTCAACACAGTCACAGGCGCGCTCACTGGCGCCACGAACAGCGCGGGCGGCACGGGCGGTGGTGTCGTTGCGGGCGCAGCGATCGGCGCGGGCACCAAGCCCGCAGGCACCCCGGCAACGCCCAACGCGCCAGTTGCCAGCAACACCGGCAGCGCGGCGCCCGGGCTCTCGCTCTCCTCGCTGGCGGGCGGCAACGCCAGCGGCGCTGCGGCTGGCCCCCTCGCTGGCCTCACGTCGCTCGTCGGCGGCCTGCTCGGCGGCAAGAAGTAGCCGCTGTGGCAAATCGATCGGCACCGCGTTCCAGCACCTCTATCAGCATCAAATCCTGTTCAGGAGACAGCGTCATGTTCAACAGCGCCAGTTCCCCCATCCTGCACCACGCGCGCGGGCACGACCGCGCCGTCGCGCTCGTGCACAGCCTGCGCCTGAGCGCGCTCGCCGCGGCCGTGGCCTGCAGCGTCGCCGCCTGCGGCGGCAGCAGCTACACACCGCCCTCGGCATCTTCAGGCACGAACGGCACCACGGGCACGACCGGTGGCGGCGCCGGCGGCACGAACGGCACCAGCGGCGCCGGTGGCGGCAACTCGACCGCCGGCACGGGCGGCTCGGGCACCAGCGGTGGCGGTAGCACCACGGCCTCGACCGGCACGAGCGGCGTGGTCAGCACGGTGGCCAAAACGGCCAGCGATCTCGGCAACGCGGTCGGCTCGACCACGGTGCCGGGCACGAGCCCCCAGGTCAGCCAGGGCCTGGGCAATGCGGTGTCGAGCACCGGCACGGTCGCCGGCGCGCTCGCCGACGCCGTCTCCAACGGCCTCGGCCAGACCGGCTCGACGCCCAATCCCGTCGGCACGACCGCTGCCGGGCTCGGCAACGTCGTGAGCGCGACGAGCGGCGTGGTCCAGGGCGCGGCCACCACGGTCAACGGACTCGGCAGCGGGCCGCTCGCGCCGCTCTCCCCTGTCACGACGCCCGTCGCCACCGTTCTCGACACAACGGCCAACGCCGTGAACGGCACCGGCAAGACGCTCGGCAACGTGCTCTCGTCCGCTCCGGTGCAGCAGGCCACGCAACCGGTCAGCACGATCATCACGCCGATCGCCACCACGGCCGGCCTCGTCACCCAGCAGGTGGGCACTTCGACAGGGCTCGGCGTACCGGCTTCAGGCTTGCTCGCGCAAGTAGGCGGCGCGCTGCAGACAGCCGGCACGAAGGTCGCGTCGACAGCCACCGGCACGCAGTCGAACGGTGCGCTCGGACCGCTCGCCCCGCTCGGCGCGGATGCCGGCACGCTGGTGGGTGCCGTCGGCAACACGGTCACCAATGCGGGCGGCCTCGTCAATCCGAACGGCCCGAACGGCGCGGCGCCGATCCCCGGCCTCATCACGAGTCTCGTGGGCGGCAACACCGCGCTCGTCGCGAGCGGGCCGCCCACTGGCGCCGCGGCAGCCGGCCCGCTCGGCCCGCTCAACGCGGCGGTCGCGAGCCTCGGCCTCGGCGGCACGCCGCTCTCCACGGTCACGGGCGCGGCTGCTGGCGCCACGGGTGGCGCAGGCGGCGCGGGCGCACTCACCGGCGGCCTCGGCAATCTGCCGGTAGTGGGCGGGCTGCTTTCCGGTGTGACCTCCACGGCTACGTCCGCGGCGGGCGGCTCCGCGGTTGGTTCAACCGTTGGCTCCGCGGCTGGTTCGGGCACCAGCGGCGGCTCGGGCGCAGCAGCGACGGGGCCGCTCGCCGCGCTCACGGGCGGCGGCACGGGTGCGGGCGCGTTACTCACGCCGGTGACGGCGCTGGTGGGCACAGTCACGGGCGCGCTCGGCGCGACGGCCGGCGGCACGGGTTCTTCAGGTAGTTCTGGTGGCACAAGTACATCGGGGGGAGTACTGAGCGGCGTGCTGCACAAGCTGCCGTAGCGCGTGCAACCGTCGTCGTGCAAGATGGGCGATGCATGACGCGGCGTCTGGAGAGGAACGCCGCTTCATGTGAAGCCTGGCAACACCGCATCAGGTAGATCAGGTAGTACGGAGTACGCAGGAATAAAAACACAGGCAATCAGGGAGTCACATCAAGACCGCCGCAAAGGCGGCACAAAGAGACGGCCGCGCCGGAGGATTCAGGCAACCGGCGCGCGCCGTCCAACAAATCGAGGGTAGTCCAGATGAAAGGCGCAAAATGGACCGTGCTCGCCACGGCGGGGATAATCGCGAGCGTCGGCGTGACGGGGGTAGCGGTCGCACAACAGAGCCGGCCGGTGCCGGCGGGCAATTTGCAGGGCGGCAATCCACTAGAGTCGCTGCCGCAAATCAATGCGCCGAAGAAAGCGCCCAGCGTGACGGTGCAGGTGCAGCAGCAAACACCTGCCCTGCAACAGTTGCTCGCCACGCACATCACGCCGACCACCTTCAAGGTGGAGGGCGTGAAATCGATTCCATTCGATGAGGTCGCACAGCGCTTTGCGCCGCTCGCGAATCACGACATCACGATCGGCCAGCTCATCGAGACGGCCAACGGCGTGACGAAGCTCTATCAGGATCGTGGCTACGCGCTCTCGTTCGCATTCGTGCCCGCGCAGGATTTCGCGGGCGGCGTGGTGCGCATCACGGTTGTCGAAGGCTACGTGAAAGACGTGAAGGTCACGGGCAAGCCCGGCGCGCTCGAAGGCAAGATGCGCGCGATCGCCGCGCACATCGTCGCGGACCGGCCGCTGCGCACCGCCACGTTCCAGCGCTACATCAACGTGCTCGGCATGCTGCCGGGCCTCAAGGTGAAGGCGAACGTGCCGCCGCCCACGACCACCGACGGCGCCACCACGCTCGAACTCGACGCCACGCACAAGCCTTATGACGTGAGCACCGGCATCGACTTCAATCACCCCGGCGTGCAAGGCCTCCTTACGCTCACCGAGAACGGCCTCACGCCGTTCGGCGAGCAACTGAGTTTTTCGGCGCTGCTGCCCAAGGGCCGCGACAACGTCACCTACCTCGCCGCGCATGCGGCCGTGCCCATCGCGAGCGACGGCCTCACGGCGAAACTCGACGCCTCGCACTATCGCGGCAACCCGGTCGACAATCCGGGGCTGCCGAATTACGTGGAGCGCACCGTCGTCAGCGACAAGCTCACGGGCTCGCTCTCGTACCCGCTGCTCCTGAGCAACACGCGCAGCCTCGTCGGCACCGTGAGCGCCTACGCGGCGCACGACGAGGACCGCTATCAGAACACCATCAACCAGTTGCAATACGGCCTGAGTTCGCAGGTGCGCGTGCTGCAACTGCAAGCCGACTACACCGACGTGAAGCCGGGTCAGGTGCGCAAGGCGAGCGTCGCGGTGGCGAAGGCCTTCGATATTCTCGGCGCGTCGAAATCGGCGCAAACGAATATTCCCGAACTCACGCTGCAAAACCCCGTGTCGCTGAATTTCGTGCGCACCAACGCCTCGTTCTCGCAAAGCAACGACTGGCCGATGGGTTTCGGCACGGCCATCGCGGCAACAGGGCAATACAGCCCGTACACGCTGCCGACTTCCGAGCAGATTTCGTTCGGGGCGCAGCGCTTCGCGGCGGGCTACGAGCCCGGTGAAACCTCGGGCGATTCGGGGTGGGCCTTCGCGCTCGAACTGAATCATCCGTTCAAGCTGGGCAAGACATGGCTGCAGTCGATCACGCCCTACCTCTCGTTCGACATGGCGCGCGTATACCTGCATGCGGGCACGCCCTCGCCTTCGCGGCTTTCGTCAGCCTCGGCGGGATTCAGGATCACGGACGGCAAGTACTATAGCCTCGATCTTTCCGTGGCGAAGGCGCTGGCCGATGCGCCCATCGAAAGCGCATCGCGCAGCCCGCGCGTGAATGCCACGTTCTCGTATCAGCTCAACTGAGCCCATCGCCGGACGGGGCCGTTGAACGGAAAAAATCGTGCTGGCTTCCCGGCCAGCCCCTCAACTACGCGATCGACCCGGCACGGGCGCATGCAGAACGCGCCCGCCGACTAGAGTTTCTCCTCGCAAACGCGCGCAGCGCTTTCGCGTATCCTGCGCTGACCGCCGCACGCCTTCGCCGTGAACGAATGCGCTGCGCGGTCCGCCGCAAATCGATGCCAGGCAGCATGGCGCACGGCGGCTCGAAGAACACATAGCGATAAACATCAGTGGAGGAAGACACATGTTCGAACTCAACAGCCGCACCCATTCGCTCGCCGCGCGCGCGGCGCGTCAAATCGTGCTGGCCGGGGCGCTGCTCGGCAGCGCCATCGCCGCGCACGCGCAAGCGAACTCGCCAGTGGGCGTCTGGCAAACGATCGACGATCACAGCGGGCAGCCCAAGGCACTCGTGCAGATCAGCGAGGACGGCAGCGGCGGCCTCAGCGGCAAGATCATCAAGGGGCTGGGAGCGAACGACCAGCCCGATCGCCGCTGCACGGCATGCACGGACTCCCGCAAAGACCAGCTGATTCTCGGCATGACGATCATCGACGGCATGAAGCAAGCCGGCAACGAATGGGACGGCGGGCACATTCTCGACCCCGAGAACGGCAAGGTGTACCGCTGCAAGATGCACACCGAATATGGTGGCCAGAAGCTGGTGGTGCGCGGCTATCTGGGTATTTCTCTGCTGGGCCGGTCGCAGACCTGGGTACGCCAGCAGTAACGCCCGGCATGCGCGAGCGCGCAAAAAAGCGAAGGCCGCCTTGCAACGAGGCGGCCTTCCAGACATTTCAGGCGTTTCAGACGCGCACGAGGCGCTCGGGAATGCCCGCCTGGTTGCCCGGGTATGACACCCGCTTCAATCAAGCCGTGTGACGGTACACCGAGCGATAGCTGAACGGCTGCGGCACACCGGGCGTGGCGGGGCTGAACGGTGAATTGCGCGTGGCGGACGGCACTCCGGGCAACCCTTCCTGAACGCGCGCGGCAGCCTTTTCGGCACGGCTCAGATGCTTGCGCATGCGTGATTCGATCGTGTCGCACAACGCAACGCCCTCTTCGCCGAAGAGTTCGGCCATCACGCGCTTGAGCACTCCTTCGTCATGCCAGGCTTTGAAGCGGCGATGGCAGGTTTGATAGGACGGGTAGCGGCGCGGCATGGCTGACCAGGTCGCGCCGCTATACATGACCCACAAGACGCCGTTGAGCACCGAACGGGTGTTGGCGAGCGGACGGCCGCGCATTTCCGAGCGCGGGCGCAGTTCTGGCAGCAGCGGCATCACGCGCTGCCATTCTTCCTCGGTAATATCGCGATGGGGGGTCATGGTCTACTCCTTTGTCAGAACCTGTCCTGACTAAAGATATCGACTTGACCCTGCGGCCCCTATCAGACGAGTCCGAATCTTGAAAAAGCGGATTCGTACCTGATTTTCCGATGCGGCAACCGTATTCGGCATCCGCATTATTCGGGGCGACCAGCGAGCGCAGCTTACGTGAGCGCCGTGTCGACGACGCGGCGCGGCGTCTCCAGATATTCCTTCGATTGCATCTCGACAATGCGCGACACGGTGCGCGTGAACTCATTGGCCATCGGGCCCTCGACGTAAAGCTCCTCGGGCGGCACAGCGGCCGACATCAACAGCTTGACCTTGTGGTCGTAGAACACGTCGATGAGCCAGGTGAAGCGGCGCGCTTCGGACTGCATACGAGGCGTCATTTGGGGCACGTCGGAGAGGATCACGGCATGAAAGCGGCTTGCCAGCTCCAGATAGTCGTTCTGCGAGCGCGGACCGCCGCACAGCGTCGCGAAGTCGAACCACACGACGCCGTCCGCGCGGCGCAGCGCCTTGAGTTCGCGTTTCTCGATGTGCAGGATCGGGCTCTCGTCCGGCACCGCCGCCAACTGCGCGAACGAATGACGGAGCGCCCGGTCGGCGTCCGCGCCGAGCGGCGAGTGATACACCTCCACCTGCGCCAGCGTCCGCTGCCGATAGTCGACGCCCGCATCGACGTTGATCACGTCCAGCTTGTCCT
>JAITTX010000304.1 GCA_031286755.1 Paraburkholderia sp.
CAAGATCGCCAACTCGATTCCGCGCGTGGTGCTGGGCTCGGTGTTCGTGATCGCGCTGGGCCTCGGCATGGCGTCGAAGGTCGCGCTCGCCGTGGTGATGGTGTTCTTCGTGGTGTTCGGCAATGCCTTCCAGGGCGTGCGCGAGGCGGACCGCTACATGATCGCCAATGCGCAGATCCTGGGCGCGTCGCGCCGCCAGGTGACCACCTCCGTGGTGATTCCCTCGGCGCTTTCGTGGATTCTCGCGAGCCTGCACGTGAGCTTCGGCTTCGCGCTGGTGGGCGCCGTGGTGGGTGAATTCCTGGGCTCGAAGCAGGGCATCGGCTTATTGATCTCGACGGCGCAGGGCGCGTTCAACGCGAGTGGCGTGTTCGCGGCGATGATCGTGCTCGCAGTGGTTGCGCTCACAACCGATTATCTGCTGGGCGCGCTGGAAAAGCGCCTGCTCAAATGGCGGCCCGCCGCATTCTGAGCACGAGAGGCACCCGGTAGACGGCCTTGTCCGCAGGCAATAGCCGGCAATAGCCGGCAACAGCGGGCAAGGTCCGAAGCCATCGCACGCCGTCCCGCAGCGCGGGACGGCTTCTTTGTACTTGTGGGGAGCCTGACATGGTGCATAGCCTGCGTGCGCGTCTGTTGCTGTGGCTGTTGCTGCCGCTGGCGGCGGTCGTGGTGGTCACGGGCGGGATGTCTTACGACGCCGCGCGCCAGACGGCCGATCTGTTGCAGGACAATGCGCTGCTGGCCTCGGCGCGCACGATCATCGAGGACGTCGATTGGGACAACGGCGCGCTCACCGCGAACATCCCGCCAGCGGCGCTGGAGATGTTCGAGTCGCCGTACCAGGACCGGGTGTTCTACAAGGTGCTCGCGGGCGATGGCCGGCTGCTGGGCGGCGCGCCGGAGCTCGCGCCGCCGCCCGCGCATGCGCAGTTATCCGAACAGTTGCCCGCGTTCTACGACAGCAGTTACGATGGCGCGCCCATTCGCGCGGTTGCCTACGAGCGAATGCTCTACGACTCGGGGCGCGCCGAGCGCGTCACGGTGATCGTCGGCAAGACCGTGGCCTCGCGGCAGGCGATGATCGACAGCCTCTGGCGGCCGCAATTGATACGCCAATGGCTGATGCTCGCGCTCGCCGTGCTGCTCGTACCGCTCGGGCTCACGCTGGAGCTGCGGCCGCTCATGAAGCTCAAGGACGACGTGGCAGACCGCGAGCCCACCCAGCTCGAACCGATCCGGCCGGATCATTTGCCCACCGAGCTCAGGCCGATCGTCGACGCCATCAACCAATGCATCGCGCGCCTGAAGATGCATGCTTCCACGCAGCGCCAGTTCATCGCCGACGCCGCTCATCAGTTGCGCACACCGCTCACGCTGCTCGCCACGCAAATCCAGTTCGCGAGCCAGTGCGAGGCGCACGATCCCGCGTTATTCGTGGCGCTGCGCGGCGTGCGCCGCACGAGCCAGAAGATGGCGGAGCTCACGAATCAGCTCTTGCTGCTCGCGCAGGCCGAGTCGATGGCGCCCGCGCGCATGGGCACCTGCGTGGATCTCGGGGCCGTCGTGTCGTCGGTGCTGGAGGAGCTGATCCAGGCGGCGCAGCAGCGCGACATCGATCTGGGCGCGGAGCTGGCCGACGGCATGGCGGTGGCGGGCAACGCGGGCTTGCTGGCCTCGCTGGCCGCCAATCTGGTCGACAACGCGATCCGCTACACCCAGCCGGGCGGCAACGTCACGGCCATCTGCCGCCGCGAGGACGGCGAGGTCGTGCTGCAAGTGGTGGACAACGGCCCCGGCATTCCGGCCGAGGCGCGCCAGCACGTATTCGAGCGCTTCTACCGCGTGGCGGCGGACACCGAGGGCACCGGGCTGGGCCTTGCCATCGTGCATCAGGTGGCGCGCTCGCACGGCGGCACCGTGAGCGTGGCGCCCGGCGCGGGGCGGGTTGGACTCGTCGTGACCGTGCGCCTGCCGGTCTGGCGCGAGGATGCGGCGCACAACGCCGGCCCGAAGGAGCGGCACGAGGGGCGATGGGCGGAGCGGCCCGAGGCCCGGCACGACCCCGTGACCCGGTGGCACGAAACAGCCGCATGAAGCAACGAAGTGAAGCAGCAACATGAAGCAGCAACATGAAGCAGCCGCATGAAGCAGTGATGCGAAGCGCTCACATGAACGAGGAACGACAATGAAGCTGATGCTCGTGGAAGACAACGCCGAGCTGGCGCACTGGATCGTCAATCTGTTGCGCGCCGAGAATTTCACGGTGGATTGCGTGGCCGACGGCGAGGCGGCGGATTCGGTGCTGATGACACAGCGCTACGACGTCGTGCTGCTCGACATGCGCTTGCCGCGCATGAGCGGCAAGGACGTGCTCAACCGCCTGCGGCGCCGGCGCGACAACGTGCCGGTGCTCATGCTCACCGCGCACGGCTCGATCGACGACAAGGTGGCGTGCTTCAGCGCCGGCGCCGACGACTACGTGGTGAAGCCGTTCGACAGCCGCGAGCTGGTCGCGCGCATCAAGGCGCTGATCCGCCGTCAGGTGGGCGACAAGTCGGGCTGGCTCAGTTGCGGCGACCTGCATTACCTCTCGGACACGCGCGAATTCCGCCACGACGAGGAGCCGCTCGCGCTGCGCCGCCGCGAGCATGCGATTCTCGAAGCGCTGATGCTGCAGCAGGGCAAGACCGTGTCGAAGCACACGCTCATGGAGCGCGTCTACAGCCTCGACGACGAGCCGAGCGCGGACGCCATCGACATCTATATTCACAGGCTGCGCAAGCACCTGGCGGCGTCGAGCGCGCAGATCATGACCCTGCGCGGCCTCGGCTACATCCTGCGCGCGAAGGACGCCGCGCCGCGCGAGCAAAGCGCCATTTCCGCCGTTTAAATATTGGTGTATCCACTTAGCGATACGAACCTTTCGCGAAAGGAGCGCGAAGGATTGCGGCCACTACGATTCGTCTCATCCGTTGATTGTCATGCAAGCCGGGCGCAACAGCCGGTGCGAGTTGGCAACGGAGCAATCAGAACTTCAATGCAGTTATCTGAGGAGACAATCTTGAAGAAAAGGCATCTCGCATTCACCGTGGCGGCCGGCGCACTGGCAGCGAGTGGCGCGCACGCCCAGTCGAGCGTCCAGCTCTACGGGCTCATCGACCTGAGCGTTCCCACCTATCAATCGCATGCCGACGCGAAAGGGGACCATGTGATCGGGATGGGCATCGGCGGCGAGCCGTGGTTCAGCGGCAGCCGCTGGGGCTTGAAGGGCGCCGAGGACATCGGCGGCGGCACCAAGGTGATCTTCCGCCTCGAATCCGAATACACCGTGGCCAACGGCAAGATGGAAGACCCGGGCCAGATCTTCGACCGCGACGCGTGGGTGGGCGTGCAAGACGAGCGCTTCGGCAAGCTCACGGCCGGCTTCCAGAACACCATCGCGCGCGACGCGTCGGCCATCTACGGCGACCCGTACGGCAGCGCGAAACTGACGACGGAAGAGGGCGGCTGGACCAACGCGAACAACTTCAAGCAGATGATCTTCTACGCGGCGGGCCCGACCGGCACCCGCTACAGCAACGGCGTGGCGTGGAAGAAGCTGTTCAGCAACGGCATCTTCGCGAGCGCGGGCTATGCGTTCGGCAACCAGACGAGCTTCGGCAACAACTCGACCTACCAGGTCGCGCTTGGCTACAACGGCCCTTCGTATGCGGCCTCGACGTTCTACAGCCACGTGAACCGCGATGGCTTCACGAACCAGTCGTTCTCGGTTGGCGGCAACTACACCATGGGCATCGTGCGCGCCAACCTGGGCTACTTCCGCTATTGGGGAAACCAGGGCGCACTGGGCCAGCGCCAGGACAACGCGTGGACGGTCTCGCTCAAGCTCGCGCCGAAGGGCGCGCTCGACTACGAGCTCGGCTACCAGCAGATGCGCACGCATAACGCCGCGTATAACGCCGACGGCGACATCCCGAACGCGAACCTGGAGGCTTTCGACCCCACCAGCGGGCTGCACAACGGCTTCAAGGAAACGCTCTACGGCTCGATCTTCTATCACCTCTCCAAGCGCACCGAGGTGTATCTGGCCGGCGACTACATGAAGCTGCATGGCGGCTACACGGTGGGCACGACGTATGGCTCGAACAACCAGGTGGAAGTGACCACGGGCGTGCGCACGCGCTTCTGAGCGAGCGCGCTTGCGGCATGATTTACTGGAGGGCCGGGCGCGTCGCAGTCGCACGGCGGGCGTTGCCACGAGCGCGCCCGCAATACGTTCACAACGCGCCCGCGATTTCCTCACATCATTGGCGGTACTCCCAGTCGCGTGCGCGGCTTCAGCCCGCGTTCACGCACGCCACGCTCGGCGCGGTGTAGTCCGACGGGTACGGCGCGTTCGGCCCGCTGATCAGGCGCAGGCGCTGCGTGGCCAGCACGTCGGCCTGCACCTGCTCGCGCCGCGTCAGCGTTGCCTGCTCGCCAGCGGGCCGCGCTTCGTTCACGCTGCACAGCAGATGCTTCCCGCTCGAAAGCTGGACCGGGGTCTCATA
>JAITTX010000323.1 GCA_031286755.1 Paraburkholderia sp.
GGAATCCACAGCAACAGGCCGCCGATCTGCTGGTCGCGCATGGGCGAGAGCCACGTGAATGCGCGGCCGCACAGCGAATAGACCGGATAGAGCTCGTGTGACGTGAAGAAGATGAACGCCCCGAGCACGATCTGCGGCGGAATGGCCGCGATCACCACCAGCACGCGCTTGCCGGGTGCGAGGCGCGCGGGCGGCGCGGGGCGCGGATCGAGCACGAGCCACCAGAACAGCAGGCCGTCGATCACCATGCTCCAGTTCATCACGCGATAGAGCCGCCAGTCGAGCATGGCGATGAAGTGGATGGGCGAGAGTAGCCAGAAGTAGATGAGCCCGACGAAGAGCGCCACGGCGACGACCGGATGCATGACGACGTCGAGCATTGCCCGCACCGGCCGCGCGTTCAGCGCGGGGCGCACGAAGCGTTGCCGCCACGCGAACGGGATGCCGGCGCGCAGTGCCGCGCCCGGATAGGCGAGCGCGATGAAGAACGGCCCGAGGTGGTGCAGCACGAGATGCTGCGCGCGGTGCATGAAGAACTCATGCTCGAAGACGTAATCGAGCCGCGTATGCAGCGCGACATAGAGCGCGCCGAGCCCAAACCAGAACGAGATCTGGCGCGCCAGCGAGACCTTCGCGTGGCGCTTGCCGCGCGCGAACAGCACCCCCGCCAGGACCACCGCGATCACGACGGTCGGCGAGGGCTCCCACGGGTCGAGCCAATAGAGCAGGTTCATCGCGGACATTGGCACAGATTCATCGCGGGCATTTGTACGGGTTCGTCGCGGACTTCTTCACGAGGGTCATGGCGCGCTTCTTCGGGCTCGGGATGCCATCACTGCTGCGACGGCGGCTTCACTGCGAACGGCGTGTCGAGCGTCGCGCCGTCCGAGAACTGCAGCTTCACATGCACCGTGTCGCCGGGCGCGATCTTGTGCTTCGCGTGCTCCAGCATCAGGTGATAGCCGCCCGGCGCGATCGAGAGCGTGCCGTGCGCCGGCACCGTGGCCGCGTGCACCATCACCATTTTCTGCGTCGAGCCGTTCGAGACGGTCTGATGCAGCATCACCATGCCGTAGTCGTCGCTCGCCACATTCACGAGGTCGACAGGTTTGTCGCCGTCGTTCTTCAACGTGACGTAACCCGCCGCCGGCAGATCGTTGGGCAGCCAGCGCACCCATGCGTTCTGCGCGGTGACCGTGGCGTCGGCGGCATGGGCCGCGGGGGCGAGCGTCGCGAACGTGCAGGCGAGCGCGCAGCCGAGCGCGGCGCTCAACCGGATCACGGGATTCACGCGGGGATTCATGCTGGAGCTCATGCGAGTAACGCGGTGGGATTTCATTTTCATCGTCATGGCAGTTCCTGTTGCGGGTGGTACGGAAATCGGCGTTGCTGATCGTGCAGCGGCGCGGGTGCTCCTGTGATGTCCTGCGGCGCTTACGTCGCGGAGGCCATCACGCGGCGCACGTCGTGCGCGATGGCGTCGGGCGAGTCCTTGTCGGTGGCGAGCAGGCGCGCGCGGCCTTGCGCGTCGAACACGTAGACGGCCGAGCTGTGCGTGACTTCGTAGCTGCCGTCGGGGTCGCGCTTTTCCATCTGATACGCCACGCGGTAGCGCTTTGCGAGCGATTCGATTTGCGCGTCGGTGCCGGTGAGGCCGAGCGCATGCTGTGCGTCGAACGCGCCCACGTAGGCGTGCAGCGCTTGCGGCGTGTCGCGCGCGGGATCGACGCTGATGAAGAGTATCCGCACATGCTGCGCGTCGGGTCCGAGTTTCTCTATGACCTGCATCAGACGCGCCATCGTTTCCGGGCAGACGTCCGGGCAATGCGTGTAGCCGAAGTACACGAGCGCCGTATCGCCGCGCAGATCCGCGCCCGTGATGGGCTTGCCGCTGTCCGCGGTGAGCGCGAACGTGAGGTCGGGCAGGTGGCCGCTCACATCGGTGAGCTGCCATGGCTCGGCCGGACGCGAACAGGCGCCAAGCAGCACGGCACTGCCGGCGAGCGCCAGCATAGCCGTGCGACGCACTGCGCGCAGCGCGCGGGGCAAGCGGGCCGCGCGGGCCAGCCGGATTGCGGCGCGGGATACGAAGCGTGGCGAATGTGAAGCGTCGAACTCGGGGAACAAAGGCTCTCTCGTTACTCTCGTTAACTCAATTTACAAGGGCGTGCGCGTGACCGGCTCGCGCCGTGTCGCTGGACTGTAGCAAAATTGGGTGCTTGCTGCGGCGCGCGGCCCGGTGCGGCAGGGTGACAGGGGCAATTTGACGCATCTGTTGTGCCGATGAGTGCCAAAGGTGGCTGAGCCAAGGCGGCGGTGGCACAAAAAAAGCGCCTGAACGCATGTGCATCGACAGGGTGATCGCCACAGTGTTCCGGGGCGGCCCGGAGCGGCCGGTGCAATGGCCGCTCCGGGTTGCCTTTGTCGAAAACCAGGACGATGCGCGGTAAGATGCGCACACTTTCTCCGGCGGGCGAACGTCCGCCGGATCAACCCGGCCCATGCGCCGAGGGACGAAACGAACGTAATGCAAGTACTTCCGGCTGAACTGCCGTTCGACAAGACGGCATTTTTCTTCGATTTCGACGGCACGCTCGTCGACCTCGCACCCACACCCGATGGCGTGCTGGTGCGCCCCGACATGCTCGCGCTGCTGGGCGTCCTGCGTCGTGCGACACACGGCGCGGTGGCGATCGTCTCCGGACGCGGCATCGAGAGCATCGACACCTTCCTCGGCATGCCCGACTTGCCTGTCGCGGGTCTGCACGGCGCCGAGCGCCGCGATGCGAACGGCGACACGCAACGTGTCGGGTTCAACGATCAGCGCCTTCTGCACATGGAGCAAGTGCTGGCCGAAGTGGTGCGCACGCACGCGGGCATGCTGCTCGAGATCAAGGGTGCGGCGCTCGCGCTGCACTACCGCAACGCGCCCGAGCACGAGGGCGTGGCGCGCGCGGCCACCGAAAGGCTCGCGGCCGAATTCGCCGATGCCTATGTGCTGCAGCCCGGCAAGATGGTCTACGAGATCAAGCCGAAGGACGTCGACAAGGGCCGCGCGCTGCGCGCCTTCCTCGACGAGCCACCGTTCGCGGGCCGCACGCCGGTGTTCGCGGGCGACGATCTGACCGACGAGAAGGGCTTTGCCGTGGTCAACGCGCAGGGCGGTCTGTCGATCAAGGTTGGCGGCGGCGACACGATCGCGAAAACGCGCGTCGAGTCGGTCGAGGCGTTGCTCGCCTGGCTCGGCACGCTCGTCGCGCCGGCGCGAGGCGCCTGATTTGCGCCTGATGTGGCGCGCACGCCGGCGCCCGCAGCCACCGCGCGCCGCCGCGTTCTGTGCTGCCGCCGGGCCACGCCCGCACGGGTGCGTCTAACTTATTTTCTGCACGGAACCTGCCTCTCATGAGCCGATTGATCATCGTGTCGAACCGGGTTGCGCCGATCTCCGAAGGCGGCCCGGCCGCGGGCGGTCTCGCGGTTGGTGTCTACGACGCGCTCAAGGAAACCGGCGGCATGTGGTTCGGCTGGAGCGGCGAGGTGCTCTCGTCCGGCCAGCCGCAGATCCAGCTCGAAGAGCGCGGCCCGGTCACCTTCGCGACCATCGGCCTGCTGCGCCGCGACTACGACCAGTACTACCGCGGCTTCTCGAACGCCACGTTGTGGCCGGCGTTCCACTATCGCGCCGATCTCGTGCAGTACGACCGCAACGAATACGCGGGCTATTGCCGCGTGAACGCGTGGCTCGCGCGGCAGCTCGTGCCGCTTTTGCGCGACGACGACGTCATCTGGGTTCACGACTATCACCTGATTCCGTTCGCCGAGGCGCTGCGCGCGCAGGGCGTGAAGAACCGCATCGGTTTCTTCCTGCACATTCCGTTTCCGGCCTCGCAGGTGCTGCTGGCAGTGCCGCCGCATCGTGAGCTGGTGCAGGCGCTGTGCTCGTTCGATTTGCTCGGCTTCCAGACGAAGCCCGACGTGCGCGCGTTCTGCGATTACATCCTGAACGAGGCGGGGGGCTCGGTCGCGCAGCGCACCGACGGCCTCACGCAGATCGAGGCGTTCGGCAAAACGCTGTGCGCGAACGATTACCCGATCGGCGTCTATCCCGACGAAGTCGCCGAACTCGCGAAGGACGGCGAGCGAGGCAAGCCGGTGCGCACGCTCAAGGCCGCGCTGCACGGCCGCAAGGTGATCATGAGCGTGGACCGGCTCGACTACTCGAAGGGCCTCGTCGAGCGCTTTCGCGCCTTCGAGCGGTTGCTCGAGCAAGCGCCCGGGCAGCGCAACAAGGTGTCGTTCGTGCAGATCGCGCCGCCCACACGCGCCGACCTGCACGCGTATCAGGACATCCGCCTGCGGCTCGAGGCCGAGTCGGGGCGCATCAACGGCCGTTTCGCGGAGCTCGACTGGACGCCGATCTGGTACATCCACCGCCAGTACGAGCGCGCCGTGCTCGCGGCGCTCTTTCGCGCCTCGCACGTGGGCTACGTCACGCCGCTGCGCGATGGCATGAATCTCGTTGCGAAGGAGTACGTCTCGGCGCAGGATCCGGAGAATCCCGGCGTGCTGGTGCTCTCGCGCTTCGCGGGCGCCGCGCAGGAGCTGGGCGGCGCGCTGATCGTGAATCCACTCGACATCGACGGCATGGCCGACGCGCTCGGCAAGGCGCTCTCGATGCCGCTCGCCGAGCGTCTCGCGCGCTACAACGACATGATGGTGCAATTGCGCGAGAACAACGTTTCGGTCTGGCGCGACCGCTTCATGCGCGATTTGACGAGCATGACCGCGCGCGCTGGCGTGTCGTTGCCGCCGTCCGTCGAGCCGGTGCAGCAATAGGCCGGCCGGGGGCGGGCGACTGCGAGCGCCTCAGATACGTCAGGCGCCTCGGCGTAGCCGAAAACGAAAAAGCCGCTTCTCTCATGAAGCGGCTTTTTCGTTTGGCGGGTTGCGGGCTGAGCCGCCCGGCGTCAGGCCACGTGCTTTTCGTCGGCCTTCTTGGCGCCCAGATGCAGCGTGGACGGCTTGCCGTGCTGCTTGGCGAGCAGCTCGCGATACAGGCCCGGGCGGTTGCGCAATTCCTCGGGGCTGCCGTCGTCGATCACCTTGCCCGCGCTCATCACGATGATGCGGTCGAAGTTGTTCAGCGTGGAGAGCCGGTGCGCGATCGCGATAACGGTGCGGCCCACCATGAGCCGGTCCAGCGCCTGCTGGATGGCTTCCTCAGAGGCGCTGTCGAGTGCCGAGGTGGCCTCGTCGAGCAGCAGGATCGGCGAATTCTTGAGAATCGCCCGCGCGATCGCGATGCGCTGGCGCTGGCCGCCCGAGAGCTTCACGCCGCGGTCACCCACGATCGTGTCGTAGCCTTCGGGCATTGCCTCGATGAAGTCGGCGCAGCGCGCTTCCCGTGCCGCGGCGAACACTTCCTCGCGGCTGGCGTCGGGCCGACCGTAGGCAATGTTCTCGTAAATCGAGCGATGCAGCAGGGAAATGTCCTGCGGCACGAGCGCGATCGACTGTCGCAGGCTGTCCTGCGTGACATGGGCGATGTCCTGGCCGTCGACCTTGATCGAGCCGCCCTGGGTCTCGTAGAAGTGCTGCAGCAGCGCGAGCACCGTGGTCTTGCCCGCGCCCGACTTGCCGATCAGACCCACGCGCTGGCCCGCCTCGATACGCAGATCGAAGTGGTCGAGGATGGGCTTGCGGTGCGGGTACGCGAAGGTGACGCCTTCGAAGTCCACCTGGCCGCCCTGGGCGACGAGCTCGCTGGCGTCGTCGCGGTCGGGCATGCCGTGCGGTTCGAGCAGCGTCTGCACGGCCTCGGCCAGACGGGCGACGTGCTGCGTGACGTCGACGAGCGCCACGGCCAGATCGCGCGTGCCGTGCAGGATCGTGAA
>JAITTX010000344.1 GCA_031286755.1 Paraburkholderia sp.
GCCTCGAGGGCGGCAACGAAACTGGATTCTTCAACAGCTTCGTCCCAGCACGCGCGGCTCAGTTCGAAGCGCGGCCTGTCGTGCTCCATGTTGCGGCTCAAAGCCATCTCGACGGCGCGAGCCATATACTCCATTGGCACCTCCATCGGAAAATCAAACCTCGCGCGACGATGCGCCGTCTCGAAAGACTCCCACAGAACCGGCTGCTGGGAAGCGAGCCGGAATCCGGTATCGAAGGCGCGCTGCAGAAAATAGCGCGTGTAGGTCCAGCCGCTACCTTCGGGGAAAACGGAACTGTCGTACGCCATTAGCGGCATCTTCAGGTCGCTCGCGCAGCGCAGGCCCGCAAACTGCAACTCGTCGATCATGAAGCGCGAGACGATCTGCGACGTATCAACGTTCTGTTTGAATGCGCTCTTGCGGTTCAGGAGACCGGGCTGGCCGACGAGAAAGACGAACATGCGGATCCCTCGTCTCCCAAGCTCGTCCTGCACGTCGCGCAACCATTCGTAGTGCTCAATTTCAAGTCGCTGTGCTTCGTCGACGAAGATGACCAGCGTGTTTCCCGACGCCCGCGTCACGAGCTCGGCCAATTTGTGATAGAGACGCAAGCGACGCTGCAGGGCCGAGCCACTGTCCGGCCGGGCGTGCTGCGCGACATCGAGCAGCATGCCAAAGAAGAGCGCCTCTGAGCGCGACGGATTCTGCGGCATGCCTAGCGTGAGGACAACGATGCGCGGCAGTTCATGCCGCAGAAGCCGGGCGCAGTAGCGCACCGCATATGTCTTACCCCAGCGGGTATGGCCGTAGATCAAGGCCCCGCTAACGCCGCGGCGAATACACTTGCGCACCCGCGCATACATGGCGGCGATCGCTGGCGTCGGCACAATATACGACTGGCTGAGCAGCGGGTGCTCAGACAGGTCGACCGGGCGTTCGAGGGCGTCGAGCATTGAGTCAGTACGTAATGATCTTCGTCAACCACGGACCCGGTTCCACCTGCGCTGAAGCCGGGGTCGGCAGACGGACAACGTTCGACGCCACAGTCGACGATTCCATCGTAGCCGTGGTCCCATTTGTCTTCGAATGGGCGTCGGCCCGGTCAGCAAGCATGCGCGCCAGATCGTTCGCAGCGCGCGTGTGCTGACCGGCCTGTTCCTTTTTCCAGGCGAACCACGCCCCGACCGGATCCTCGCCGTCGCGCCAGGCAAGCTTGCGCTGTCGAAGCAGCGAATAGATTTCCTGCCTGACACGTAGCGAATGCGGGGTGAAGCACCACGGGCGTGCGGCTGTGAGGACACCGAGTTCAGCACCGCTCATGAAGAAGGCATGCAGTTGCCGCAAATCCTTCACGTTGAAGTAGACGCGCAGTTGCTGGCCGATCAGCCCGGTCATGCCCGACAGCAATCCGTTGTCGTAACGCCCATATTCAAAATTCACGTGTGGCCGGACTCCCCGTCCGATGTTGCCGCGAATGGTCACGATTCGCGCTTCCTGCAGCAGACATAACGTGCTGCGCCTGGCTTCGGGCAGCGTGCGCAGCAGGCCCTCGCGTCGGGCGAGCAGAAAGTGCATCGCCTCGAGCGGGGTGCGCGCGCCAAGTCCGGCGTGTGGTTCGCCGTTGTAGTTGGCGAGCACGACGTCGATCACGTCTTCGAGCTCGTCCAGCGTCATCATCAATGACGTGTCGCCGCCGACGCCGCTGAGCGCCCGTTCCACGGCGCGTGGATCGCGGCCAGTGGTGGCAGGAAGGCGATGCGCAAAATGCGACGCGAGCTGATCGAAGAAGCGCTCGACAAGCGCGCGCTCGTTTTTCTCGCCGAGCGGGCCGTTGTCGGTTGCGCAGCCAACGACGGTCGTTAGGCGTTCAAGCGTCGCCTTCGCGAAGTGTGCCCTGGCCGCGTCGAAGCGAAGCGTGCTCCAGCACGCCCACGCCGCACCCGGAATGATCTCAGAGGGGAATCCTCCACCCGACTTTACATGCAGCGCCGGAATCCGGTATTCGCGCGCACGGTGTGGCATCAGCGCCGACTGCAGTGCCTGTGCGACGTCATCCCTGTTGTATTCAGGTCCAAGGGCAAGCGCGTAGCCAATGACGGCCCGGCTCGCGACATCGAGCAGCAGCAGGATCCAGATACGGTGCAGCACCAGCAGGGTTTCGAACCCGAACGGATCATCAATTCGCAACGTCAGCCGCACGTCGAGTTTGTGACCATCGAAATCCACGACTTCGTATGGGTATGCGGCGGTTCTGCGGACTTCGGCAGGATCCGTCTGCCACGCGTGAGCGATCTGCTGCGCACCGGCGGCACGCGCCGCGCAGGCGAACCGCTGACCTGCGAGCCTCTTGACGTGACGGGCCAGCGATCGCTCGCCAAGATGTTTCTGGTTGAACGGATATTCATGCGCCTGGATACTGGCCTGCCGGCACCGTGCAAGAAAGCCCGCATGCAAGCGCCAGATCTGGCGGGGAACTTCTTCCAGCGTCGCGTGAGGCCGGCTGCGCGCAGCGACTTTCCGCTCGATCCACCTCGCAATCTCCGGATAGCGCTGCAGCAACTGCGCAAACGCGCCACTTGCACCGCCCGCGCCAGAGGCTTTCACCACGGCACTGCGCTCATAAGGTTGCGTGTGCAGCCAGGGGAGCAGTGCCCGGCAGCCGTAAATTCGTCCGCCCTCGTGTGGCGTGATGCATCGCTCGAACAGCCGGTAGAGATCATTGATGCGCAGCCCGGTTTCACTGGCTATTGCCCGGAGGGAAGTACTTCCATCCAAAAAGAGTGCCATCGCTCTGACGCGCCTTGCGAACAACGAGCGAGCCCCTCCGTCCAGCCCGCTATCGTCGGCGGTGGGCCATAGGGTGATATCAGAGAGCTCCGTCGGAATGGAGCGGCGATCAAAGCGCAGCGCGCCGGAGACGATCGGTCTCATCGGGTCACCAAACAGCTATGAGGCCCGAGCGCACGTTCGGCGAGCGTCGGGCAATGCAGGTCGCAGTCCAGGACCAACGAAAACGCGGCGGTACGCACTACCATCGGGTCGAGCGCAAAAAATTGCTGCTCGAGTTCGCCAAGCATTCGCCCGCCCTCGCACGCCGTCAGGATGGCGGAAAAGATTTCGTTACTGCGCGGCACCGCGCCAGCCGCCTGGTAGTGAAGCATCGTGAACCTGTTCTCGCACAACGTCCTGGAATCGTCGAGCTCGTCGGGTGCGATGACCCGCAGCGTCATCGAATGCGCCCTGCTCCATGCCTCGAGCGCTGGAAAGAGGGGGAACCCCGGGCGGCGAGCCCCGCTTCCGCAGGGCGCAGGACGATAGTCAGTTGCTCTCCCTGCTCCGTGCTAACCCAGAATTCCGCAACGCGATCTCCCCTCGCCTCCCGGACAAGCAGCGGGCGCTCGCAGTAGGTAACCACCTGTGGGTTGGACTCCAGTCGTAACCAGAGTTGCAGCGCCCGATGACCAAACAGCGTCAGTCGCCGCGCCACCTTGGGGCCGAACACGTCAAACCGATGCGTGCCGAATGGCCTCGCATCCGTTGCGGCCTTCCAGAAACGTGGTGAACGCATCGAGCGCTCCCAGCAAGCAATGCTCACGTTTTAGTACAAGCCCGGCAAAAGACGAAGCCAACAGTCTCTTTCGATCGTCAGACGTAGCGGTCTGAGGGCACAGCACTACATATAACGTATCGTTTAATACGATTCCGATAAAGATCCGGCTTTGGTCCAAACCGGTGCGGTTTCACGAGCGGTTTGGGCCCTTGAAATCGCACGTTAGACATATATTTCGTGAAACATTTTTCTCGAAATGGCGAAAAACTCAATCAACGCAGCAACTTAGCGCAAGTAGTCGCGCTCTTCAATTGTTTCACGGCGCGGACGGCATGAAAGCGGTACGCCGCCTCGAGATTTCTGTGATTTGCTTCCCTCTGACGCGATTTCGAATCTTCATTTCCGATGTTCGAGACATAAAGCTTGTATCGCCGCATCGGTAGCACGGCGCCTTTTCAGCGAACTTCGATGCGGGGCCGATACAAGATTTTCTTCATCGGACGATTCCCAATCCCGTGACGGGAAAAATGAACTTTCTGGCCAAGCGGCGCCGGGACGGCCAGAATCTGATCGACAGGCTCCAGCCGAAGATTGCAGGGCTCGACACCACGAAGGAGCGGATTCAGAAGGCGCTGAAGGCATTCAACGGGCCGTACTTCGCGCTCATGCTCCTCCTGCCGACGTTTGAAAAGTTGTCGGATACCGAACACGAACAGTTTGAGTTGGCCGTCGCTTACCTCATCCAGCTGGTACAGGCAGCCGAATCGGTGCTCGATGATGATCTGAAGCACGTACCGGGTAGTGGATGGCGGCAGTGAAATCGCCGCGCCGGTTCACCCGCCATCACTTCGCGCTGTATCGCGGCTACCTGGGGGGTGTGGGGCTGCGCGAGCTGCACGGCGTGTACGGGGACGCCGGCGCACCGGCCGCCGAGACCGAGCGGCTGATCGTGACCCTGCGCGATGCGCTGTCCGCCGCGGCGCGGCGCACGTGCGACGGCGAGGCCGCCCACCTGCTGCGCCTGCGCCCCGGCAGCCTGCAGGACCGGCTGGCCCGGGCGGCCGACGCGGCCGATCCCGCCCAGGTAGCCCGCGGCGAACCGTCAGGGCAATCCGGCAAGTCTGGGCATCCCGGCCGCCGCCCGCTGCCCTCGCTCGACGACTATCGCGCCCAGGTCGATCCAGATGGTTTCTACGGCGAGGCCGAACTGCTGGAGCTCTATCTGGCGGATTATCCGCCCGGCAACGTACCCGATGCGGTGCCGGGTACCGCTCCCAGCGACGCTCCCGACAGTGCGCCGGACCGCGCCATTGCCCGGAAAATCGCCCGCAACGCCCGGCTGCGCGAGCGCCAAGCTGCGGCGCTGGCCCGTATGGAGCGGGCGCTGGCCGCCGATCCCGCCGCCACCGATCCGGTCGACGGCTGGTTCGAGCCGGCGGTCGCCGCCCGGCTCATGGCCGCGGGCCTCGCCACGCTGGGCGCGCTGCTGGAGCGGATCGCCCAGCGCCGGCAGCGCTGGTACA
>JAITTX010000384.1 GCA_031286755.1 Paraburkholderia sp.
GCGCAGCTCGCCGTCCTCGTCGGCGACCAGCGCGTAGGCGGCGTCGGCGTCCACGGCGTCACGGGCCAGTTCGACGGTGTGCCTGAGCAGCTCGTCATAGCCGAGCTTGCCGAGATCCAGCCGCCCGGCGGCCGGCCCGGCCTCGATCACGCCCGGCTCGCCGGCCGGCGAGGCGGCCTCCCCGCCCACGCCGGGCCGTTCCTCGCGGTCGCCGAGGGACAGCGCGCCGGCCACCGGCGCGTCGCTGGCCCGGGGAGCGTCGGCGGGGTAGTCGTCGAGCCCGATCCGGAACCACACCGCCTTGGCGGTCCGTGCGTAGCTCACGCCCCAGGCCGTGGCCAGCGCGGAGGGCAGCATCAGCCCGCGCCCGCTGGTGAGGCCGGCCGGGTCGAGCGGGTCGCCCGCGTCGCCCGGGTCGCCCGGCTGCGGCCCGGCGGTGAGCGAACGGGCCGGGTGCCTGTCGCGCACCGTGACCTCGACCGCCCGGCCGGCCGCGTTGCCGCCGAGACGGCAGGTCAGGGACACTTGTGTCCCTGCATGCACCACCGCATTGGTGACCAGTTCGCTGGTGAGCAGCACCGCGTCGTCCACCAGGCTGGACGCCTGGCCTCCGGATCCGGGCAGGCCCCAGGACCGCAGCGTGTCGCGGACAAAGCGGCGGGCATGCGCCGCGCCGCTTCGTTTCGAATGGCTTTACGCCGCGGCGAACAGTTGCTGCAGTTCGCCGTTCTGGTACATCTCCATCATGATGTCCGAACCGCCGACGAACTCGCCCTTCACGTAGAGCTGCGGAATGGTCGGCCAGTTCGAGAATTCCTTGATGCCCTGGCGGACTGCGTCGTCTTCGAGCACGTTGACGGTCTTGAACTCTTCGACGCCGCAGGCTTTCAGGATTTGCACCGCGCGGCCGGAGAAACCGCACATCGGAAACTGCGCGTTGCCCTTCATGAAAAGGACGACGGCGTTTTCGTCGACGATCTGCTTGATGCGCTGTTGGGTGTCCATGTCTGACCTTGGGATTGATGGATGCTGAAAACGATGAATGTAGAGTGAAATGATAGCGGATTTCGCCTGCGCGGGCGGGGCCCGCCCCAGGCGACTCGGCGGCCTGGGTACCGCTTCGGCGCCTAGGCCCAGCGCCCGCCGCTGATGCGCTCGATGCCGGCTAGATCCTCGCGGGATTCGACATCGCTGAAACCCTGCGCTTCGAGCAATGCGCGCACCGCCGCCGCCTGATCGTAGCCGTGTTCCATCCAGAGCATGCCGCCCGGTGCGAGATGCGCCGGCGCGCCGGCCACGATCGCGCGCAGCGCCTTGAGGCCGTCGGCTTCGTCGGTGAGGGCGCCGCGCGGCTCGAAGCGCAGGTCGCCTTGTGCCAGATGCGGGTCGCCGCTCGCGATATACGGCGGATTGCTCACGATGACCTCGAAGCGCAGCGCGGCATCGAGCGCGTCGTACCAGCTGGCGGCCACGAAGGTGAGCGCGCCGCCGGGGCGTCGCGCGTCGAGCAGCTTCGCGGCGTTGCGCGCGGCCACTTGAAGCGCGGCCTCGGAGCGGTCGACGGCCCATACGCGCGCGTCGGGCCGCGCCGAGGCAATGGCCACGGCGATGGCGCCGCTGCCCGTGCCCAGGTCGAGCACGCGTGGCTGCGCGAGGCCTTCCATGGCCGCCAACGCGGTTTCCACGAGGAGTTCGGTTTCCGGGCGCGGGATCAGCACGTCGGGCGTGACGTCGAAGTCGAGTCCATAGAATTCGCGCGCGCCCACGAGTTGCGCGATGGGCTCGCCCTGCGCGCGACGCGCTTCGAGTGCGCGATACGCGTCGACCTGCGCGGCTTCGAGCGGACGCTCGCCGCGCGTGATCAGCTCGGTGCGACGCCAGCCCAGCACGTGCATGAGCAGCACGCGCGCCTCGAGCGCGGGCAGCAGCGAGGCGCGCAGCAGGGTATCGGCGGTGACGGCGGTTTCGCTCACGGTGCGTTCGTGTTCAGCCGCACTCAATCGGCGTCGCCGAGCGAGGCCAACTGCTCGGCCTGATGCTCGGAAACCAGCGCGCCAATCAACTCGCCAAGATCGCCGTCCATGATCGCTTCGAGGCGATAGAGCGTCAGGTTGATACGGTGGTCGGTGAGGCGCCCTTGCGGGAAGTTGTAGGTGCGGATGCGCTCCGAGCGGTCGCCCGAGCCCACGAGGCTCTTGCGCGTGGCCGCTTCCTTCGCGTGCTGCTCCTGGTACTGCTTGTCCTTGATGCGCGCGGCGAGCACCTTGAGCGCGCGGTCCTTGTTCTTGTGCTGCGAGCGGTCGTCCTGGCACTCCACGACGATGCCGGTCGGCAGGTGCGTCACGCGCACGGCCGAGTCGGTCTTGTTGATGTGCTGACCGCCCGCGCCCGAGGCGCGGAACGTGTCGATGCGCAGATCGGAAGGATTGATCTCGACTTCGCCAATCTCGTCGGCTTCGGGCATCACCGCCACCGTGCATGCGGACGTATGGATGCGGCCCTGCGTTTCGGTGGCCGGCACGCGCTGCACGCGGTGGCCGCCCGACTCGAACTTGAGCTTCGAATACGCGGCCTCGCCCGCGATGCGCACGATCACTTCCTTGTAGCCGCCGAGATCCGACTCGCTCGCCGACATCATCTCGATCTGCCAGCGGTTGCGCTCCGCATAGCGCAGATACATGCGCAGCAAGTCGCCCGCGAACAGCGCCGATTCGTCGCCGCCCGTGCCCGCGCGGATTTCGAGGAACACGTTGCGCTCGTCGTTGGGGTCCCTGGGCAGCAGCATCATCTGCAGCTCGTGCTGCAACCGGGCCATACGCTCGCGCGCCGCCTTCACCTCGTCTTCGGCGAAGTCGCGCATCGAGGCATCGGCGAGCAGTTCTTTCGCCGCCGCTTCGTCGGCGAGCGCCGCCCGCCATTGCGCGTAATGCTCGACCACCGGCCCCAATTCCGCGTGCTCGCGCGTGAGCTTGCGATACTGGTCGCGGTTCGACGTCACGTCGGGACGGCTCAACAGGTCGTTCAACTCGGCCAGGCGGGTAGTCAGCTGGTCGAGCTTCGATTGCATGCTCGTTTTCATCGGGCGATTCGGAGCGGGCTCCGGAAAGAACTGCGGGAAAGGGGCGGCAGGCTGGGAGCCCAGGCTTGCGGATGCGTGCCGCGTGGCACGCGGCGGGTGCGGGCGGCGAGAGCCGCTAACGGTCGGCGGAACCTTCGGAGGCGTCCGGCGCGTTTACCGCGTTTGATTCGGCGGCTTCGGACGATGCATCGCCGCCCTTGGCGGGCTGGCCATGGCGGTAGAAGCCGCTCATCAGCTCGATGAGCGAATCGCGGTTTTCGCCGCTCGACGTGTTGAGCGCGTGCGTGGGGCCGTGAATCAGCTTGTTGGTGAGCGATTGGGACAGCGCTTCGAGTACTGCTGCGGGGTCGTCGCCGCGCGCGAGCAGCTTGTGCGCGCGCTCGAGTTCGGCGCGGCGCAGGGCGTCGGCCTGGGTGTGCATGTGGCGGATGACCGGCACGATGCTGCGCGTGTCGAGCCACTGCATGAAGTTCGCCACGCGCGTTTCGATGATGGTCTCGGCCTGCGCCACGGCGGCCTGGCGCGAGGCGTTGCCTTCGCGCACGATCGTGCCGAGGTCGTCGACGGTGTAGAGGAACACGTCTTCGAGCTGGCCGACTTCGGGTTCGATGTCGCGCGGCACCGCGAGGTCGACCATGAAGATCGGGCGGTGGCGGCGCGCCTTCACCGCGCGCTCGACGGCGCCCAAGCCGATGATCGGCAGCGTAGACGCCGTGCACGAGACGATGATGTCGAACTCGTGCATGCGCATGGGCAGGTCGGAGAGCGGAATCGCATGGCCGCCGAAGCGTTCGGCAACATTGCGGCCGCGCTCGGCGGTGCGGTTCGCCACCACGAGCTCGCGCGGCTGCTGTGCCGCGAAGTGCGCGGCGCACAGCTCGATCATCTCGCCCGCACCGATGAACAGCACGCGCTGATTGGCTATCTTGTCGAAGATGCGCTGCGCGAGACGCACGGCGGCGGCGGCCATGGAAACCGACTGGGCGCCGATTTCCGTCGTGCTGCGCACTTCCTTCGCCACCGCGAAGGTGCGCTGGAACAACTGGTTCAAATAGGTCCCGAGCGCGCCGGCCTCGGTCGCGGTGCGTACCGCGGTCTTCATCTGGCCGACGATCTGCGTTTCGCCAAGCACCATCGAGTCGAGCCCCGACGCCACGCGGAACGCATGGCGCACGGCCTCGGACTGCGGCAGCGTGTAGACGTGGGGCGCGAGTTCTTCAGTGCGGATGCCGTGGTAGTGCGAAAGCCATTCCACGGCGGAATCGCGCGAGCTGTGCGCGTCGGTCGCGCAGTAGAGCTCGGTGCGGTTGCAGGTGGAGAGGATGGCCGCTTCGGGGGCGCTCAGACTGCGCCGCCCGCCGGACCACGCATCCTTGAACAACGCGAGGGCCGGTTTGATTTGTTCGAGCGGAAACGCCACGCGTTCGCGCAAGGCGACGGGCGCGGTGTGATGATTGATTCCGATCGTTAGAAGCTGCATACCGTGGGGCGAAGATTTAGGCGGATATTATAACTTTTCCGCGCTTCTGACATTCGCGCCGGCAATGTCCGCCTCCTCCTCGTTTGTTATAGGTAACCGCTCTAACTGGTAGCCGTAACCATACAGCGTTGTCAGACGCCAGCCGTGCTCGGGGCCTAGCTGCAATTTGCTGCGCAGACGCGAGGCGTGCGTGTCGAGCGTGCGCGACCGAACGTCGCGGTTCAGATTCCAGACCGTTTCGAGAATGCGCGCCCGGGAAACGGGGCGTGATGCATTGGTGAACAACAGCAGCGCGAAGCGGAATTCCTTCGGCGTGAGCGTGACGTTCTGGCCCCTGAACGACACCTCGTAGCGCGCGGAATCGAATAGATAGTCGCCGAAGCCATGGCGCGCGCGGTTGCGCGGACGGCGCACGCCTGCGCGGCGCAGCAGGGCGTCGATGCGGGCGAGCATTTCGGGACCGCGCACGGGCTTGGCGATGCAGTCGTCGGCGCCCGCTTGCAGGCTCGCGACGATCTCGCTTTCGTGTGGAGAGGCCATCAGCACGATGGCGGGCAAGCCCGGTAGCAGGCGGCGCGCGCGCGGGATGAGCTCGTCGCCGCCGAGGTCGCCGCACCACCAGGCGGCCAGCAGCAGATCGAAGGCGTCGTCTTCGAGCGCTTCGATGAGCGGGGCGGCATGGAGGAAATGCCGGCACGCATGGCCGCCTGCAATGAGCAGACGCTCGATGATTTCGGCCTGGCGCGCGTCAGGTTCGACAAGTGCGATTCGCATAGGGGGGAGTCCAGCCGCCGAGGGCCGAGTGCGCTTGCCTTGCGCCATCCCGCCCCCTACACTCAACCGCTACGCGGGAAGCGCCGAGCCGACCGTTTTCCAGTAAAAATACTGTTGTAAATGAGACTAAAGAATGCTATCTGCCGCGTCGCCACAGTCCTATCGGACTCTTCCGAAAATCCTTAGGACTGAGCGCTGATGGGCTGGGCAGGTATCGTCGTGCTCGGTCTCGCCGTTGGCTGCGCGGGGTGGTTTTTCCATCCCCTGCGCCGTGCGTCCGGCCCCGCGGGCCGCGGGCTCGCGCTCGCCGCCGCGGCCGGGCTCGCAGGCGCGGCGCTGGCAAAGGTGGGCGGCCGCGCCACTGGTTTCTTCCATGATGGCGAACTGCTCGAATGGCCGGTTTGCACGGCTGTCGCGTTTGTCTTCGTCGCTGTGTCGGTTGCGCTGCGTGCGCGCCGCTAACCCGTTGCTAACGAATTACCCACCGTTCCCGCAATGGAGCGCTCCCACAAGGCGCGCTTTTCTTTTTCGCAGGTGAAAACATGAACGCCCGACTTTCCGAAACGTCCACGATTCCCGAACGCATCGCCGCCTTGCGCGCCGCGATGGCGAGCGCGGGCGTCGACGCCGCCCTGGTGCCGTCCGCCGATCCGCATCTCTCCGAATACTTGCCGCGCCGCTGGCAGGGGCGCGAATGGCTTTCGGGCTTCACGGGCTCGGTGGGCACGCTGGCCGTGACGAAGGACTTCGCGGGCGTGTGGGTGGATAGCCGCTATTGGGTGCAGGCCGAGCGGCAACTCGCGGGCACCGGCATCCAGCTCATGAAGATGATGGGCGGCCAGCAAAGCGCGCCGCACATCGACTGGCTCGCGCACAACGTGCCGGCAGGCGGCACGGTCGCGGTGGACGGCGCGGTGCTCGGCGTTGCGTCGGCGCGCGCGCTGGCCGAGGCGCTCGACGCGCGCGGCGTGAAGTTGCGCACCGATCTCGACTTGCTCGACGCCGTCTGGAGCGGCCGCCCCACGCTGCCGCTCGAGCCGGTGTACGAGCACGTCGCGCCGCACGCGGACGCGCAGCGCGCGGGCAAGCTCGCTCAGGTGCGCGGCGCGATGGCGGAAAAGGGCGCGCAGTGGCATTTCATTTCGACCCTCGACGACCTCGCGTGGCTCTTCAACCTGCGCGGCGCCGATGTGAACTACAACCCGGTGTTCGTCGCGCACGCGCTGATCGGGCCGGATCGTGCGACGCTCTTCGTCGCCGGCGGCAAGGTGAGCGCGGACCTCGAACAATCGCTCGCGCGCGACAACGTCCACATTGCGCCCTACGCACAGGCCGCGGATGCGCTGGCGGCGCTGCCCGCGGGCGAGTCCTTGCTGGTCGATCCGCGCCGTGTGACGTTCGGGCTGCTGCAGGCCGTGCCCCCGGCCGTGAAGCGCGTGGAAGCGATTAACCCGAGCACGTTCTTCAAGTCGCGCAAGACGGCCACGGAAGCGGAGCACGTGCGCGCGACGATGGAGCAGGACGGCGCGGCGCTCGCCGAATTCTTCGCGTGGTTCGAGGCGGCGCTGGGCCGCGAGACCCTCACCGAGCTCACCATCGACGAAAAGCTCACGGCCGCGCGCCAGCGCCGCCCGGGCTTCGTCTCGCTGTCGTTTGGCACGATCGCGGGCTTCAACGCGAACGGCGCGATGCCGCATTACCGCGCCACGCCGGAATCGCACAGCGTGATCGAAGGCAACGGTTTGCTGTTGATCGACTCGGGCGGCCAGTACCTGGACGGCACGACCGACATCACGCGCGTGGTGCCGGTGGGCACGCCGAGCGCCGAGCAAAAACGCGACTTCACGCTCGTCCTCAAGGGCATGATGGCGCTCTCGCGCGCGCAGTTTCCGCGCGGCATCCGCTCGCCAATGCTCGACGCAATCGCCCGCGCGCCGATCTGGGAAGCGGGCGCCGACTACGGCCACGGCACGGGCCACGGCGTGGGCTACTTCCTGAATGTGCACGAAGGCCCGCAGGTCATCTCGCACTACGCGCCGGCCGAGCCGTGGACCGCGATGGAGGAGGGCATGATCACTTCGGTCGAGCCGGGCATCTACCGGCCGGGCAAGTGGGGCGTGCGCATCGAGAATCTGGTGTTGAACCAGCGCGCCGAAACCACCGAACTCGGCGATTTCCTGAACTTCGAGACGCTCACGCTGTGCCCGATCGATACGCGCTGCATCGATCTCACGCTGCTGCGCGAAGACGAGCGTGAGTGGCTCAACGCGTATCACCAGACGGTGCGCGTGCGCATTGCACCGCACGTTTCGGGTGACGCGCTGGCGTGGCTCGAAAAGCGTACGCAGCCGATTTGAACGGCGCACGCGCCCGGGCACAAGCAGGCCAGCCGGGCGCAATCAACCGGAACATAAGGCGGAACGCAAAGCGGAGCGCAAAGGCATGGCGATCAAGGCAGTGGTGTTCGACTTCGGCGGGGTGCTGGTGGACTGGAGCCCCGAGTATCTCTATCGCAAGCTGATTCCCGACGACGCCGAGCGCCGCTGGTTCCTCACCCATGTCTGCGCCATGGACTGGGTGGTCCGCCAGGACGGCGGCGAGCCGATCGCCGTCGGCACCGAAGAACGGGTCGCCCGCTTTCCGGAGCACGAAGCGCTCATTCGCGCGTTCTACGAGCGCTGGCACGAGATGATC
>JAITTX010000402.1 GCA_031286755.1 Paraburkholderia sp.
GCGACCACGCCGTAGAGGAAGAAGTCATACCATTCGATGGTCGCGCCGATCAGGCTCGCGACGACCACGCGTCTCATCTGCCGGGCGTCGGCCCGGGGCAATGCGTTCATGGCTGTCTCCAGAAATATGATTAGGTATCCTTCATGGCTGTTGCGTGTTACGGCGGCTGCGTGAGCGCATATGTCAGGCGTGCGCTTCGGCGTACTGCTGCTGTTGCGGCGCACTGTGCGCCGGTTTGTCCTCCAGAATCATGTCGGCGGCTTTCTCGGCGATCATGATCACGGGGGCGTTGGTGTTGCCGGAGACGAGCTCCGGCATGATCGACGCATCCACCACGCGCAGGCCGGCGAGACCGTGCACCCGCAGCCGTTCGTCGACCACGGCCATGGCGTCGCGGCCCATCTTGCAGGTGCCCGCGGGGTGGTAGATGGACTGGCTGTGGAGGCGCGCGGCCTCCAGCAGTTCGGCATCGCTCTGGTACTGCGCGCCCGGCACGAACTCGGAGACGATGTGTGGCGCGAGCGAGGGCGCGGCCGCGATGCGGCGCGCCACCCGGATGCCGCCGATCACCACCGGGTGGTCGCGCGCATCGGACAGATAGTTCGCATGAATGGCCGGGTAGGCGAGCGGGTCGGCCGAGCGGATCTCCACGCTGCCCCGGCTATAAGGCCGCAGTTGGCACACCGAAGCAGTGAAGGCCGAGAACGGATGGGCGCCTTTGCCGGGCTTGTCGGCGCTCAGCGGCTGCATGTGAAACTGGATGTCGGGGCGCTCGACGCCGGGGTGCGAGCGCGTGAAGATCGCCACCTGGCTCGCGGCCAGCGTGAGCGGGCCGGTGCGCCAGAGCGCGTATTGCAGCCCGATCCACGCCTTGCGCACGGGGTGATTGACTTCGTCGTTGAGCGTGCGCTCGCGCGTGCGGAACACGAGGCGCACCTGAAGATGATCCTGCAGGTTTTGCCCCACGCCGGCCAGTTCGTGCAGCACGGGCACGCCGGCATTGCGCAGGACGTCTGCCGGGCCCACGCCGGAATGCTGAAGAATCTGCGGCGAGCCGATCGCGCCGGAAGCCAGCACGACCTCGATGCGCGCGCGCGCCTGCTTGCGCTCGCCGCCCTGCATATACTCCATGCCCACCGCGCGGCGTCCTTCGAAGAGCACCCGGCAGGCTTGCGCGCGCGTTGCCACGATCAGGTTGCCGCGCTGGCGCGCGGGCTTGAGAAAACCCTTCGCGGTGCTCCAGCGAAAACCCTTGTGCGCCGTCTGCTGAAAATAGCCCACGCCTTCCTGGGTCGCGCCGTTGTAGTCGGGATTGAGCGGAATGCCGATGTCCTGCGCGGCCGCGATGAAGTGATCGGCGATGGGCCGGCGCAGCCGCAGGTCGGAAACCTTCAATGGGCCGCCCACACCATGCCATTCGTTGGCGCCGCGCTCCTGGTCCTCGGACTTCCTGAAGTAGGGCAGCACCTCGTCGTAGCGCCAGCCGCGGTTGCCCAGCGCGGCCCATCGGTCGTAGTCCTCACGTTGTCCGCGCACGTAGAGCAGGCCGTTGAGCGAGCTGGACCCGCCCAGCACCTTGCCGCGCGGCCAGTCGATCTGGCGGCCGGCCACGCCTTCGTCCGGCTCGGTGCGGTAGCACCAGTCGAGCGCGGGGTCGTGCATGGTCTTGAAGTAGCCAACCGGAACGTGGATCCACGGGTTGCTGTCTTCGCCGCCCGCTTCGAGCAGCAGCACGGTGTTGCGGGCGTCGGCGCTCAGGCGGTTGGCGAGCACGCAGCCCGCCGATCCGGCGCCGACGATCAGGTAATCGACTTCATGTTCCATGAATCCCGTCTCCTCGAAACCCAGGCGCGGCGTGGCATGGTGAGCCGTGTTGCACGTTTGCGATGCGTTTCGTGCCGCGTTTTTTGGATCAATGTCGTGGATGGGGAGACCGACCGCAAGCGCGAATGGGGCGCGCATGCCGAAAGTGAAACGGAAATCACCAAAACGGCATCAGAAGTCCGCGATGCGGTTCGCGATGCCGCGCGAGCGCGGCACTGCTGCGTAGCAGAAAGAAGAAGCGATAAAAAGCGGCTCAGCGCCCGTTCATGCGAGCGACAGGCCCTGCAGCAGCGGCGCGAGCCGGCTCGCGGTTTCCCGCATGCGCCCCACGTGCTCCAGCAATTCGTTGAGCGTGGTGCGCGCGGTGGGCGCGTGCACGGCGAGCGCGGCGAGCACGCGCTTGCTGGCGGGGTCCTGCACCGGCACCGCGATCGCCACCAGGCCGCGCACGAACTCCTCGTTGTCGATGCCGATGCCGCGCACCGCGAGCCGGTCGAGCTCGGCCGCGAGCACCTGCGGGTCGGTGAGGGTGCGATACGTCATCTTCGCGAGCACGAGGCGTTCGAGCAGCGCGTTGCGCTCGAGCGCCGTCATCTGCGAAAGAAAGAGCTTGCCGCTCGCGGTGCAGTGCAGCGGCACGTGCATGCCGGGACGCATTTCCATGCGCAATGGCTCGGTGGTTTCCACGCGCTCGAGGTAGAGCACGCGGTCGCCGTCGAGCGCGGTGAGGTTACAGGTCTCGCCCAGCGACTCCACGAGCGTGCGCAGCAGCACGCGGCACGAGCGCGTGAAGGTGTTGTTGGCGAGCGTGGCCAGCGCGAGCTGCGCGGCGCGCGGGCCGAGCGCGATGCTGCGGTCGTGGCCGCGCGAGTCGGGCATGTGAACCACGTAGCCGCGCGTTTCGAGCGAGTCGATGAGCCTCAGCAGCGTGGCCTTGGGAATGCGCAGCCGCGCGGACAACTGGGACAGCGTGTACGGCCGGCCCGCCGCGGCCAGTTGCTCCAGCACGATGAGCGCACGCAGCACGCGTGCATCGTCGGTCGACGATTCGTCGCGCGGCGCCGGGGCGGTGTCTCGCATGAGTCTCTCCGGGTTTTCCTCAGGCCTGTTTGCTGTTCGTTTGTTGCTCGCGTGTTGCCAGCCATCGAATGCATGGCATGCGCGGTGGCCGGAATAATGGAACAAATTGTTCGGGTTTTCTAGCGCTTTTTTTAAAGTGAACATGAAGTTCGCGGCGTGACATCGCGGATTACCCTGATACGCCCGCACAATAACGCGTCTATGCGCCGTGCTGTACCAGGCGATACCAGGCCACTGGTTCTACCTGCGCGAATTTGCTCTGCCTAGAATTTTTTCCAACGGAGCACGAAAGAAAAGACAGGAGACAGGCATGACGATCGAGCAGTCGGCAGCAAGCGCTTTCGCAGCAGTCCGTGTAACCGTCCGCGCAGTTCTCCATATCAAGACGACGGAGCATTGATCATGGGATACAGCACCATCGAGCACGCGGCCACCGGCTTTGTCGGCGGCAACACCGGTTCCACGAAGTACGACCCCACCTACGATCCGCTCGTCTCGCCGGGCCCGGGGATCGGCAAGGATTACGCGCCCACTTACTGGGTCGCGACGGCGGGCACGCCACCGGCCGACGACGGCCCCGTCACGAAGGACATCGACGTGGACGTTGCCATCATCGGCGGCGGCTACACGGGTCTCGCCACGGCACTGTGCCTCGCACGCGAGCACGGCATCAAGGCGGTCGTGCTGGAGGCGAACCGCACGAGCTGGGGTTGCAGCAGCCGCAACGGCGGGCAGGGGCAGAATGCCTCGGGCCGCCTCTCGCGCTCGCAGTGGATCGAGCGCTGGGGCAAGGACGTCGCGCTCAAGATGCACGACGAAATCCAGCAGGGCTTCGATCATTTCAAAGAGTTCGTGGCCGAGATCGATTGCGACCCGCAGCCGGGCGGCCACTTCCTGATCGCGCATCGGCCGCGCATCATGGCCAAGCTCGCCGCCGAGGCCAAGGTCTGGAAGGACGTGTTCGGCTATCCGTCCGAGCTGATCGACGCGAAGACCTTCCGCCGCGAATTCCTCGACGACCACGAAGCGTGCGGCGCGCTGCACGAGCCCGAAGGCATCGGCGTGCATGCACTGAAGCTCGCGTTCGGCTACCTGCGCCTCGCGCGCGAAGCCGGCGCGAAAGTGCACACGAGCAGCCCCGTGATGGGCTGGGAAACCATCAACGGCGTGCATCACCTGCGCACGCCGGGCGGCATCGTGCGGGCGCGCGCCGTGGGCATCGCGACGGGCGCCTACACGGCGCAGACGCTGCATCCCTCGCTGCGCAGCAAGGTCATGCCGATCCTCTCGAACTCGATGGTCACGCGCCCGCTCAGCGACGCCGAGATCGCCGCGTGCAACTTCCGCACGACCCAGGTGCTCACGGACACGCGCACGCTGCGCTTTTACTATCGCTTCCTGCCCGACCGCAGATTGCAGATTGGCAGCCGCAGCGCCATCACCGGCTATGACGCGCCGAATCCGCGCCACCTCGACCTGCTCAAGGAGGGCATGGCGCGCAAGTTCCCGGCGCTGCGCGGCGTGCAGATCGATTACTCGTGGTGGGGCTGGGTGGACGTGAGCCACGACATGATGCCGCGCGTGTGCCAGCCCGATCCGCGCCAATCGGTGTATTACGCCCTCGGCTACGGTGGCAACGGCGTATCGTATTCCCAGCAGGCCGGGCGGCGGCTCGCCGAACGCATTGCCGGCAAGGGCGCGCATCACACGCTGCCGATCTTCACTTCGCCGCTGCCGGGGCATCCATTCGCGCCGTTCAGGCGCATTGGCCAGCGCATGCTCTACGTGCAGTACTTCAGGCGCGACGAGAAGCCCTGAAGACAGCTCGCGCCGCTGGCCCCATGCATGACCTTGCCGGTCACGCCAGCGGCACGTCTCACCACGCAGCGAATAACAGCAAATAACCACCATCCGGGCCACGCGAGTGCGCTTGCGCACTGGCACACCCGCCACGGATGGCGCGCATGCGTGCCGCGTCGCGCGAAGCCGCGCGAACGCGCTCGCACACGAATAATCGCGAATAACCGCGAATAACCAGGATTAACCCAGGATCGATCAGGATCTGGAATCTGGAGGAGGTGACATGCAACCCTCGATGGACAATAGTCAGTTGAAGTGCGGGCTCAAGCAGCGCCACATGACCATGATCGCGCTAGGCGGCGTGATCGGCGCCGGCCTTTTCGTCGGCAGCGGCGTGGTGATCCAGCAGACCGGGCCGGCCGCGGTGCTGTCGTTTCTCATCACCGGCGGGCTCGTGGTGCTGGTGATGCGCATGCTCGGCGAAATGGCCTGCGCCATGCCGGCAGTGGGGTCGTTCTACGAATATGCGCGGCTCGCGTTCGCCAGCTGGCGCGGGCCGGGCAAGCTCGCGGGCTTTCTCACGGGCTGGATGTACTGGTATTTCTGGGTGATCGTGGTGGCCGTGGAAGCGGTGGCGGGCGCCAAGCTCGTGCAGTTCTGGCTGCCCGACGCGCCAGCGTGGCTCATCAGCCTCGTGCTGCTCGTGCTCCTGAGCGCGACCAACCTGATCTCGGTCGGCAGCTACGGCGAGTTCGAATTCTGGTTCTCGTCGATCAAGGTGGCGGCCATCATGGTGTTCCTGTTCCTCGGCGGCCTGTACGTGCTCGGGCTGTGGCCTTCGTCGCTGCACACGACGGCCGTGCTGCCGACGCTGCTCGGCCACGGCGGCCTCATGCCGAAGGGGATAGGGCCGGTGCTCAGCGGCGCCGTGGCGGCCACGGGTTTTTACTTCGGCGCGGAGATCGTCACGATCGCGGCGGCCGAGGCGCGCGAGCCCGCGAAAGCCGTTGCGAAGGCAACCAACTCGGTGATCACCCGCGTGCTGGTGTTCTACGTGGGCTCCGTGCTGCTCGTGGTCGCACTGGTGCCGTGGAATTCGCCGCAGATGTCCACGCCGTATGTGAGCGCCCTCGAAGTGATGGGCCTGCCCGCCGCCGCCAACATCATGAACGCGATCGTGCTGACCGCGGTGCTTTCGGCGCTGAACTCGGGCCTCTATGCCGCCTCGCGCATGCTGTTCGCGCTGACCCGCCACGGCGATGCGCCCAAGGCGCTCGCCAAGGTGAGCCGCCGTGGCGTGCCGGTGCGCGCGATCTTGCTGGGCACCGTGTTCGGCTATATCTCGGTCATCATGTCGTACGTTTCGCCCGATACGGTGTTCGCGTTCCTCGTGAACTCGTATGGCACGGTCGCGATCTTCGTCTATCTGCTCATCGCCATGTCGCAACTGCGCCTGCGCAAGCGTCTGGATGCGGCGGCGGTGGGCGAGCTGCGCGTGAAGATGTGGGGCTTCCCGTACCTCACGTGGCTCTCGATTGGCGGCATGGTCAGCATTCTCGTGGCGATGGCGTTCATCCCCGAGCAGCGCAAGCCGCTCTGGCTCGGCGTGGTGAGCCTCGCGGTGCTGCTCGCGGCCTATGCGTGGTTTCATCGTCGCAGCCGTGGGCGCGAGGAAGAGCAGAACTTCATGAGCTGGCCGAACGGCTCGATGGATCAATACGCGGCCGACACCGGAGCGGGCGGCTTTCGCGGCCAGCTCGGCGAATGAGGCTTGAAGAGATGACGATGGATCAGCTTGTGCGCACCCATGACCACCACGAGGAGGGCGCCGTGGATCTGGCGAAAGCGGAAGACCCGATGGGGAAACCCGACCAGACGGCATTGATGCGGGTGTCGGTGCGCGAGCGCTTCGGCATCGACTCGAACCTGATGGTGCCGGCGTTCAGCGAGCGCGACGCGCACGTGCCCGACATCGACGAGGCTTACCGCTTCAACCCCGAGGTGACGCTCGCGATTCTCGCCGGCTTCACGCGCAACCGGCGCGTGATGGTGCAGGGGTTGCACGGCACGGGTAAGTCCACGCATATCGAGCAGGTGGCCGCGCGGTTGAACTGGCCTTGCGTGCGCGTGAATCTCGACGGCCACATCAGCCGGCTCGACCTCGTGGGCAAGGACGCCATCGTGCTGCGCGACGGCCGCCAGGTCACCGAGTTCCAGGAGGGCATCGTGCCGTGGGCGCTGCAACGCCCGGTCGCGCTGATCTTCGACGAGTACGACGCGGGCCGTCCCGACGTGATGTTCGTGATCCAGCGCATTCTCGAGCGCGACGGCAGCTTCACGCTGCTCGACCAGAACCGCGTGATCCGCCCGCACGCGCAGTTCCGGCTCTTCGCGACCACCAACACGATCGGCCTCGGCAATCTCAACGGGCTCTATCACGGCACGCAGATGCTCAACCACGCGCAGATGGACCGCTGGAACGTGGTGGCGACGCTCAATTACCTGCCGCGCGAGGAGGAGGCCGGGATCGTGCTCGCGCGCGTGCCGGAGATGAGCGACGCGGTGGGCCGTGAACTGATCGACTCGATGGTCGCCATGGCCGCGCTCACGCGCAAGGGCTTCGCGAGCGGCGATCTGTCCACGCTGATGTCGCCGCGCACCGTCATCAACTGGGCCGAGAACTGTGAGATCTTTCGCGACCCCGCGCTGGCGTTCAGGCTCACGTTCCTGAACAAGTGCGACGAGGCCGAGCGGCCGATCGTCGCCGAGTATTACCAGCGCTGCTTCGGCGTCGAGCTCGACGGCGCTGCGCCGGGCGACGCGCCATCGAGTGACGGGCCGGAGCCGCGCGCGTGAGCGCCACGCAACCTGCGCAGTCCACACTGCCTTCGCGCGAGGCCGTGCGTGCCGCGTTGCGGCGCGAGGCGCTGTGCGCGGCCGCCGTGCGCGCGCTCACGGGCGACCCCGCGCTGCATTATCGCGGCGGGCGGTTGTGCCGGCAGTCGCGGCCGCTGCCGCTGTACGCGCCGCATCTGCGCGGCAACGCCTACGAGGACGATTTTGCCTCGCTGCGCGGCGCCGCCGATGGGGCCGCGCAACGCCTGCTGCATTCCGATGCGGCATTGCATCGGCTGCTCTGCCCCGAGGCGAGCGTCGAGCGCCTGTTGTTCGAGTTGTTCGAGCAGGTGCGCTGCGAGTCGCGAGTGCCGCCCGGCATGCCGGGCCTCGCGCGCAACCTGCGGCATCGCTTCGATGAATGGTCGCGCGCGTACTGCCGCGCGGGACTCAGCGAAGGCCATCTCGGCATCCTGCTCTACACGGTCGCGCAGATCGTGTGGTCGCGCGTGACTGGCTGGCCGGTGCTCGACGAGACCGAGGACCTGATCGAGGCCACGCGCGCCGGCATCGTGCCGATGATCGGCATGCAGCTTGCCGGCCTGCGCCGGCATCGCGCGGACCAGCGCGCCTATGCGTTGCACGCGCGCGAACTCGCGCGCATCGTCGCGGCAATGCTCGACGATGCGCGCGCTGCGGGCCGCGCCCAAGACGATGCGGACGAAGCCCGCGAGCCCGACGACGCGCTGACGTCGTTCTCGCTCTGGGTGGACTTCGACGAAGCGGACGCCGACCTGCCCGCGCTTGCGCACACCGGCGAGAGCCGCGTGCTGGGCGCGGCGGCGGAGGGCTATCGCGCCTACACGACGCAATACGACCGCGAGATCCGCCCTGCCACGCTCGTGCGCGAAGCGCTGCTGCGCGAATACCGCGAGCGCCTGGACGAGCGCATTGCCGCGCGCGGCATCAACGTAGCGCGGCTCGCGCGCGTATTGCAGGCGGCGCTGGCCGTGCCGCAGCGCGACGGCTGGCTGTTCGGCGAGGAGGACGGCTGCATCGACGGCCGGCGCCTCGCGCAAGTGGTGAGCTCGCCCGCCGAGCGCCGTGTGTTTACGCGCGAGCGGCTGCAACCGCGCGGCGACTGCGTGGTGGGCTTTCTGATCGATTGCTCGGGCTCGATGAAGGCGCATATCGAGCCGGTGGCGATGATGGTCGATCTGCTCGCGCGCGCCTGCGAGCAGGCGGGGCTCGCGAGCGAGGTGCTCGGCTTCACCACGCTCGCCTGGAACGGCGGCCGCGCGCGCGCCGAGTGGCTCGCGCGCGGGCGGCCGGCGCATCCGGGGCGGCTGAACGAGACCTGCCACATGGTGTTCAAATCCGCCGACGATAGCTGGCGGCGCGCGCGTGGCGCCATTGCCGCGCTGCTCAAGGCTGACCTGTTTCGCGAGGGCGTGGACGGCGAGGCGCTCGAATGGGCGTGCGCGCGGCTCGCGGCCCGTGCCGAGGCGCGGCGCATCCTCGTCGTGATCTCGGACGGCAGCCCGATGGACGCGGCAACCGCGCAGGCCAACGACGCGTTCTATCTCGACAACCATCTGAAGGAGGTGGTGGCGCGGCATGAGGCCATGCGCGATGTCGATGTGATCGGGCTGGGCGTGGGACTGGATCTGAGCCCGTATTACCGGCACTGCGTGGCGCTCGATCTCGATGAGCCGCTCGATATGACGCGGCTCGCGGGGCTGGCGCAGTGGATTGGGCGGCGGCGGTAGGGGGGGCGGGCAACACCGCCATTAAGGCGCACGTGACGCAGTGCTATGATCTGGCGAATTCGCAGTTCATTGATTCGACCGATTACCTTTCCCAGAGGATGTGATGCATTCCCACCTCACCGCGCTGCTCGCGGCGATTGACGCTGACAAGGCAACGCTGGACGCAGCGCGCCCATTGCCGCCGCACACATTGGCGTCGCTGCGCGAGAAGCTGATGCTGGAGTGGACCTATCACTCCAATGCCATCGAGGGCAACACGCTCACGTTGCGCGAAACGAAAGTCGTGCTCGAAGGCATCACAGTGGGTGGGAAAACGCTTCGCGAGCATTTCGAGGCGACGAATCACCGTGATGCGATCCTCTACGTAGAGGAAATTGTTGCGCGGGACGAGCCGCTTTCTGAATGGCAGATCCGGAATATCCACAGTCTCGTGCTGAAGAGCATCAACGATGGGCAGGCCGGGCGCTATCGTGAAGAAAATGTCGTAATCGCCGGCGCAAGCACGACACCCCCCGATTTCCTGCACGTACCCGCCGAGATGGCCGCACTGATCCTGTGGCATGAAGGCGCCGCCGATCTGCATCCGCTCGCGCGCGCGGCCGAGTTGCACACGCGCTTCGTGAAGCTTCATCCATTCGTGGACGGCAATGGCCGCACTGGGCGCTTGCTGCTCAATTTCGAGCTCATGAAGGCCGGCTATCCGCCCGCGATCATTCGCAAGGAAGACCGCCTGAGCTACTACGACGCGCTCGACGACGCATGCGTGAGCGCGGATTTCAGCGCAATCACGAACCTGGTTGCCGAGGCCGTCGAGCGTTCGCTCGTCACATACCTGGATGTACTGGGGCGCCGATCATCGCCCTGAGCGCGCACAGCACGAGCGACGCGCCAATCACCATCAGCACCCCGAACGCCAGGCGCCGCGTCGCGGTCGAGGAAAGCGGCGGCGGGTAATGGCGCGCCGCGATCGTCATGAGCATGACGACCGGCGCGGCGAGGGCGGCCTCGATGCAGATCGATGCGCCGATCTGCCCGTGGTACACGCTGTACAGCACGCGCGTGAACGACGTGATGGCGAAAATGAGAATGAGCGCGCAGCGAATCTCGATCAGCTTGAGCGGCTGCCGGTAGAACTGGAAGATGAGCGGCGGCCCCGACATGCCGAACATGCCGCTCAGCAAGCCGCCGCACACGCCGCTCACAAAAAAGCTGCGGTCGCCCGAGCGCTGCGCGAGCGGCGCGGGCCGCAGCGCCGCGCTCAGGCCGCCGTACAGCACCACCACGCCCAGCAGCAATTGCAGCATGCCGGAGGCTGAACCGCTCATGTAATCGAGCAACATCACGCCCACCACGACCGCCGGCAGCGCGCCGAGCGTCGCGGCGCCCACCGCGCGCCAGTCGATATGGTGAAGCTTGCCGTGCAGCGCGGTCGCGCTGTTGGTGAGCGTCACGAGGCTCAGCAGGGTGGCGATGCTCGCGACGGGCGCGATATCGAAGCCGCTCGTCGCGCCTAGCACGATCATGCTCAGGCCAAAACCCGTGATCGTCTGGAAATAGCTGGCGGCGCCAATCACGGCGATCAGCACCAGGACCTTCTCGTGCATCATGCTGCGTGGGGTTCCTTCGAGTGAGTGGCGGCGCGCTGGCGGGCCGTCTGCGCCTGGACCGCCGTCACGGCAATCACGTAAAAAATGTCTTCCGCGCTGCAGCCGCGCGAGAGGTCGTTGGCGGGCTGGTTCAGGCCCTGCAGCAGCGGGCCGATGGCCTTCGCGCCGCCCAGCCGCTCGGCGAGCTTGTAGCCGATATTGCCCGCATCGAGGTTCGGGAACACCAGCACGTTCGCGTGGCCGCCGCATTGCGAATGCTCGATTTTACGCTCGGCGATCTCCGCGACGATGGCCGCGTCGAGCTGCACGTCGCCGTCCACGCACAGCGCAGGGCGTTGCGCGTGCACGCGCCGGGTGGCTTCGATCACCTTGTCCACCGATGCGTGGTGGGCGCTGCCGCTCGTCGAGAACGACAGCATTGCCACGCGCGGCTCTTCCATCAGCAGGCTGCGCGCGCTGTCCGCGGCGGCCATGGCGATTTCGGAGAGTTGTCCCGCGTCCGGATCCACCACGAGCGCGCAATCCGAAAAGATCAGTCCTCCTTTGTAACGATGAAATGGCTCGCACAACATCATCAGGAAGAAACTGGAGACGAGCTTGAACGACGGCTCAACGCCAATGAGTTGAATGGCCGTGCGCACGACGTCGGCGGTGGTGTGGAGCGCGCCCGCCACCGAGCCGTCCGCGTGGCCCAGGCGCACCATCAGGTTGGCGAAGTTGAGCGGCCTGGCGGCTTCGTCCCACGCGAGCGCGGGCGTCATGCCCCTGGCGCCGCGCAGCGCGACGAGTTCGTCGGCGAAC
>JAITTX010000449.1 GCA_031286755.1 Paraburkholderia sp.
GGTGTGCTGCCTTCCGCGTTGTCTGCCTGTGCGTCGCTCATGACTTACGCTCCGTCATGAACTTGCCTTGCGGCGCGTCGGCGCTCTTCTGGCGGCGCGTATTGCCGTCGAGACCGCCGTCGATGGCCCACTCCGCGAACACAGTCGGACCCGGCTCGAATTCGCGCGGCTGCCATTCGGGCGTGAGCACGTCTTCGTCGGCGTAATACTCGATCAGGCCGCCAGCCGGGTTCTTGAAGTACCAGAAGTACGCCGAGGAAACCGGATGCCGGCCCGGGCCGAGTTGCGTGGTCCAGCCGCAACGGCTGATATGCAGGCCGCCGCCGAACACCTCGTGGATGTCGCGCACCGTGAACGCCACGTGATTGAGGCCCTTCTTGCCGTCGGGCAGCGCGAGCAGGAACAGATCGTGGTGACCGCCGTGCGGCGCGCAGCGCATGAACGCGCCGCGATTCGGGTAGCGGTCCGAGGTCTCGAAGCCCAGCAGCTCGTGATAGAACTTTTCCTGTTCCGCGAGGCAGTTGGTGAAGAACACCACGTGCCCCACTTCCACCGGCTCCGCGCGCTCGTAGATGGGCGACGGCGTATCCACGCGCAGCGTCTGGCCCCACACGTTCGAGGGCGAGCCCTTCAAATCGATCTCGCGGCGGCGCGTGACTTCCACTCGAATCGCCATGCCGGCCGGGTCGAAGCAACCCACCGCATCGGCTTCGCTGTAATAGCCGGGCTGGCCTTTCAGGCGTTCGCGCAGCGCGTCGAGTTCATCGCGCGTGGCCACGCCCCACGTCACTTCGCGCAGCGTCGGGCCCGCCTCGAATGCGGCGGGCAGCGCGGCGTCGTTCGCGTCGGCGAGCAGCACGGTGCAGCCATTGAGCGTTTCGAACCGCGCGCGCGTTTCGTCGTGCGAGGTTTCCTTCAAACCCCAGTCGGCGAAAAAGCGCCGGCAGGTTTCGAGGTCGGTCACGCCGTAAATAATCTGTTCGATGCCGAGAATCGTCATGTTCATTGCTCCGTTGCGCGCGCTCAGGCGTTGGCCCAGGGCAGCGGCGCGTCGTTCAAGCCCCAGTAGAGGCTCTTCTGCTGCATGTATTCGCGAATGCCGAGCCGCCCTTTCTCGCGGCCCATACCGCTCTCCTTCCAGCCCGAGAACGGTGTGGAGATCGAGAACAGCTTGTACGTGTTGATCCAGACCGTGCCCGCTTCGAGCTTGCGGGCAACGCGCCAGGCGCGCTTGTAGTCGCGCGTCCAGATGCCGGCGGCAAGGCCGAACACGCTGTCGTTGGCTTCTTCGATGAGCGCGGCTTCGTCGTCGAAGGGCATGGCCACCAGCACCGGGCCGAAGATTTCTTCCTGGCAGATGCGCGCGCTGTTCTGGAGTCCTTCCAGAATGGTCGGCTGATAGAAGAAGCCGTTTTCGCGTCCATCGCCCACGGGCCGCTCGCCGCCGCACAACAGGCGCCCGCCCTCTTCCAGGCCGATCGCCACGTAGCGTTCCACCGACTCGCGGTGCTTGGCCGTGATGAGCGGACCCATCTGGGTGTTTTCGCGCGTCGGGTCACCCACGCGCAGCTTGCGCGCGCCTTCCACGAGGCGCTTCATGAACGCGTCGTAGATCGAGCGCTGCACGAACAGGCGCGAGCCGGCGATGCAGGCCTCGCCCGACGAGCTGAAAATGCCGTACAGCACGCCGTTCACGGCGTGATCGAGATCGGCGTCTTCGAACACGACGGTGGGCGACTTGCCGCCCAGTTCGAGCGACACGGGCATGAGCTTTTCCGCCGCGATGCGCGCGATGCCGCGGCCCACTTCGGTGCCGCCCGTGAACGAGACCTTCTTCACGAGCGGATGGCGCACCAGCACGTCGCCGATCACCGAGCCCTTGCCCGGCAGCACGCTCAGGATGCCCCTGGGCACGCCCGCTTCCTCGCAGATGCGAGCGAGCGCGAGCGAGACGAGCGGCGTGACTTCGGCGGGCTTGAGCACCACCGCGTTGCCGGCCGCGAGCGCGGGCGCGAGCTTCTGCGCGTCCGAGGCAATCGGCGAATTCCACGGCGTGATGGCCGCGATCACGCCGATGGGCTCGTGCACGCTCATCGTCATATAGTCGCCGCGCGAGGGCGTGAGCTCGTCGTCGAGCGTTTCGAGGCAGGCCGCGAAATAGCGGAACGTGTTGGCGGCGCTCGCCACCAGCACGCGCGTCTCGCCAATGGGCTTGCCGTTGTCGCGGCGCTGCAACTGCGCGAGCGCTTCGTGGCGCTGCATGATGAGGTCGGCGATGCGGTAGAGCACCAGCGCGCGCAGATGCGGCTTCATGCCGGCCCACTCGCCGTGCTTCCACGCGGCGTGCGCTTTTTCGACCGCCTCGCTGGCGTCTTCGGCGCTCGCCGTGGAGACCTCCATGTTCACCGACTGGTCGGCGGGATAAAGGCTCGCGAAAGGCGCGGCGCGTCCCTGGCGCCACTCGCCGCCAATCAGGATGTCGCCCGTCGGGACGAGGCGCGTGTCGAATGGAGTCATCTCAGAGGTCTCTTTGTTCCAGTGATGCCGATACGGTGCATATGCACGCGTATCGGCTGTCATCGCTTCAAAATCGCTTCGTCAGATCACGCAGCGCGCGGCCCGGTTGCGCAGCGCGCGAATCGCGCTGTACGCGGTGAGCGCCGAGGTCTTCGGGTTGTCGGGCAGCGGTTTGCCGCACATCTCCAGCGACATCTCGCCAAACGCGCCGCGCGCGACGATGCGATGCACGTTGCGCTCGACGGCCGGATCGGCAATCAGGCGCACCGTCGTCTGGTCGAGGCCGAGGCCCGCGAGCGCGATGGTGGCCGCCACGTTCGCGTTCTTCGGGAAGAGCCGCGCCGCTTCACGCGCGCTGCCTTCGAAGATCACCTGCTCCTGCGTGAGCGCGCGAAGATCACAAATTTTTTCCGCAGGCGTGTCGAGCCAGCCGAGCGGCGGCTTGCGGCCCGTGTACAGCACTTCATCCAGGCCGCCGAGCTTCGCTGCCGAAAGCGCGTCGATGCCGCCAATCGCGCCGGAAAGCAGCGTGACCGTGGCGCCGCCTTCGTCGGCGGCGAGCGAGAGGCGTTCGAGCAAGTCGACGTCGGAGAGCGCGCCGATCGAATTCACCGCGCAATCGGTGCCGCTTTGCAGCAGCGGCACGACGTGATCGATCAGCGCCGCATGGCCCGCGCATTCGAGCGCGAACTGCGGCCGCGTGGAAAGCGCATGCACCGAGGAAACCACCTCCACCGCGCCGTCCACCTGTTCGCGCACGGCAGCGGCGTGTTGCTCGGGCACGATCACGTGCGAGACGTGCACGAGCGGGTCCGCCGCGACTGCGCGATACACCGTCTGCCCGATCGCGCCGAAGCCGATCATTGCGATGTCGATGGGTGCGTGCGGCATGGGGTTCGCCTGGGCGTTATGCATGTTGGGGTTCCTCTTTGCGCACCGGCGGGCCCGCGAACACGGCTTCGAAGCTGCCCACCGACTTCATGTCCACTTCGAGCAGCACCGGGCCGTCGAAGGCCATGCCTTCGCCGATCACCTTGTCCGCGTCGTCGAGCGACGAAAGGCGGTAGTGCTTCAGGCCCAGGCTCGCGCAGAACTGCGAGAACTCCGGCTGATGCAGATCGACGTACATGCGGCGGCCGCCGTACTGCGCGTCCTGAATGTTGCGGATCACGCCGTAGCACTGG
>JAITTX010000470.1 GCA_031286755.1 Paraburkholderia sp.
GCCGCGCACGACGCGTATCTCGCGTGGCGCGAGCCGCGCCCCATGCCCGGCGACGTGCAGTTGGGCGAAATCATGGAGCAGCTTCGCGCGCGCCTGCCCGACGACGCCATCGTCACGAACGGCGCGGGCAATTACGCAACCTGGCTGCATCGGCACTTTGCGTACCGCCATTTCCGCTCGCAGCTTGCGCCCACCAGCGGCGCGATGGGCTACGGCGTGCCGGCCGCGATCGCGGCGAAGTCGCTTTATCCGTCGCGCGCCGTGGTCGCGCTCGCCGGTGACGGCTGCTTCATGATGTCCGCTCCCGAACTCGCGACGGCCATGCAATACGGCCTCGCGGTCGTGTTCATCGTCGTGAACAACGGCCATTACGGCACGATCCGCATGCACCAGGAGCGCAATTACCCGAACCGCGTGCATGGCACGCAGCTCACGAACCCCGACTTCGCGGCGTTTGCGCAGTCGTTCGGCGCGCACGGCGAAACCATCACGACGACGGCGCAATTCGCGCCCGCGCTGGAGCGCGCGCTCAGCGCGGGCAAGCCGGCGCTGATCGAGATTCGCGTAACGAAGGAGGCGAGCACGCCCGGCGCATCGCTCGAGCAGATTCGCGAACAAGGCAGGAAGGCGCGCGGCGAATGAGTTTATTGGAGTCCTGAATAAATTCACCTTTACAGATGAGCGCATAAACAAAAGCCCCGCAGGCTTCAAACCCGCGGGGCTTTTTCACATCGACTGCGGATCAGGCGCTTACTTGCCGCCCACGCTCTGCAGCGTCGTCCACTTGCCGTCGACCACCTTGTACAGCGTGATGCCGCCGTTCTTCAGGTCGCCCTTCGAGTCGTACGCGAGTTCCTTCGTCGTCACGGCCGGCATGCTGGTCTTCGCGAGGAACGGCAGATACTTCGCCGGGTCCGTCGAATTCGCCGCCTTCATGGCCGCGAACATCGCCATCGCGCCGTCGTAGGCATACGGCGAGTAGGTCTGGACGTCTTCGCCAAAGCGCTTCTTGTACTTCGCGACGTAGTCCTTGCCGCCCGGCATTTCGTCCAGCGGCAGGCCCGCGAGCGACGCCACCGTGCCGTTCGCCGCGTCACCCGCGATCTTCAGGAAGGTCGGCGTGTGCACCATCTCGCCGCCCATCAGCGGCGCCGTGATGCCCAGCGACTTCATCTGCTTGACCATCGGAGCGGCTTGCGAATCGGCGCCGCCGTAGTAGATCAGGTCCGGCTTCTGCGCCTTCAGCTTGGTCAGGATCGACTTGAAGTCCACGGCCTTGTCGTTCGTGTACTCGCGGTCGATGATCGTGCCGCCCGCTGCCTTCGCGGCCTTCGCGAACTGGTCGGCGAGACCCTGGCCGTAAGCCGTGCGGTCGTCAACCACGGCAATCTTCTTCATGCCGAGGTTCTTCACCGCGAACGTGCCCGCCACCGAACCCTGCTGCGTGTCCGAGGTCATCATGCGGAACGTGGTCTTGAAGCCTTGCTGCGTGTATTCCGGCGCCGTGGCCATGGCGATTTCGGGAATGCCCGCGTTCGCGTAAATGCGCGAGGCCGGAATCGTCGTGCCCGAGTTGAAGTGGCCGAGCATGCCCTTGATGCCGTCGTCCACGAGCTTCTGCGCGACGGTCGTGCCCGTGCGCGGGTCGGCCTGGTCGTCGGCTGCGTCCAGCACGAAGTGCACCGGCTTGCCGCCGATCACCGGCTTGGTCGCGTTCATGTCTTCGACCGCGAGCGTGATGCCGTTCTGGAAGTCCTTGCCGTAGTGCGCCTGCGCGCCCGTCATCGGGCCGGCGAAACCGATCTTGACGTCGTCCGCCTGCTGCGCGTATGCCGTCCCCGCCAGCGACAGTGCCGCAACCAGCGTCGCGCCTGCCAGCTGTTTCATCGTGTGTTGCATGTTTTCTCCTTGGTAGCTGGTATCGAATGAGCGGCTTCGGCTCGCGCCTTGCCGCTTCCTTGTCCCGAGACGACCGACAGTATGGCCTTAAGCCTAGCCAATCGTCATCAGGTTTGCATTGCCGCCCGCTGCAGCGGTGTTCACGCTCACGGAGCGCTCCGTGAGCAGACGTTCGAGCGCGTAGTCTTCGTCGCCATTGGCGAGCGCATGCGCCGCCACGCCCTGCACCGAGACGATCGGCCCGCCGCGCTTCGCCACTTCCTTCACGAGACCGAGCAGTTCGTCGCTGTCGCCTTCGAAGAGCACGGCGTCGAACTCGGCGTCGGCGCTCTTCTTGATCGCGACGTGCGCCTTGAGCGCAGCCGGCAGCGCATTCACGAGCGCCTCGCCCGCCGCGCCCTGGAACAGCGCGCGGTTGCCCGTGGCCAGCACGACGGCGAGCTGCGCGCGCGCCCCCGTCGGCGTGGAGGCCACGCACAGCACCGTGCCGCGCGCCGAAAGCGTATAGGTGTTGCGCTCGCCCGTCGGGCCCGGCAGCACGGCCGTTGCGCCCGCAAGCACATATTGCAGATAGCCATCGCAGCGCGCCGCGAGTGCGGGTTCGCGTTCGGCGATGAGCCAGTCGCGCAGCGTCGTGAGCGTCGCGTGAGTCGATTGCGGCGCATCGTTTTCCGCTTGCGGCACATCCACCACGAGCGCCTTCGTGAGCGACTGCGGCAGCCCTGCGGGCCGCTTGGCCAGCAAACGCGAGAGATACAGCGCGCCGCCCGCCTTCGGCCCCGTACCCGAGAGCCCTTCGCCGCCGAACGGCTGCACGCCCACCACCGCGCCAATCACGTTGCGGTTCACGTAGATGTTGCCCACGTGCGCTCGGCCGATCACGTGCGCGATGGTTTCGTCAATGCGCGTATGGATGCCGAGCGTGAGGCCATAGCCCGTCGCTCGAATCTGTTCGAGCAGTTTGTCCAGCTGGCTGCGGCGGTAGCGGATCACATGCAGCACCGGCCCGAACACTTCGCGCTTGAGTTCGTCGAGGCTATCTATTTCGACGAGCGTGGGCGGCACGAAGGTGCCTTGCGCGCAGCTCTCCGCCACCGGCATCTGCGTGACCTTGCGGCCCTTCTCGCGCATCGCGCCGATATGCGTATCGATGCCGCGCTTCGCCTCCGGGTCGATCACCGGGCCCACGTCGATTGACAGCCGATCGGGGTTGCCCACTGCCAGCTCCTTCATCGCGCCCGTGAGCATTTCGAGCGTGCGCTCGGCCACGTCGTCCTGCAGGCACAGCACGCGCAGCGCCGAGCAGCGCTGGCCCGCGGAATCGAACGCGCTTTGCAGCACGTCGGCCACGACTTGCTCCGCGAGCGCCGACGAATCGACGATCATCGCGTTCTGCCCGCCCGTTTCGGCGATCAGCGGAATCGGCCGGCCGTCCGAGTCGAGGCGCTGCGAAAGCGTCTTGTTGATGAGGCGCGCGACTTCGGTCGAGCCCGTGAACATCACGGCGCGCGTGCGCGCATCGGCCACGAGCGCGGCGCCCACGGTCTCGCCGTCGCCCGGCAGCAGTTGCACGGCGCCCGCGGGCACGCCCGCTTCGCGCAGGATGCGCACGGCCTGGGCGGCGATCAGTGGCGTCTGCTCCGCGGGCTTCGCGAGCACCGTGTTGCCCGCGGCCAGCGCGGCGGCCACCTGGCCCATGAAGATCGCCAGCGGGAAATTCCACGGGCTGATGCACACCACGGGGCCGAGCGGGCGATGCGTGTCGTTCGAGAATTCTTCGCGGATCTGCGTGGAGTAGTAGCGCAGGAAGTCGATGGCCTCGCGGATTTCCGCCACGGCATTCGGCAGCGACTTGCCCGCCTCGCGCACGATCAGGCCCATCAGCGTATGCATCTGCGCTTCGAGCAGATCGGCGGCACGCGCGAGGCAGTCGGCGCGCGCTTCCACGGGCGTGGCCTGCCAGATCGGCGCGGCGGCCACGGCGTGCGCGAGCGCAGCGCTCACGTGCTCGCTCGTTGCCTCCACAACGGTTCCGACGAGGTCGCGGTGGTCGGCCGGATTTCGCACGTCGCGCGCGGTGCCGTCGGCCAGATCGATGTCCGCCAGCATCGGCGCGGCGCGCCACGGATGATGCGCGCTCGCGAGCAGCGCCGAAGACAGCGAGGCCAGGCGATGCTCGTTCGAGAGATCGAGGCCCATCGAGTTCTGGCGCTCGCCGCCGTAGAGATCGCGCGGCAGCGGAATCTTCACGTGCGGCGCGCCCGGCGGCACGACCTTCGCGGCTTCGTCCACGGGGTTCGCAACCAGCTCGCTCACCGGCACGGTTTCGTCGGCGATGCGGTTCACGAACGAGGTGTTCGCACCGTTCTCCAGCAGGCGGCGCACGAGGTACGCGAGCAGCGTCTCATGCGTGCCGACCGGCGCGTAGACGCGGCACGGGCGGTTGAGCTTGCCCTGCGAGACCGGGCCCGTGACTTCCTCGTACAGCGGCTCGCCCATGCCATGCAGGCACTGGAACTCGTACTGGCCGGGATAGTAGTTCTGGCCCGCGAGGTGGTAGATCGCCGAGAGCGTGTACGCGTTGTGCGTGGCGAACTGCGGATACACGGCATCGGGCGCGCCGAGCAGCCGCTTGGCGCAGGCGACATACGAAACGTCGGTGTAGATCTTGCGCGTGTAGACCGGATAGCCTTCGAGGCCGTCCACCTGCGCGCGCTTGATTTCCGTGTCCCAGTAGGCGCCCTTCACGAGGCGCACCATGATGCGGTGACGGCTGCGGCGCGCGAGATCGACGATGTAGTCGATCACGAACGGGCAGCGCTTCTGGTAGGCCTGCACCACGAAGCCGATGCCGTTCCAGCCCGCAAGCTCCGGGTCGAAGCACAGCGCTTCGAGCAGGTCGAGCGAGAGTTCGAGGCGGTCGGCTTCCTCGGCGTCGATATTGAGGCCGATGTCGTAACGGCGCGCGAGCACGGCGAGCGCGCGCACGCGCAGCAGCAGCTCGCTCATGGTGCGCTCCTGCTGCGCGCGCGAGTAGCGCGGATGCAGCGCGGAAAGCTTGATGGAGATGCCTGGACCTTCGTAGATGCCACGCCCGCCCGCAGCCTTGCCGATCGCGTGAATCGCCTGCTCGTACGAAGCGTAATAGCGTTGCGCGTCGGCTTCGGTGGTGGCCGCCTCGCCGAGCATGTCGTACGAGTAGCGGAAGCCGCGCGCCTCGAACTTGCGGCTGTTCGCGAGCGCCTCGGAAATGTTCTCGCCCGTGACGAACTGCTCGCCCATCAGGCGCATGGCCATATCAACGCCCTTGCGGATCAGCGGCTCGCCGCCCTTGCCGATCATGCGCGTGAGCGCCGACGAAAGCCCCGTCTCGCTGTTCGTGGTGACCAGCTTGCCGGTGATCATGAGGCCCCAGGTGGCGGCGTTCACGAACAGCGAGGGCGCGTGGCCCACGTGCGATTTCCAGTCGCCCTTGCTGATCTTGTCGCGAATGAGCGCATCGCGCGTGGCGCGGTCGGGAATGCGCAGGAGCGCCTCGGCGAGACACATCAGCGCGACGCCTTCCTGGCTCGAGAGCGAGAATTCGTGGATCAGACCTTCGACGCCGCCGCCGGCACCCTTGGCGCGCAGCGCCTCGACGAGCTTCGTGGCGAGCTTCGTCACTTCGCCCGTGAGGTTCGCGGGCAGGCGCGCCTCGCCGATCAGGAACGGCACGCACTCCGGCTCGGGACGGCGGTAGGCGGCCGTGATGGCCGCGCGCAGCACCGACTGCGGTTGCACGTTCTGGGCGAATTCGAGGAACGGGTGCGACGCGGCTTCTTCGTCGCTGTCGCTGGTTGCGCCATCGCCGAGATCGGCGGCGTTCACATGGCCGCTCAGTTCGGGGGGCAACTGGCCATGCTCGATCTTCTCGAGGTAGGCAAAGATCGCCTGCTTGATGAGCCAGTGCGGAGTGCGCTCGAGGCGCGTGGCGGCATCTTTGAGCCGCGAACGAAGCAGGTCGTCGACCTTGACGCCGAGGGTGGTGCTAGCCATGTTTCCTTCGTATGCCGGCCAACCCACACCGGCGAAAGACCAAAAAGTGGCCGAATCGTACCCCTCCCAATAAAAAGGTGCAACCCTATGGCCGGTCTGGTTGCACCGAGCGCGAAGCCTTATGTGGCGCAGGTTTGCGGCCAGCGCCCACCGGCATTGGCTGGCGCGTTGCACTCGGTATTTTCCCTGGCGAGCAACAGTCAGGTGAACCCTAATCGATTCCGTTCTCGTGCCGTTATACAAACATTACGGGGGCCGATCATTGAGTCTGGCGCGAGGACCGAAAAATGGAAAAGTGGCTGGTGGTGGCAGGTGTCTGGTCCATGTGCGCGTTGTGCGCCGTGTTGTTCATTCGCGGCGCGACGGCGCCCGCCACGCGCAAAGTGCGCGTGCGAGACGGGCGAGCGCAAGCGCCCCACGCCGCGCGACATTGATCAGATATCCAGCGGATCGACTTCCAGGTTCCAGCGCAGCACGCCCCGCAAGGCGCGCAGCGCGGGTTGCCATGCCCGCAGCGTGGCCTGGAGGGCGGCACGCGACTGGCTCTCGACGAGCAGTTGCGCGCGATGCACGTTCATGACCTTTACGATCGTGAGCGGCACCGCGTCGTAAGCGGTCACGCGTTCCGCGGCCGGAATGGCCGCGAGCGCCTGCGCCGCTTCGGCGAGAAACGCCAGCGCCGCCTCCAGCGTGCGCCCTTCCGCGCGCAGCAACGCCTGGTAGACGAACGGCGGCAGATGCGCGTCGCGGCGCTCGGCAATCTGCGAATTCGCAAAGCCCACGTAGTCGTGGCGCGCCAGCGCGTGATAGATCGCGTGACGCGGGTAGCGCGTCTGGACGATCACCTCGCCCGGCAAGCCCGCGCGCCCCGCCCGGCCGCTCACCTGCATCAATTGCGCGAATAACCGCTCGCTCGCCCGGAAGTCGTGCGAGAAGAGCGCGTTATCGGCATTGAGCACGCCCACCAGCGAGACGCGCTGGAAGTCGTGCCCCTTCGCGATCATCTGCGTGCCCACGAGGATGTCGACGTCGCCGGCGTGAACGTCGGAGAACAGCGCCTGTGCGCTGCCCTTGCGGCGTGTGCTGTCCGCATCGATGCGCAGCAC
>JAITTX010000505.1 GCA_031286755.1 Paraburkholderia sp.
TGGGGGCGTAATGGCGGCAGTTTATCCGGCGCGAGCGCCATCAACGCGTGCCGCGCTTGCCGCGATCCTGGGTGTTGCCGGGAGGCACGCCATAAATCGCCCCGCTCACCTCGCGCAGCACGTCGATCATGATCTGCGCCGCGGGCGAGAGCAGGCGGTCGGCGCGCGTGATGATGCCGAAGTCGTCCATCTGGCAATCCATCGGCAGCGGCAGCACCGCGACCATGCCGTGCGCCGCGTAATAGCGCGCCACGTCCTCGGTGAGCACGGCGATCATGTCGCTTTGCTCCAGCACGCGCGTGATGAAGAGCAGCGCGGGCGTTTCCACCACGTTCGAGGGCGGCGCGAGGCTCGCGCGCTGGAACATCAGCTCGAAGCGGTGGCGCAGCACGCTGCCCACGGGCGGCACGACCCACGTGGCGCGCGCCACGTCGGCGAGCGCGAGCGGCGTATCGGCTGATACCCGCGCTTGCGTGCGGGCGCGGGCATCAGCCGGCGCGCGTTCGCGCAAGGGCGAAGGCGCGGCCTCCAGCAGCGGATGCCCGGGCCGCACCACGGCGCACACGGGCTCGCCCGTGAGCGGCTCGTAGCGCAACTGGAGCTTGTCATGCTCCGCGGAAAGCCGCCCGAGCACCACGTCGAGCTTTTCCTGCGCGAGATGTTCGAGCAGCACGTTGCTCGCGTCGATCTCCACCGAGACGCGCATGCTCGCATGCTCGCGCTTGACCGCCGCCACGGCCGCGGGCAGCACGCGCACGCCCGGCGAGGTGATCGCGCCCACCGCCACATGGCCGAGCCGCCCGGCCTTCAATGCGGCCAGTTCCTCCTGCGCCTGGTCGAGGCTGCCGAGTACGGCGCGCGCGTGGCGGATCAGCGCGTCGCCATAGAGCGTGGGCCGCATGCCTCGCGGCATGCGCTCGAACAGCAGCGCGTCCAGCATCTCCTCCAGCTCGCGCAGGAGTTTGGAAGCCGCGGGCTGCGTCATGTTCAGCACTGCCGCCGCGCGGTGAATATTGCCTTCTTCGGCCAGCGCGACGACCAGCAGCAACTGGCGCGTCTTGAGCCGCGTGCGTACATACCAGGGGCTCGAATCGAGCATGTTTCGCCTGCCTGTCCCAAATAGTTCTTGGTGTTTATACCAATGCCGATTTCGATATCGAAAGCGTCCGATATTTCATTAGAAGGTTATCAGACTTCTCCCTAGACTAGGCCGAACATTGAGCTACGAAGACCCCGGACGATGTCGGCAACGAAACCCAAACTGCGCTCCCAACAGTGGTTCGGCACCACTGACAAGAACGGCTTCATGTACCGAAGCTGGATGAAGAATCAGGGCATTCCCGATCACGAATTCGATGGCCGCCCGGTCATCGGCATCTGCAATACGTGGTCCGAACTGACGCCCTGCAACGCGCACTTTCGCAAGCTCGCCGAGCACGTGAAGCGCGGCATTTACGAGGCGGGCGGCTTCCCCGTGGAATTCCCCGTGTTCTCGAACGGCGAATCGAACCTGCGCCCCTCGGCCATGCTCACGCGCAATCTCGCGTCCATGGACGTGGAAGAGGCCATTCGCGGCAATCCTATCGACGCCGTCGTGCTGCTGTGCGGCTGCGACAAGACCACGCCCGCGCTCTTGATGGGCGCGGCGAGCTGCGACGTGCCCGCCATCGTCGTGACCGGCGGGCCGATGCTCAACGGCAAGCTCGAAGGCAAGGACATCGGCTCGGGCACGGCGGTGTGGCGCCTGCATGAATCGCTCAAGGCGGGCGAGATCGATCTGCATCACTTCCTCTCGGCCGAGGCCGGCATGTCGCGCTCGGCGGGCACCTGCAACACCATGGGCACGGCCTCCACGATGGCCTGCATGGCCGAGGCGCTGGGCGTCTCGCTGCCGCACAACGCGGCCATTCCCGCCGTGGATGCGCGCCGCTACGTGCTCGCGCACCTGTCGGGCATGCGCATCGTGCAGATGGCGCTGGAGGATCTCAGGCTCTCGAAGGTGCTCACGCGCGCGGCGTTCGAGAACGCGATCCGCACCAACGCGGCCATTGGCGGCTCGACCAACGCCGTGATCCACCTGAAGGCGATTGCGGGGCGCCTGGGCGTGCCGCTCGAACTCGAGGACTGGATGCGCATTGGCCGCAACACGCCCACCATCGTCGACTTGCAGCCCTCGGGCCGCTTCCTGATGGAGGAGTTCTATTACGCGGGCGGACTGCCGGCCGTGTTGCGGCGCCTGGGCGAAGCGAATCTGCTGCCGCATCCCGATGCGCTCACCGTCAACGGCAAGTCGCTCTGGGACAACGTGCGCGAGGCGCCCAATTACAACGACGAGGTGATCCGCCCGCTCGACAAGCCCTTGATCGACGACGGCGGCATCTGCATCCTGCGCGGCAATCTCGCGCCGCGCGGCGCGGTTTTGAAGCCCTCGGCGGCCACGCCCGAGTTGCTCAAGCATCGCGGGCGCGCCGTGGTGTTCGAGAACTTCGACCACTACAAGGCGACCATCGCCGACGAGTCGCTCGACGTGGACAAGGACTCGGTGCTGGTGATGAAGAACTGCGGCCCGCGCGGCTATCCCGGCATGGCCGAGGTCGGCAACATGGGCCTGCCGCCCAAGCTCCTGCGCCAGGGCGTGAAGGACATGGTGCGCATCTCGGACGCGCGCATGAGCGGCACGGCCTACGGCACGGTGGTGCTGCACGTGGCGCCCGAGGCGGCGGCGGGCGGGCCGCTCGCGGCGGTGCGCAACGGCGACTGGATCGAGCTCGACTGCGAGGCGGGCCGCCTGCATCTGGACATCGGCGAGGAAGAACTCAAGCGCCGCTTGAGCGACGCCGATCCGGCCGCCGCGCCGGGCGTGGCGGAGCAACTGGGCAAGGGCGGTTACGCGCGGCTTTACGTCGATCACGTGCTGCAGGCCGACGAAGGCTGCGACCTCGACTTTCTCGTGGGCCAGCGCGGCGCCGCCGTGCCACGCCACTCGCACTGACGTGAGACGAAACCATGACGAATCAGCACGCGCTTGAACCCGTCACGGCCGAGGCCCGCGCGAGCGGCGAGAGCGAGGAGGAAAAGCACATCGTCGGCCATATCGCGCGCCGCCTCGTGCCCTTTCTCGCGCTGATCTACGTGGTGGCCTATGTGGACCGCACGGTGGTGGGCTTCGCGAAGCTGCACATGAACGCCGCCGTGGGCCTGAGCGACGCTGCCTATGGCCTGGGCGCGGGGCTCTTCTTCATCGGCTACTTCCTGTGCGAGGTGCCGAGCAATCTCGCGCTCGAACGCTTCGGCGCGCGTGTGTGGTTCGCGCGCATCCTGTTCACGTGGGGCGTGATCACGATGCTGATGGCGCTCGTCAGTGGTCCGAAGAGTTTCTATGCGCTGCGCTTCTTGCTGGGTGCGGCCGAAGCGGGCCTCTATCCCGGCATTCTGTATTTCCTCACGCAGTGGTTCCCGATGCGCCACCGCGCGCGCGTGATCGGCCTGCTCGTGCTCGCGCAGCCCATCGCGGGCATCGTCACCGGGCCGATCGCGGGCGCGCTGCTCGAAACGCACGGCTTTTTCGGCCTCGCGAACTGGCAGATACTGTTCATCGTGAGCGGCTTGCCCGCCGTGCTGTTGTGCGTGCCCACGCTGCGCCTCTTGCCCGAGTCGCCGGCCCGCGCGCGCTGGCTCGACGACCACGAGCGCCGCTGGATCGAGCGCGAGCTGGCCGCCGACCGGCGCACCTTCCGGCTCGAAGCGCACCGCAACCCGTTCAGCGCGCTCAAGGACCGCCGCGTGCTGCTGCTCGCGCTGCTGTTCCTGCCGTTTCCGCTGTGCATCTATGGTTTGTCGCTCTGGTTGCCTACCATTATCAAGGCGTTCGGCGTGAGCGATGCCACGGCGGGCCTGCTTTCCGCCGTGCCGTATCTGTTCGCGGTGGCGGGCCTCCTGATCGTGCCGCGCCACTCGGACAAGCACCGCGAGCGTTACGGCCACATCGTCGTGGTGTCGGCCGCGGCGGCGCTGACGATGGCCGCGAGCGCGTGGTTTCGCGCGCCGGCGCTGCAATTGCTGTTCATCTGCCTGAGCGCATTCTCGATCTACTCGATTCAGGCCGTGGTCTGGGCGCTGCCCGGCGAGTTCCTGACCGGCGCGAGCGCAGCCGTGGGCATCGCGACGATCAATTCGCTCGCGAATCTCGGCGGCTACTTCGGCCCCTATGGAGTCGGGCTCATCAAGGATGCAACGGGCAGCCTCGCGGCCGGCCTGTACTTTCTCGCGGCCACGCTGGTGTTCGCCGCGCTCGTGACGTTCGTGGTGCGCGCGGCATTGCGCCCGTCGCCGCGCGGCGGGGGCGCCGTGGCGAGCGAGTCGTGAACGCGCTCTGAACACGCTGTGAGCGCGCGGCCCCATGCACCTTTCATGGCAAGACTGACGATATGAATGCGAACCTGAATTCGAACCCGGGCACGAACAATCAGCCGCGCTACCGCGGTATTTTCCCGGTGGTGCCCACCACCTTCACCGAGACCGGCGAGCTGGATCTGGAAAGCCAGAAGCGCGCCGTGGACTTCATGATCGACGCGGGCTCGGACGGCCTGTGTCTTCTCGCGAACTTCTCCGAGCAGTTTTCGCTCTCCGACGACGAACGCGAAACCATCACGCGCACCGTGCTCGAGCATGTGGCCGGCCGCGTGCCGGTGATCGTCACCACCACGCATTACGGCAGCACCGTGTGCGCGGCGCGCAGCAAGCGCGCGCAGGAGCAGGGCGCGGCCATGGTCATGCTGATGCCGCCGTATCACGGCGCGACCTTCCGCGTGCCCGAGCAGCAGATCTACGAGTTCTACGCACGCGTGTCGGACGCCATCGACGTTCCCATCATGATCCAGGACGCGCCCGCGAGCGGCACGGTGCTTTCCGCGGCGTTCCTCGCGCGCATGGCGCGCGAGATCGAGCAGGTGGCGTACTTCAAGATCGAGACGCCGGGCGCCGCGAACAAGCTGCGCGAGCTGATCCGTCTTGCGGGCGAAGCGGCCGAGGGGCCGTGGGACGGCGAAGAGGCCATCACGCTGCTGGCGGACCTCAACGCGGGCGCGACCGGCTCGATGACGGGCGGCGGCTTCCCGGACGGCATCCGCCCGATCATCGAGGCGCATCGCGCGGGCCGTCTCGACGAGGCCTTCGCGCTCTATCAGCAGTGGCTGCCGCTCATCAATCACGAGAACCGTCAGGCGGGGCTGCTCGCCTGCAAGGCGCTCATGAAGGAGGGCGGCGTGATCGCTTGCGAGCTGCCGCGCCACCCGCTGCCCGCGATGCATCCGGAAACGCGCGCCGAATTGGTCGCCATTGCGCGCCGGCTCGATCCGCTCGTGCTGCGCTGGGGCAAGTGATTGATTCGGCATCCAGATTAACCCGGTGACTGGTTCGAATAAAACAGCAGAGGCCGTCATGAATGCGTCGTATACATTGGCTGTCGTCGGCGTGGGCAAGATCGCGCGCGACCAGCATTTGCCCGCCATCGCGGGCAACCCCGGCTTCGAGCTCGTGGCGTGCGCGAGCCGCAACGCGCAGGTCGAGCAGGTGCGCAACTACCCCGATATTGGCGCGCTGCTCGCGGCCGAATCCGAACTCGACGCCGTCTCGCTCTGCGCGCCCCCGCAGGTGCGCTACGCGCAGGCACGCGCGGCGCTCGAAGCGGGCAAGCATGTGATGCTCGAAAAGCCGCCCGGCGCGAGCGTGAGCGAAGTGGAGGCGCTGCGCGAGCTGGCGCGCGAGCACAACCGCACGCTATTCGCCACGTGGCATTCGCGTTGCGCGAGCGCCGTCGAACCGGCGCGTGCCTGGCTCGCCGAGCGCACGATCCGCGCCGTGCACGTGCGCTGGAAAGAAGACGTGCGGCGCTGGCACCCCGGCCAGCAATGGATCTGGGAGCCGGGCGGCCTGGGCGTGTTCGATCCTGGCATCAACGCGCTTTCCATCGTCACGCGCATCCTGCCGCGTGAAGTGCTGCTGCGCGGCGCCACGCTGCACGTGCCCGCGGATTGCGCGACGCCCATCGCCGCCGAACTCGACTGCATCGACACCGACGGCGTGCCGGTGCGCGCCGAATTCGACTGGCGGCACGGCCCCGTCGAGCAATGGGAGA
>JAITTX010000003.1 GCA_031286755.1 Paraburkholderia sp.
TCAGGCGCTCGTGGCGCTGCTGAAGCTGCTGGAGCATCTGGTCGGCGTTGCGCTGATGCGCGGCTTCGAGCTTGATCGCCTGCTCGGTGCGCGCGATGCCCGCGCGCTCTTCGTTCAGTTGCGTCTGCGCGTCGCGCCAGCGGTTTTCGAGCGCCGGCAGCGCTTCCTGCTTCGCCGCCGCCTGCTCTTCGGCGATAGCCGCCTTTTCCTCGCCCATCGCGAGCTGCTCTTCTGCGTCGGCGATATCGTCCTGAGCCTTTTGCGCCTGCACCTGCCATTGCTCGCGCTGGGCGGTGAGCGCCGCGATCTGCGCCTGCACGCGATTGCGCGACTCGACGATGAACTTGATTTCCGCTTCGAGGCGGCTCACTTCGGCGTTCGCTTCATAGAGCGAGCCTTGCGCACCCTGCATCGCATCGCTCGCCGAATAGTGTGCGACACGCAGCGTTTCGAGCTGCGCCTCGACTTCGCGCAGTTGCGCGGTGTGCCGCTCGAGGTCGATCTGCGCCTGCTCGATCGCGCGCTGCTGGCGCTGCTGCTCGCTGGCCGCTTCGTTCTTGCGCAAGAGCCACAGCAGGCGCTGCTTTTCCTCGCCGTCGGCCTGCAACTCGCGGAATTTGGTGGCCACCACCGCCTGGCCCTCGAGCTTCTCCAGATTCGTGGAGAGCTCGCGCACGATGTCCTCCACGCGCGTGAGGTTCTCGCGCGTGTCGTGCAGACGGTTTTCCGTTTCGCGACGGCGCTCCTTGTACTTCGAGACGCCCGCGGCCTCTTCGAGGAACACGCGCAGCTCCTCGGGCTTCGCCTCGATGATGCGCGCGATCATGCCCTGCCCGATGATCGCGTACGCGCGCGGCCCGAGGCCGGTGCCGAGGAAGATGTCCTGGATGTCGCGCCGGCGCGCCGGCAGATTGTTGATGTAGTAGCTCGAGGTGCCGTCGCGCGTGAGCACGCGCTTGACGGCGATCTCGGCATACTGGCCCCACTGGCCCGCGGCCCGCCCGTCCGCGTTGTCGAACACGAGTTCGACGCTCGCGCGGCTGCCGGGCTTGCGTGCGGTGGAGCCGTTGAAGATGACGTCCTGCATCGACTCGCCGCGCAACTCAGAGGCGCGCGATTCGCCGAGCACCCAGCGCACGGCGTCGATGATGTTCGATTTGCCACAGCCATTAGGCCCGACCACTCCGACCAGTTGGCCCGGGACCTGGAAATGCGTGGGATCGACGAATGATTTGAAGCCAGCGAGTTTAATCGAGGTCAGACGCACGGCGATATCGCTGTTTGAATAGGGAGAGTGAACGGGACCGCCGGCGCAGCAAGCCACGTGCCGTCGACCTCACTGCCGGTCGCACGGCGGTGCGCCACGTGGCGCACGCGCTTCGAGCACTTCAGGCACTACATGTCGGGCAGCCGCCACGGCTCGCCGCGCGGAGCACCTTGTGCGCGCCCGGCCGGCGAGGATCAGCGGCAATCATACCATCGTGCGCGCGCCATTCCGGCCGCTATTCGGTGAAGCGCCGGGGTCGCCTGCGTCATTACCGCCGCCGCCGGCATTGCCGCTTTCGTCGATGGGGCACGCTTGCGCGTGGGTCATCGCGCTGGCGTCGGCGCTCGCGTGCTGCCCACGCTTTTCGCCCTCTTTCGTGTCCTGCGCCCGGTGCACCCAGCTCGACAGCAGCGATGCCAGCACGATGCATGCACCGCCCGCCCACTCGCGTGGCCCCGGCGTTTCGCCTGCGAGCAGCCACGACGAGAGCGCGGTCACCACGATCTCGAACAGCATGATGATCGACGCGCGGTTCGCCGGCACGCGCGCGAGACCGTATTGCACGAGCATGTTGTTCGAGCTGAGCAAGAGGCCGAGCACGATGACGAGCAGCACGATGTGCGCGAGCGGCTCGCCGGCGTGCAGCACCGGCATCGGCTCGAAGCGCGACACCGCCGCGCCGAAGATTGCCGCCCCGCCGAAGATCACGGCCGTGCGCATTTCCGGTTTCATCTGCGGCAACACGCGGCTCGTCTTCACCACGAGCACGTTGCTCATCGCGAAGCCCATGCCGCCCGCGAGCCCCGCCCATTCGGCCGGGCTGCCCGGCAGCGGCATGCCCAGCTTCGGCGACCACAGCATCAGCACGGCCCCCGCGAGCGACAGCGCTGAAAGCGCCGCGCCGGCCCAGGTGAGGCGCTCGCGCAGGATGAAATGCGCGAAGATCGCCGTCCATGCCGGGGTGAGGTAGAAAAGCAGCAGCACGCGCATCACTTCGCCGTGGATCGCGCCCCACACGAAACCGACATTGGTCACGCCCGCCGCCAGCCCGAGCATCGGCAGCACCCAGTGCCAGCGCACCGTGGCGATCGAGCGGTGGCGCAGCAACAGCACGAAGAGGCAGCCCGCCGTGCTGGTGGCGGCCGCGGCCGCCGTGCCGGTCAGGCCCAGAGCCGCCAGCGTGCGCAGCGGATACCAGATCACCCCCCACACCGAGGCGCCGATCATGATGGCGAGCGTCGGCAAGCCAGACTTCAGGCCGGTGCCAACCGTGCTCATTGCGCGCCCCTCCCGCACCGCGCCGATGCGCGGATAGCGCGCACCGGTCCATTTCCAGACTGCATACCTGTCCTTTTTCCGATTTCCGCTTGCCCTGCCCGTCGCCCGCTTTTTGCCCGCTTGTCGCCATATAGACGGTATGCGCGACATCTCATGCGCCGGCGACGAACGCCGCCGAAGCACGCCCACCGGGCCTTGCGCGCCCGCACCCGGACGCCATGCACATTGCCGGCGCCCGCGGGAGCGCCCGCAGGCCGCGCATCGCCAAGTTATAATCCACGCTTTCCCAGCCGCTGCAGCCACATCCGACGCACGATAGACACTGCGCCGCCGCGATTCACGCCACCCATGCCGGATCGCGACGCCTGGCGCAGCGAAAACCGGCCCTGGCATGACCATTTCGGGGTCGCGTCGTCGCCGGAACCCGGCCGCCGATGCCGGCCCTTGCGCCGCGCGCTGTCCACCCGTCTTTCGCTCTTCGCCCGCCAAGCCAGTGAATCCGCTACTCGACACTCTCCAGCCCTATCCCTTCGAAAAGCTGCGCGCGCTCTTCAAGGACGTCGTGCCGAAGGCCGGCCTGCGCCACATCAGCTTCGGAATCGGCGAGCCGAAACATCCGACGCCCGCGCTGATCCGCGACGCCATCGTCGCCTCGCTCGACGGCCTTTCGGCCTACCCGGCCACGGCCGGCAGCCCGGCGCTGCGCGAGGCGATCGCGAAATGGGTGACCGAGCGCTACGGCCTGCCCGCCATCGACGCGGCCACGCAAGTACTGCCCGTGTGCGGCTCGCGCGAGGCGCTCTTCGCGCTCGCCCAGGCGGTCGTGGATCCCACTGCTGGCGCAAAAGATCCGGCAAGGCGGCCGATCGTACTCTGTCCGAATCCGTTCTACCAGATCTACGAAGGCGCCGCGCTGCTCGCGGGCGCCGAGCCGTACTTCGTGAACAGCGACCCGAGGCGCAACTTCGCCTGCGATTATTCGCAAGTTCCTGAAGACGTCTGGGCCCGCACGCAACTGCTCTACGTCTGCTCGCCGGGCAACCCCACTGGCGCCGTGCTCACGCTCGACGACTGGCGCGAGCTGTTCGCGCTATCGGACCGCTACGGCTTCGTGATTGCCTCCGACGAGTGCTACTCGGAAATCTACTTCGACGAAGCCAATCCGCCGCTCGGCGGCCTGGAGGCGGCGCACCGGCTCGGCCGCGGCTTCGAGCGCCTGATCATGCTCTCGAGCCTCTCGAAGCGCTCGAACGCGCCCGGCATGCGCTCGGGCTTCGTCGCGGGCGATGCGGCGCTGCTCAAGCAGTTTCTGCTTTACCGCACCTACCATGGCTCGGCGCTCTCGCCGGTCTGGCAGTCCGCGAGCATCGCGGCCTGGGGCGACGAGGCGCACGTGCGCGAGAACCGTGCGAAGTACCTGCGGAAGTTTTCGACGGTGACGCCGATGCTCGCCGAAGTGCTCGACGTGAAACTCCCCGATGCCGCGTTCTATCTCTGGGCCAACGTCGCGCGCACCGGCCTCACGGATACCGCGTTCGCCCAGCGCCTTTACGCCGACTATAATGTTACGGTTCTGCCGGGCTCGTATCTCGCGCGCGACGCGCATGGCGCGAATCCCGGCGCTGACTTCGTCCGCATGGCGCTCGTCGCCGATGTCGATGAGTGCATCGAAGGCGCGCAGCGCATCGTCGACTTCTGCCGCTCGCTCGGGCAGTAAAGCGCAGTAAAGCCACCTCCGTACGCGTGCCCGATCCCGGGTGCGCGAGCCACCGCATTTGAACTCACACGAAATCACCACCATGTCGCAACAACTTCAGCAGATCATCGACTCCGCCTGGGAAAATCGCGCCGACTTCTCGCCCAAGTCCGCGCCGAACGACGTGCGTGAGGCCGTCGCCCGCGTGATCGCGGA
>JAITTX010000145.1 GCA_031286755.1 Paraburkholderia sp.
CGCATTCGTAATGCGAAGGTCGGGGGTTCGATTCCTCTTTCCGGCACCACCAAGTTTCAAACAAAAAGCCCAGTCTTCGACTGGGCTTTTTGTTTTGTGCGTTGCCCTCCTGCATCAGGGTAACGCGCGCCGCTTCTTCAACGGCACGGCGGCAACACATCCAGCGCCTCCCCCACCTCCTCGATCACGCCATCCCAGCACCCCAACTCGCTTTGCCTGAAAAGCCGCGCCGACGGATACCACGGCGTATCGCTGCGGCCCGTCATCCAGCGCCAGTCGGTGCAGGTCGGCAGCAGGATCCACACCGGCACATTCGCGGCACCCGCAAGATGCGCAACCGACGTATCCACGGTAATCACGAGATCGAGCGACTGCACGATGGCGAGCGTATCGGTGAAATTCGAGATCTCCGGTCCGAGTGGCGTCATGTCGATGCCGGACGGCAACGCCTCCACGTCGCACTGCGCGGCGCCCTTCTGCAACGCGAACCACGACACGTCACTGCGCGCAAGCACGGGATGGAGCGCACGCAGGGCAATGGAACGATAGCGGTCAAACTCGTAGTCGGGGTTGCCGGCCCACACCAGACCTATGCGGTGCTTGCGCGAGTTCATGCCTGTCGAGCCGGCAATCCGCTCACGCCAGCAGCCGATGGCCTCGGAAGGCGCGTTGAGATATTGCATAGCGAGCGGCAACATGCTGATGGTCAGCCTCATATGCTCAGGAAACCGAAACATACGGCACCAATAATCGTAGGGACCGGGCGGAAACGTAGTCCAAGCCCGATTCACCCCGCCCGCGCATGCCGCCGCGCCGCCCAGCGCATCGCTGACCCAGACATCGACTGTCGCGCCCTGACGCTGCAGCCAGTCGGCGTAGCGCAGGGACTGAATTTGATCGCCCAGCCCCTGCTCGCCAACCAGCAGGAAGCGTCGTCCCGCGACGGGCTCGCCCGACCATTCCGGAAAGCCGGGCCGCACCAGCGTGTCGTTCTGCGGCAAACGTTCGTGCCAGCGGTAATGACGCCACCCCTCCTCGAACTCGCCGTCACGCAACAGCGACGCCGCAACATTGAACTGCAGATGCGCGTTGTCGGGCATCAAACGCGCGGCCTCGACACTGTGCCGCCGCATGCGCGCATGATCCCCGGACATATTCGCTGCGTACGCGGCGTTGTGATGCAAACCCGCGCGCCCGGCATCCTGCGCGAGCCCCTGCGCAGCAACTTCATAGGCCTTTTCGTAGCGATGGAGTGCGTTCAACTGGAAGGCCAGTTCGTCTAGCGCATAGGGATCCGTTGCGAATGTCGCGCGCATGAGCACAATCTGGGCATCTGCTTCGTCAATGCGCCCGAGATGCGACAGCGCTTTGATCAATTCGATGCCGTCGGCCAGGCGCGAGGCCCCGAGCGTCCATGCGCGGCGCAGATAATTCACGGCCTCGTCGTGGCGTCCGTCTTCGAGCCTGAGCATGGCGAGACGGTGTACGGCATGGTGAAGCGCCGGATCGAACCCGAGCGCCTTTTCGTAGTGCACACACGCCTCGGCCCGGCGACCGGCGAGCTTCAGCACGTCGCCCAGGTTGCGATGCAGGCTTGCCGTGCCGCCGGTCAGCGCGATGGCGCGGTGATAAAAAGCCTCGGCCGCAATGTGCTCTCCCGCCAGCGCGGCGATCAGCCCGCGATGCTCCCACAGATCGGCGCATTGCGGCGCGACGTTCAGCGCGCGCTCGAGATAATCGCGCGCGAGTGCCTGCTCGCCGCTGCGAAAATGCGCGAGCGACATGCGATGCAATGCGTGCGGATGGTCCGGCTGCGCCGCGAGCACGTCCTGATAGGCGCGCAACGCTTCAGCCAGCTGGCTGTTGCCGAAGTGCTGGTCGGCGAGCGCGAGCGCTGCATGGATGCACGAGTCGTCATCAGCTACAACGGTAGACAGTTCAGTGCTGTTTTGATTGGCCATTGTGTGTTCGCGCAACAGGCTAGCGCGGCGCCCGGGCGGCGATTGAAGTTCGAAGGACGTGAAGCGCGGAGACCGCAGTCTTTTTAAAGATAACGGAGATCTCCTGACGGCCGAATCAGACGATGCTGAAAACCATGCCGCGCCTCAGGCAATGCCTCGCTTCTCGCGCAGAAAGTCGATGAATACGCGCAGCTTGGGAGGCAGTTGCGCACGCCCGGGTGTGTACAGGTAAAAGCCTGGAAACGACGGACACCAATCTTGAAGCACGGGTACGAGACATTCGCTGTCGAGCTGTTCGCGCACATAGTCCTCGATCACGTGCAGCAAGCCCACGCCCGCCTCAGCGGCGCGGACCATCGTCCGCAAATCGTTGGTCACGAAGCGCCCTTGCGTGAGCACGTCGAACACGCGCTGCGGCTCGTCCGGCCGAACGAACTCCCATCGATAAACGCCGCCCGCGGCGAAGCGGTAATGCAGGCAATCGTGAGCCGCCAGCTCGTCGGGGGTGGCCGGCGGCGCGTGGCGCCTGAAATACGCCGGCGCACCCACCACGGCGATGCGAATCGGCCCGCCTATCGGCACCGCCACCATGCCCGGCGCAAGCGATTCGCCAAGCCGGATACCCGCATCGAAACCTTCGCCCACCAGATCGGCAAAGGCGTCGTTCAACGCGAGTTCGAGCCGGATTTGCGGATGGCGCTCCATGAATTCCGCGAGATGCGGGAGCACGAGCAGCTCGCTCGCAACGCGCGGCAGATTGATGCGCAAGGTTCCGGTGGGCTGGTCGCGCGAGGCGTCGAGCGCATCGAACGCCGACTCGATCTGCGCGAGCGCCGGCTGCACGCGCGCGAGAAACTGCGCCCCGGCTTCCGTCAGCGCCACGCGACGCGTCGTGCGGTTGAAGAGCCGCACGCCGAGTTGCGCCTCGAGCGCGCGCACGCTTTGCGAGAGTGCCGAGGTGGACAACCCGCAAGCGAGCGCCGCGCGCGTGAAGCTGCCATGACGCGCGACGGCGGCGACTGCCAGCAGCGCGGGCATGCGTGCCGCGAGAGCTGGTGCGTCCGGCACGGTGACAAACGTCGGAGCCATCCCGTCCCCATTGTGAAGCACGACTTCACAGTCCTTTCAGGTGAACCCGATTTTTCCACAAAATAATCAGGCGCAAGATGACTCCGTACTCACCACTCATCTGCGCGCCCTGCGCGGAATCGGACACTCGCCATGAAACTCGACACCTACACCCTGCTCGGCCGCTCCGGCCTGCGCGTCAGCCCGATCGCTCTCGGCACGATGACGTTCGGCACCGAATGGGGCTGGGGCGCGGACGAAGCCGCCGCGCGCCGACTCTTCGATCTCTATGTCGACGCAGGCGGCAACTTCATCGATACCGCCGACCTCTACACCGAAGGCACGAGCGAAACCTGGGTCGGACGCTTCGCGGCCGCCCGCGGCCTGCGCGAGCGGCTCGTGATCGCCACCAAGTATTCGTACAACGCGCAAACGGGCAATCCCAACGCGGGCGGCAATCATCGCAAGAACCTGCTGCGCGCGCTCGAGGGCTCGCTCAAGCGGCTCGGCACCGATTACATCGATCTCTATTACCTGCACACGTGGGACCGCATGACGCCGGCCGACGAAGTGATGCGCGCCATGGACGACGCCGTGCGCGCCGGCAAGATCCGCTACGTGGGACTCTCGGATGTGCCCGCGTGGTATGCGGGCCGGGCGCAGACACTCGCGGACTGGCGCGGCTTCGAGCCGGTCGCGGCCATGCAACTCGAATACTCGCTGATCGAACGCAACGCGGAGCATGAGTTCGCCGATCTCGCGACGCAACTGGGCATGGGGCTCGTGCCGTGGAGTCCGCTTGGCATGGGTGTGTTATCGGGCAAGTATCGGCCTTCGCAAGCGGGTGCGGACGGCGCGTCGGGCCTCACAGGCGTAGCGGGCTCGGGCAGGCTGCAGACCGTGGGCCCCAAGCCGCCCCCCGGCTTCGACAAGCTCTCGCCGCGCAACTTCGCCATCGTCGCCGAACTGGAGCGCGTTGCGCTCGAGGCCGGCCGGCCGATGGCACAGGTGGCGCTGAACTGGCTCTATCAGAAGCGTGGCGTGTCCAGCATCATTGTCGGGGCGACCCAGGCCGCACAGCTCGAGGAATCGCTTGGCGCCCTCGGCTTCACGCTCGCGCCCGAACTGGTCGCGCGCCTGGACGCGGCGTCCGAGCCGGCACACCCGTTCCCCTATTACATGTTCGCGGACGGCCATCAGGCGCGCATTCACGGCCAGGTGAACGTGCGCGCGGTGCCGGCGAACCACGCCCATGCGCAGCACGTTCCGGCGCCAGAGCAATCCTGAGCGGACACCGGAGAGCCACATCGGGACACCGTGCTTCACGCCTGCAACCATTTAGATGAGTGCTGGCAATAACCCGCTGCTAAATACGACCATATGGCGGGGACGCACTCGACCGAAACGAACGCTTACATCGTTTTAATTATGTTTAAGGTTGCGGGTTCAAGCCCGGCCGATAATTGGCCGATATAGACAGGTAACGAAACGCGGTCGGACATGCGGACATACAAGGACACAGCGCACGCTTGCCGCGCCCCATGGCAGAACGCCGTCAAGCTTGCGCGGTCGCGGCCAGGCGAGTCACGGAGAAGGATGTGCAGCAGGAGCGACAACCGGGAGACACGCTCGCGGGCCATCGATTCAGACGGCATGCGAACGACAATGAAGCGTATCCGAGTGATTATATTCCCGCGCAGTTAATAAGTTATCCCGATGTGCGAATAAAGCAACACGCCCACCGGAAAAGTTCCTTTGCGTTGGTGGGCACTAGCGCGACTGAAGGGCGGAGCCGGATAATTGCCTTACATAGGAGAAAGATCATGGACGCCAAACCGCCAAGGATTCCGACCCCGGACCAAGTATTCAGCCCGGATCCGGAACCGGTGGCCGTCGAGTTTCTCGGAGATGAATTGCCCGCTCACGTTCGGGCATTTCTCGACGAGCAGCGCAAGGCACACGAACAGAAGTGACGGGGCAGCGCACTGGCGCTAGACGTGCAAAACGAACGGCGGGCCCGAGTGGCAGTCGCTATATGTTTTTGCGCGTTTTCGATCGCACCATCGAAATGATGGCGCGTGTGGCTGGCTGTGTGCGAAACACAGCGCCTCAGCTCGCTTGACGCACGTGCGTTTGAAGAAACGCGCGGAGGTGGCTCATTTCGCGCGCAATTCGTGCGCATTCGCACAGACAGTCCAGATCGTTTTCCGCCGCATTGGAATTGAACCGTTTGCGGCAACGCGGGCCCTTGCACAATCGCGAATAAGTCTGCAAGCGCTTCATAACCGGCTATCCTTCGCTTTTCCTCTTTGGTCAGCCGGCCTCCGCCCTCTCGCAATGAAATCCGCATTCCGCGCCTTCGCGTCCTGCGCCGCCGCGCTCCTCATCATCTTGCCAACCGCCCCGGCACGCGCCGACGGCGATGACACGGCACTCACCAACCTCGTCGCCCTCGTCGCGCAGCGCCTCTCGCTGGCAGAGCCCGTCGCGCACTGGAAGTGGCTCAACCACAAGCCGATCACGGACACGCCACGCGAAAACGCGCTGCTCGCCGACGTGCAGAAGCGCGCGGCAGCCTCGGGCGTCGATCCAGCGTTCGCGCGTGCATTTTTCCGTGATCAGATCGATGCGAGCACACAAGTCCAGCAGAAGCTCTTCGCAACCTGGCAGTCGTCGCAGGGGCCCACCGGTCCGGCGCCGGACCTCGCGACCGTCACGCGTCCACAACTCGATCGCCTCACGGCGCAGCTCATTGGTGCGCTCGCACGCGTGCAGCCCGCGCGCGCGGCGGACGACTGCCCTGCGCGCGTTGCGCGCGCGGTCACCAACTGGAAAGAATTGACACGTTACGATTCGGCGCGCGCCGAAGCCATGACGCACGCGCTCGGCCATGTGTGCGAAGGCGGCGGCGTAGGCGGCACGGCCTGAGCAATCGGAACAACCAGAACAACCGGACGCTTTTTTCGCGCGCTAATCAGGCCGCACTCGTCAACCCGTCGGCGACCAGCTCCTGTAAGGGCAGCACGCGCAAGCCCTTCTCGAGGCGGCTCTGCAAAATGCGCCACGTCGAAAGCTCGAACGGCGCATCGGCGGCGGCCGATGCCACAACGAGACTGGCCGCCTGCGGCGCGCTCGCCACCGCGCCGAGGTAGCACCAGCGATCGATCACGTGCAGCACGGACTGGCCGTGCGGGTCATCGCGCTCTTCAACCAGGACAGCGCCGTCGAACGGCCATGCCGCGCACGAGGGGTCGTGCTTCGATACACGCGGCACACGGTTGAACGATGGCCGCAATTGCGCGATCCATCGCGCCTCGACGAAAAGCGCGCCCAATTCCCCACCGGTTGCCTGCCATTCGACGCGGCGGATCTGCTGCGCCATGCGCTGCTCACGCGCCGAACGCCGCTCGCCCGACAGGTGCGAGCGCACGCGCTGACGCACTCGCACACTACGCCCGACATAGAGCGGCGCATCGTTTTCGCCGAAAAATGCGTAGACGCCGTGGCCAGTCGGCGCGGTATCGATGAGATCGTCGGTAATATCGCCCGCGAGGCGATGCCGGCGTGTAAGTCGCTCCACCTGTTCAGCGAGCATTTGCGCCGGTACGAGCCCGGGCAGCCGCTGCCAAAACTGCCACAGCAGATCGGCGTCGGCGAGCGCGCGGTGACGGTCGGCCGGCACGAGCGCGTGGCGCTCCACCAGCGCGTCCAGACCATGACGCTTCTCGGCTGGAAACAGCGCGCGCGACAGGCGCACGGTACACAACACGTCGGGATTGAACGTAAAACCGGCACGCTCGAACTCGGCGCGCAGAAAACCGCGATCGAAACTGGCGTTATGCGCAATGAAGAGCTTGCCCGAGAGCCGCTCGAACAGCGCGGGCGCGATCTCGGCAAATGTAGGCGCGCCGCGCACCATGGCGTCGGTGATGCCAGTGAGCTGCTGGATAAAGGGCGGTATCGTTTGCTGCGGATCGACCAGTGAACTCCACCGGATGGCCCGCCCGTCTTTCACCTCGACAACCCCGACTTCAGTGATGCGGTGCTCGCCCACCGAACCACCCGTTGTTTCTAGATCCACAAAAACCAGCGGGGCTACGTCGGACGGAAATTCGGCGTTCAAGAGGGTGTCGGACATGGTGAAGCGGCAAGGCGAGAATGAGAAAATCGCCCAAGTATGCACCGTTTGGGCGAAGCGCGCTGGAGGTTTACATTGCAGAATGTGTTCCCGGTGGCGCGTTTTAATTTCACCATCGGCAGATTTTTTGAATTGGGGTTTTCCCGCCAATCACATCAATGTCATAAAGAAGCGCGATATTATTACGTGCTTCTTCGCCTGCTGAAAATAAAAAAAGCCCTGGGATCACCAGGGCTACCTGTTGCGGGGAGCAGGTGCTTAGACCCGCTCGCGCTCCGCGCTTACAACGGCTGGATGTTCGCCGCCTGCTTGCCCTTCGGGCCAACCTTGACCTCGAACGAGACACGCTGGTTCTCCTTCAGCGACTTGAAGCCTTCCGCGCGGATCTCCGAGAAGTGCGCGAACAGGTCGTCGCCGCCGGCGTCAGACGTGATGAAGCCAAAGCCCTTCGCATCATTGAACCATTTGACAATACCGGTTTCCATCTTTCAGTTTCCCTAAAAATATAATGACGCGGGCAATATCCTCACGCCGAAAGCCAACTGACTTGCCTTCCTGCATTCCAGATTGTTCCCGATTGGAATTGAAGCTGAAAGGTAATTCAGAATCGTCGTTATACGGGGAACG
>JAITTX010000217.1 GCA_031286755.1 Paraburkholderia sp.
GCGTGCAGCGCCTGCGGAAACCAGCCGTTCGGGCCGAAGTAGCTCAGCATGCCGTCGGCGATCAGCACGGTGCCGAGCGTGACCGGAATCACGAGCAGCGTCGTCACGAGCTTCTGATAGCGCGACTTGCGGCGCAGCGCGAACGCCACCGGCAGCGAGAGCCCGACGTTGATGACGGTCGCGGGCAGCGCCAGCTTCAGCGTGACGAACACCGTAGGCCACAGCGAAAGATCGTGAATGAACTGCAGATAGTTCGCGAACATGCCGCCGCCGTTCATCGGCTTGAACGACAGCATGAGCCCATAGGCGAACGGGTAGAGAAACATCGCGATGATGAAGCCCAGCGCGGGCGCGATCAGCCAGCCGCGCGCGTCGCGCGGCTGCTTGCTCAAGGAGCGGGCGAGCGTGCTCATGATGCGCGCTCCGCATAGGCCAGCACGCGCGAAGGCGCGACGCGCAGCGTGGCGCGCTCGCCCGCTTCGAACTCGCCCTCCACGCGCGCCCACAGCTTGCCGAACGGCGCGTTGGCGAGCAGCAGCGAGTCGCGGCCGCCGTATTCCACCATCTCGACTTCGACGTCGAAGGCGTTGGCGTCGCCCGCGCCGGCGCGCTCGAAGTCTTCGGGGCGCATCGCCACGGAGATCGCGTTGCCGCCCGCCTGCGCGATGGCTTCGTCCATCGGTATGCCGGTGAGCGTGATGCCCGACGCGGACAGCGCGATGTGCTCGCCCTGCTCGCCGGTCACGGCGAACGGCAGCACGTTGCGATAGCCCATGAAGCGCGCCACGTGCAGGTTCGCGGGGCGGGTATAGATTTCCTTCGGGCTCGCGACCTGCTGCACGACGCCCTCTTTCATCACGACGATGCGGTCGGCCATCGAGAGCGCTTCGTCCTGATCGTGCGTCACGTAGAGCGTGGCGCGTTCGAGCTGGCCGTGAATGCGGCGGATTTCCGCGCGCATCTCGATGCGCAGCTTGGTGTCGAGATTCGAGAGCGGTTCGTCCATCAGCACGAGCGGCGGCTCGATCACGATGGCGCGCGCGATCGCCACGCGCTGCTGCTGGCCGCCCGAGAGCTGGCCCGGCAGCTTGTTTTCATGACCCACGAGCTGCACGAGTTGCAGCGCCTCGCGCGCGCGGCGCTTCGCTTCCTCGCGCGGCACGCCCTGCATCTTCAGGCCGAAGCCCACGTTCTCCAGCACGCTCATGTGCGGGAACAGCGCGTAGTTCTGGAACACCATGCCAAAGCCGCGCTTCTCGGGCGGCAGCACGTCGATGCGCACGTCGTCGAGCCAGATGCTGCCGCTCGTGAGCGGCTGCAGGCCCGCAATGCAGTTGAGCGCCGTGGATTTCCCGCAGCCCGAGGGCCCGAGCAGCGCGATGAATTCGCCGCGGCGAATCTCCAGATCGAGGTTGCGCAGCGCCGCGAGCTGCGTGCCTTCGGCGCTGGCGAAACTGCGGCACACCGAGTCCAGACGCAGACGATCGAATGAATGCTTCATGATGCTTTCCTGACCACGAGATCCACTTACCTGAGCATAAGCGGCAGGCGGTGCCCCCGTGAGGCAGCACCGCCCGCCCGTCGCTTGTTTGTCAGCCGTTACTGCGACTTCTGCGAGCCGATCTCGCGGTCCCATTTCTGGAACGCCGCGACCATCGCCTGCGCCGAAAGCGGCTGCACGTGCGGATACTGCGTGAGCCACTTCGCGTACTCGGGACGGCCGTATTTGGCGATCACGTCCTGGCTCGCCTTCGGCGCCATCGAGAGCGTCACATCCTTCACTGCCGGGCCCGGATAGAAGTAGCCGTCGTCATAGGTCATGGCCTGTTGCTGCGGCTCCAGCATGAAGTTCATGAGCTTGAGCAGCACCGCGAGCTTCTCCTTCGAGACGCCCTTGGGCACGACCATATAGTGGGCATCGTTCACCCACGTCATGTTGTCGAACGCCTGCACCTTGAAGTCGGCCGGCACGATGCCGAGCGCGCGCGGGTTGATGTCCCAGCCCGTCACGGTCACCGTCATGTCGCGCGAGCCCTCGCCCAGTTCCTTCATGACCGCCGAGGTGCCGCCCGGGTAGTACGGCACGCAGGTGTTCAGCTCTTTCAGGTACGCCCAGGTCTTGTCCCAGCCGTTGATGGGGTCTTGCGGGTTTTTATCGCCGAGCAGGTACGGCAGGCCCATCAGGAAAGTGCGGCCCGGGCCCGAGTTGGCCGGCCGCGCATAGATCAGCTTGCCGGGGTTCGCCTTGCACCAGGCGAGCAATTCCTGCGGCGTATGCGGCGGCTTGGCCACCTTCGCGGGGTTGTACTCGATCAGCGGGCCCGCGGGCATATACGACACTTCGAGGCCGTAGCCCTGCGCGAGCTCCTGCATCTTGCGCGGGCCCGGCGCGTACTTGTCGAGCACGCCCGGCAGCGCCGCCGCTTGATCGGGCAGCAGCTTCATCCAGAGGTTCTGCTCGATGCCGGCGGCGAGCGCGTCGGTGCCGGTGAGCACGAGATCGATGTCGGCGCGGCCCGCGGCCTGCATCGCCTTGATCTTGCCGGGCAGTTGCGGCGCCGGCGCGTTGGTGTAAGTGATGTTGGAGACGAGATTCGGGTTCTTCGCCTTGAATGCCTCGAAGGCTTTCTGCGTGAGCTGCAGATTGCCCGCCACGTCGACTATGTTCAGCGAAACCGGATCGGCCTTCGCCGCGCCCGCGCCGAACACCGCCGCAGCCGCCACACACACGGCCAGCACCCTGGCCTTCAAGCGTCCATCGAACATTGCGTCTCTCTCCTCACATCTGTTTATGGGATTTGTTCTGTGCGGCCGTTTTTTCTTCTACTGCTCTACCGCCCGTTGTGCCCGTGGCGCCCGTTGTGCCGCGGTCAAAGGATGCCGAACCACGCATCAAGTTGTCAAGCAACGTCGGGGGCTTTGCAGACTGATTGCTGGACGATCGCCGGCAGGCCCGGCCCGAAGGCGCTCGCAGCCCTGCTGCAAGCGCCTTTGAGTCGTCATGCCGGGCGCGCCGGACTCACTTGCGCACGAGTTCGCCGTCGCGCAGACGCCACAGGCCCAGCGGGTTGTCGTCCTGGACCGCGGCCGGCAGCAATTCAGCCGGCAGGTCCTGATAGCAGACCGGGCGCAGGAAGCGCTCGATCGCCATCGCGCCCACCGAGGTCGTACGCGCATCCGTGGTGGCCGGGAACGGACCGCCGTGAACCATCGCATACGAAACTTCGACGCCCGTGGGGAAGCCATTCGCAAGAATGCGGCCCGCCTTGCGCTCGAGCACCGGCACGAGGCGCGCGGCCATCGCGTAGTCGCCGCGATCGATTTGCTGCGTGGCCGTGAGCTGGCCTTCGAGGTGCTCCGCCACGCGCAAGAGCTCGGCTTCGTCGCGGCAAGCCACGACGAGCGAGGCCGGCCCGAAGATCTCGTCCGACAACGCGTGCTGCGTGAGGAATTGCGCAGCGCCCGCCTTGAACAGCAGCGGCTGCGCGGAACACTGGGCGTCGCTCTGCGTGCCGGCGGCCAGTTGCTCGACGCCTTGCGTCGTCTGGCGCGCCGCCACGGCATCGCCATAAGCCGTGGCGATGCCCGCCGTCAGCATGGTCTGCGCCGGCTTCTGGCCGAGCGCGGCGCTCGCGGCCTTCACGAAGCGCTCGAGTTCGGGACCGTCGATGGCGAGCACGAGACCCGGGTTCGTGCAGAACTGGCCGACGCCCATCGTGAGCGAGTCGATGAAACCCTGCGCGATCGACTCGCCGCGCGCGGCGAGCGCGGCCGGCAGCACGAACATCGGGTTGATGCTGCTCATTTCGGCATAGACGGGAATGGGCTCGGCGCGCTGCGCGGCGAGGTGCGCGAGCGCGAGGCCGCCGCGGCGCGAGCCCGTGAAGCCCACCGCCTTGATGGCCGGATGCGCGACGAGCGCCTCGCCGGTTTCGTTGCCGCCGCCGAAGATCAGCGAGAACACGCCCTCGGGCAAGCCGACGTCGGCGACCGCCTGCTGGATCGCGCGGCCCACGAGCTCCGAAGTGCCCGGGTGCGCGAGGTGCGCCTTCACGACGACCGGGCAGCCGGCGGCGAGCGCCGAGGCCGTGTCGCCGCCCGCCACCGAGAACGCCAGCGGGAAGTTGCTCGCGCCGAACACGGCCACGGGGCCCACGCCGATGCGCCGCGCGCGCAGGTCCGAACGCGGCGCCGGCTTGCGCTCGGGCTGCGCCGAATCGAGCACCGCGCCGCACCAGCGGCCGTCGCGCACCAGCGCCGCGAACAGGCGCAACTGGCCGACCGTGCGGCCGCGCTCGCCTTCGAGACGCGCCTTGGGCAGCGCCGACTCCAGATGCGCGCGCTCGATCAGTTCGTCGCCGATGCCGAGAATGCGCTCGGCGATCGCCTCCAGCAGCCGGGCGCGCGTTTCGTGCGGCGCGGCGCGAAACGCGTCGAAGGCTTGCGCCGCGAGTTCGCAGGCGCGAGCGACATCGGCCTTGTCGCCGAGGCCGAAGGGCGGCTCGATATCCTTGCCGAGGGCCGGCGCAAACGCGCGCATCTCGCCCGCCTGGCCGCGCACCGCCTGCGCGCCCAGTAGCATTGCTCCAGTGATCTGCATGTTCGTTCCGCTCATTAACGATTCAATTGAGGTTCAAGCGTGAGGACACGCTCAGGCGTGCGCCGCTTGCGCCGAGCCCGCGAGCGACTGCTCGAACGCGAGCAGCGCCTGCGCGGCCGCGCCGATGGCGGGCAGCGCCTCGGCCGGCGAGTGCGAGAGCAGCGGCAGGATCGAGCCCATGTCGGCGATGCCCGTGAGCGTGACGGCGTCATGCAGCACGCGGATCAGCGAGATGTTGTCGCGCAGCGTCTCGAGCGGCATGAAGGCATCGTAAAGCCGTTGCGCTTCGTCGGCACGGCCTTCCTTGGCGGCCTTGAGCAGCGCCATCACGGCACGCGCGGCGATGCAGCCCGAGCCCGTGGTCCACGCGGCCAGACCGAAGTCGCGCACGTGCACGAGCGCCGGGCGCTCGCCCATGCCCGAGATCACCCGCGAGGCGCGCACGCTTTGCAGCAGGCGGCGCAGATACGGATCGTTCGCGGGGTCCTCGCGCACGATCGCGTACTTCACCGCAATCAGCGTGCCGCGGTCGATCAGGCGCGCGAGCGTGTCCACGTCGACGTAGTTCTCGTTCTTGATGTAGAGCGTGAGCGGAATGCCGGCCGTGTCGGCAATGCGCGTGAGACCCGCCTCCACGCCCGCGGGCGTGGTGAAGCCGGCGAGCGGCAGGACCATGGCCGTCTGGTATTTCGTCTGCGCGAGGATGCGCGCCTGGTCGAGCATCTTGCCGTAGTCGGGGCCGATGGCCGGGATCACGCGCGTTGCGGGCGAGCTCACCTCCGTCAGCATGTCGAGCAGTTCGCGGAACTCGCTCACGGCGACGTGATAGAGGTTCGCATTGCCGCCGTAGAGCAGCGTGCGCAGGCCGCCCGCTTCCATGTGGCGGACGAGCTTGCGGTTTTGTTCGACGTCGAGCGAGAAGTCGGAGCGGCGTGCCAGCGGCGGCACTGCCATCACGGTCGAGGCGAATTCGCTCTCGACGATCGGGGACACGTTCATGAGGCCTCGTGCGGGAATGGTGGGTTGTCGATATCCGGCACAGTAGCACCTGCCCTGGCTAGTTGTCAAACAACTTGGCGTACTTGTTAGGGTTTGTTTGGAGGGAGCAGAATCCATCAACACCGAATCCTTAAAACAGGGATGAATATCCCTCTATTGAGGATTCGCTGTGGATCTCGCTGGCCGGCACGCCCTGAAGCCCCACCCCGCCAGCCGGCGCATGCGAAGATGCTGACCCAGCCAACCATTCCCGGGAGCGCCCGTGGACCGTCTGCAAACCCTGCAGATCTACGTGAACATCGTCGAGCGCGGCAGCTTCACGCAAGCCGCCGAAGTCCTTCAACTGCACCGCCCCGCCGTCACCAAGGCCGTGCAGCAGCTCGAACAGGAGCTCGGCATTCGCCTGCTCAACCGCAGCACGCGGCGCGTGAGCACGACCTCCGAAGGCGAGGCGTTCTACCGGCGCTGCGTGCAACTGCTCGCCAGCGTGAACGACACGTTCGCCTCGTTCGCGCAATTCTCGGAGCAGCGCCCGCAGCCCAGGGGCCGCCTGCGCCTGAATCTCGCCACGGCGTTCGCCAAGTCCGTGATCATTCCCGCGCTGCCCGAATTCCAGCAGCGCTATCCCCAGATCGAGCTCGTGGTCGGCGCGAGCGACCAGCCCGTCGATTTGATTGGCGAAGGCATCGACTGCGTCGTGCGCATCGGCGAGCTCAAGGACTCCAGCATGGTCGCGCGCAAGATCGGCGCGGTGCCGATGGTGACCTGCGCCGCGCCCGCGTATCTCGCGCGCCATGGCGTGCCGCGCACGCTCGACGACCTGCGAGCGCACCAGGCCGTGAACTTCTTCACGGGCCGCAATCGCCGCGTTCTCGACTGGACCTTCCGCCCCGCCGGCGAGGCTGTGACGCTCAAGCTCGAAAGCAGCGTGCTCACCGACAACTCCGAGGCGCTGCTCGCCTGCGCGCTCGCGGGCTTCGGCCTCGTGCACGCGCTGCGGCCGGCGCTCCAGCCGCACATCGACGCGGGCCAGCTCGTGGAGGTGCTGCCCGGCATCGCCAGCGCGCCCAAGCCGATCTCCGTCATGTACGCGAATCGCGACCATCTGCCGGGCAAGGTGCGCGTGTTCGTCGACTGGATCTCGGAGTTCGTCGGACGGCGCTATCCGGCCTGAATCCGCCAGCAGCACAGCCTTGCGCAACAAACCGCGCCCATTGTTATCGATCGAATAACAATGAGTAATCGCGCCGCGCGTTTATTCGCGGCACGCAACGGCCTACAGTCGTACTCGTTCGAAACCATGAAATCATGCAATCGGGCGAGTGCCGCGGCAGGTCTGCCCCTCTCGCGCCGATCGCCCCGACAAGGAGTCCGATATGTCCAGAATCGTCCGCTTCAATCGCATCGGCGGCGCCGAAGTCCTGCAGATCGACAGCGTCGACGTGCCCGCGCCGCGTGCCGGCGAAGTGCAGATCCGCGTCAAGGCCATTGGCCTGAATCGCGCCGAGGTGATGTACCGTAGCGGCGAATACACGTATGCGCCGCGCTTCCCGGCCGGCCTCGGCTATGAGGGCTCGGGCGTGATCGAAGCCGTGGGGAGCGGCGTGAGCGGCTTCGCGCCCGGCGACGCGGTGAGCGTCGTGCCCGCCTTCTCGTTCCTCGAATACGGCATGTACGGCGAGCTCGTAAACGCCCCCGCGCATGCCGTGGTGAAAAACCCGGCCGGGCTGTCGTTCGAGGAAGCCGCCGCCACGTGGATGATGTACACCACCGCCTGGGGCGCGCTGATCGAACTGGGCGGGCTGAAACAAGGCGAGGCGGTGCTGGTGGGCGCCGCGTCGAGCAGCGTGGGCCTCGCCGCGATCCAGATCGCCAATAGCGTGGGCGCCATGCCCATCGCGCTCACGCGCAGTGCAAAGAAGCGCGAGGCGCTATTGCAGGCGGGCGCGAAACACGTCATCGCGGGCGGCGGCCCGGAGTTGACGAAGCAGGTGCTCGAACTGACCGGCGGCACGGGCGCGCATGTCGCGTTCGATCCGGTGGGCGGCCCCGAAGCGGCGCATCAGTTGCGCGCGCTCGCGCGGCAGGGCATGTTCTTCCAGTACGGCGCGCTCGACACGCGCGAATTGAGCGTGCCTGTGATGGACCTGCTCGCGCGCCACCTCACCGTGCGCGGCTACGAGCTCTTCGAAATCACGACGGACGCCGCGCGCCTCGAACGCGCCAAGCGCTTCATTACCGAAGGCCTCGCCTCGGGGGCGCTGAAGCCGGCGATCGATCGCACGTTCCCGTTCGAGCGCATCGCCGACGCGCATCGCTACATGGAGTCGGGCGATCAGGTGGGCAAGATCGTGGTTACCGTTTGACGGGCTGACTGGTGAGTTGATCGGCGCGCGAGCGCGCCAGCACATCGAGATTGCCCTCGCCGAAACCATGATGGCCGCTGCGCTGCACCACTTCGAAGAAAATCTCGCCGGGGCGGCGCTTCACGAAGGTCTGGAAAAACAGGCGCGGCACGCCGTCCGCGCCCATCTCGCCGTCGATCAGGATGTGATGCCGGCGCAACGCGTCCAGATCGATTCCATGGCCCGGCAGGCGCGCGTCGACCGAATCGTAATAGGCGGCGGGCGGTTCGACGAACTCCACGCCGTTGGCCTTTAGCGCGGCGATGCACGGCACGATGTCGTCGGTCGCGAGCGCGATGTGCTGCACACCCTCGCCCGGATGATCGGGCAGATAGTCGTGCATGAGCTCGGTGCGGTGCGTGCCCTCCTCGTACACGGGAATGCGGATCTCGCCGTCCGGCGACACCATCACGCGCGACTCCTGCGCCACGTGCCAGTTCGCATTGATCTCGTGAATCTCGCGGAAATGCAGCAGGTCGCGATAGAAGTCGAGCCATTCGCCGATGCGCCCCGCGCCCACCGTCTGCGTGAGGTGATCGACGCGCTTGAGGCCGGTGCCGCTGTGGTCGAGATCGGCCTGCGCGGTGGCGAGATCGATCGGCCGGAAGTCGATGTCGAAGATCGAGATGTCGCCCACGCCGCCTTGCTGGCCGCCGCGCCCGCGCCAGCGGTCGACGAAATAGATGTGCGAGTCGCCAATGCCCTGAATGGCCGGAATCCTGAGCTCGCCGGCCCCCACGCGCTCGCCTTCGAACGCCCACGCGCCCAGCCGCAACGCGTGCTCGAAGGCGCGCCGCGCGTTCTCCACGCGCACGCCGATGGCGCAAACCCCCATGCCGTATTCCTCGGCGTAACGCGCGGCGAACGAATCGGGCTCGGCGTTGACGAGGAAATTCATCTGGCCCTGCCGATAGAGCGTGACGTTCTTGCTCACGTGGCGCGCGATGGCCTTGAACCCCAGTTGCGCGAGTTGCGCGCCAAGCGCCGCGGGCTCGGGCGCCGCGAATTCGACGAACTCCAGACCGGCCATGCCGAGCGGATTGGTCTGATCCTGCACGGCGGAACGGGGGGTGGACGGCATGCGCAAGGCTCCTGAAACGGACGGAAAAGGGCAACGCCAATTTTAACCAGATCGTACACTTCGCCCAAAGCGGAGGTCGGGCATCGCGCTTGCCGGCCTTGGTGCTAACCCGCGAAACGTCCGATAATCACACACATTCGGGCGATTATCGCGCATCGCGTGCGCCAGGCGCATTGCCCCGGCGCCTGCGCGGTCCTATGCTCCGGTTCACCGTAGCGGCACCCACGCAAGCGGCTTTGCATGAGACCAGCGTAAGGAGACAACCTCATGACCCCCACCCTCGACACCACGGACGCAGCCGGATCGGCCAACGCCGGCCACGCGCGCAGCCAGGCCAGGAAGGCCGCGCTCGGCAGCTTCGTGGGCGCCGTCGTCGACTGGTACGACTTTCTGCTTTACGGCATCGTGGCCGCGCTCGTGTTCAACGCGGAATTCTTCCCGAACATCAGCCGCAACATGGGCACGCTCGCGGCCTTCGCCACCTTCGGCGTGGGCTTCCTGTTCCGGCCGCTCGGCGGCGTGGTGTTCGGCCATTACGGCGACCGTCTCGGGCGCAAGCGCATGCTCGTGCTCACCGTCATGATGATGGGCCTCTCCACCGTCGCCATCGGCTTTTTGCCGACCTTCGCCTCGATCGGCTGGTGGGCGCCCGTGCTGCTCGTGCTGTTTCGCGCGATCCAGGGCTTCGCCGTGGGCGGCGAATGGGGCGGCGCCGCGCTCATGGCGGTGGAAAGCGCGCCCGCGGGCAAGAAGGCCTTCTACAGCAGCGGCGTGCAGGTGGGCTACGGCGTGGGCCTCGTGCTCGCGACGGGCATCGTCACGCTGCTGAGCCACGCGCTCGGCGACGCCGCGTTCCGCTCGTGGGGCTGGCGCCTGCCCTTCATCTTCAGCGTGGTGCTGGTGCTCGTGGGCCTGTGGGTGCGCTCGAGCATGGACGAGTCGCGCGAATTCGTGGAGAAGGTCGAGCACGGCCATCGCAAGCTCAAGATGCCGGTGCTCGAAGCGCTCACGCGTCATCCCAAAGCGTTTCTCTATATCGTCGCGCTGCGTCTCGCCGAGCTCTTCACGATGTATATCGTGACCGCCTTCGCGCTCAGCTACTCCACCACCAATCTCGGCCTCTCGCGCGATCTGTTCCTCGGCATCGGCCTCTTCGTCGGCGCGCTCTCGTGCGTGACCATTCCCTGCTTCGCGTGGCTCGCCGACCGCCTCGGCCTGCGCCGCATCTATCTGATCGGCGCGGTGATCGGCCTCGCGAGCGCCGTGCCGTTCTTCCTCGCACTCGAAGCGCGCTCGACCGTGTGGATCGTGATCTTCTCGGTAGCGCTCGCCAACCTCGCGCACGACATGGTGGTGAGCGTGCAGCAGCCGCTCTTCACCGAACTGTTCGGCGCCGAATACCGCTATAGCGGCGCGGGCGTGGGCTACCAGTTCGCGAGCGTGGTGGGCGGCGGCTTCACGCCGTTCATCGCCGTGGCGCTGGTGAGCTTCGGCGGCGGCTCGTGGCATCTGGTGGCCGCATATCTCGCCGTGGGCTGCCTGATCTCGCTGATCGTGGCCGCGAGCATGAAGCCCGCGAAAGCCTAGCCGCGCAGCGCTTGCAATCAGAACAAAGTGGAAGCCGGGCGCATGCCCGGTTTTTGCGCCACCCCATCATGAAAACCACGCCGCTCGCCAAACGCGACTGGATTGCCGGACTCGAAAAAGGCCTCGCCATTCTCGAGGCCTTCGACAATCAGCACGCGCGCATGACCGCGACGCAAGCCGCCGAGCGCACCGGGCTCTCGCGCACCGCCGCGCGCCGCTACCTGCTGACGCTCGAATCGCTGGGTTATGTCTATACCGATGGGCGGCTCTTCGGGCTGACGCCGCGCGTACTGCGCGTGGGCTGGTCGTATTTCGATTCGGCGCGTTTGCCCCGCACCGTGCAGCCGTACCTGCAGCAATTGAGCGCGACGCTCAACGAGTCGGCCTATGTGAGCGTGCTCGACGACTGGGACCTCGTGGTCATCGCGCGCAACGGCGTCTCGCGCGTGATGACCACGGGCTTCGTGCTCGGCGCGCGCGTGCCCGCGCCGCTGATCTCGCCGGGCGTCGTGCTGCTCGCGCACCAGGAGGATCAGCAGGCGGTTTCGGCCTGGCTCGACACGGTCGAGCTCGCGCCGTTCACGCCGCATACGATCACGAGCGCCGCGCGCTTGCGCGAGAAGATCGTGCGCGCGCGCGCCGATGGCTACGCGCTCATCGAGCAGCAGTTGCAGGTGGGCGTGCGCGGCGTGGCCGTGCCGTTGCGCAACCGCAGCGGCGACGTGGTGGCCGCGCTCAGCACCAACATGCCGATGGGCAGCGAAGACGCCGAGGCCGCCGTGAAGCGCGTGCTCCCGCATTTGCAGGAGACGGCGCTGGCGATGTTGAACGTGTTGTGAACTAGTCTTCCGCGAGGAGCTTTTCGAGCGGAACCGTTTGCTTGACGAACGGCGAGCGGATGACGATATAGCTGAAGTATTTTTCGATGCCGAGATTCCGGTCGAGCAGCTTTTCCACGACTTCCTGGTAATGCCCGATGTCTTTGACGATGGACTTCAGCAAATAGTCGTAGCCGCCACTGACCAGATGGCATTCGACAATTTCCTCGAAGTCTCGAAGATTGGCCTCGAAGCGTATGAAGTCTTCGCGCCGGTGGTCGTGCAGCATGATTTCGGTGAAGACCGTGACTGTGCTGGTCAGTTTGCCCAGATTCAACTGCGCGCCGTACCCGGAGATGATGCCCGCTGCCTCCAGGCGCTTGACGCGTTGCAGGCAAGGACTTGCGGACAATCCGACGACGCTCGCGAGGCTCGCGTTCGTCATGTTGCCGTTCTTCTGCAGCTCGGCGAGGATTTTGATATCGGTCCGGTCAAGCTTGTGGCGCATATCGTGCGGGTTCGAATGGGCGGATATGTGAAGCGAAAAGAACCGCATCAACCGGCGGCGAGGTCCTCGTGGTGCGCCTTGACCAGTTGAGCCATGCTCGTGAATTTGTATTCGACGGGTGGTTCGGCCCATGTCTTCGCCGTCGCGCCGAATCCGCGCTGCTCATGGCGCCGATGAATCCAGCACGAACGCAGTTGCAGTTCGCTGGCAGGCTGATGGTCGTGGTACATGCTATCGGCAATGTGCAGTGTATCGTCCTTTCGGATCCCCATCGTGGCCAGCGTCGCGAACAGATACTCGAAGTTCCGGTGCGAAGGCTTGTATGAGCCCACGTCCTCCGCCGTCACGATTGCGTCGAAATCGACACCGAGTCTGGCGTTGCTCGCGCGAAAACTCCGGTTGTCCACGTTGGAGATCACCACCAGCCTGAAGTACTTCTTCAGATACTGAAGCGTGCTGGCCGAGTCTGGAAACGCGGGCCAATCGCCAACCGACGCGCCATATGCCACCGCTTCGTCCCAGCGATAGCGCACGCCCCACTCCTCGGCCAGCCGTTTGAACACCACCTGAAGGAGGTGGTCGTACGGCATGGCCGGCGTCATCTTCTGCTGGTGCGACTCATGGCGGGCGTGGGCTTCGAGAATTGCATCGCGCGTGAGCGGCTCGGCGGCCCGGGACGCCAGCTCCGCCAGGCCCGCTGCAATGCCCGACTCCCAGTCGATCAGCGTTCCGTAGCAGTCGAATGTCAGTGCCTTGAAATCCGTCAAAGCCACAATGCCCCCTCTCTCCTCGAATCGATCCCGTGCCGGGGCAACGATCCCGTCCGCACCGTGAACGCTGGAACGGCCGCTCCGGCGATGCCGACGAGATACGTTCGCCTTACTGCTTCGCCAGGGCTTCCTGATGCGCCTTCACAAGGTCCGCCATGCTGTTGAAGCGGAACTGGATGTTCGGCTGCATGCCGGGATTCATGGTCGCTCCAAAGCCCGGTTGCGCATGACGGCGGTAAATCCAGCACGAAGCCAGACCGAATTCGTTCGCGGGCTTGTGATCATGAAAGAGGCTTTCGGCCGTGTGAAGAATCTTTTCCTTCTTGATGCCACGCTCGCCAAGCTTTTCGAGCATGTATTCGAAGTTGCGCGGAGACGGCTTGTACGAGCCCACGTCTTCCGCAGTGAAGATTGCATCGAACTCGACCTGCAACTTGGCGTTGCTATGAGTGAAGCTCTCATTGTCGACGTTGGACAGGATCACCAGCTTGTAGTGCTGCTTCAAGTACTGCAGCGCGGCGGCGCTGTCCGCGAACGCCGGCCAGTTCCGCACCGAGCGCCCGTACGCCACGCATTCCTCGTGCGTGAACGCAAGGCCCCATTCTTCGGCGAGCCGCTTATAGACGATGGGCAGCAGCTCCTGATAGCGCTTCGCCGGCGTGTACTTCTGCTGCGACGACTCGTGGCGGGCGTGGGCTTCCAGAACCTGGTCGCGCGTGAGCGGCGTCTTCGCGCGTTCGAGCAAGGACTTCAGGCCTTCAAAGATGCCACTCTCCCAATCGATCAACGTGCCATAGCAGTCAAAAGTCAGTGTGTCGAAATCGGTCAGTTCCACGGTTGCGCCTCTCGGATGTCCTTGACGGAAACCACAGTGTATTGAGTGGATGCGGCAACCAGAACTTTAATCGACGGGCCGAACAGCAGCTTTCGCCGCCACGCCGCAGCCGGACAGCAATTTCTGCTGCGGACCACGCCAGACCGCCCTCAACCACCCGCCCCCGCCTCCTGCACGATCCAGTCGTGAAATAGCGTCATGGCCGGCGACATCTCACGCGAGCGCAGCCACGTGAGCCAATAACTGCCGGTGGGCACCTCCGTATCGAACGGACGCGCGAGCAGCCCCGCCTGCAACTCGCGCGCGAACATGCGCGCGGGCGCGAGCGCCACGCCCGCGCCCTGCATGGCGGCCTCGGCCATCAGCCGCGACGAATCGAAGATCGGCCCGCTCACGTTCCACGGTTCGAGCCCGGCAGCCGCGAACCAGCGCAGCCATTCGTCGGTGCGATACGAGCGCAGCAAGGTCTCCTTCGCCAGATCGGCGGGCGCGGCTAGCCGCCGTGCGATTTCCGGCGCGCACAGCACGGCGAGCGGCGCGTCGAGCAGCCGCGTGTTGCCGGTGGCGGGCCACTTGCCGTCGCCGAAGCGGATCGCGAAATCGAGCCCCTCGCCCGCGAGATCGACGAGATTGTTGTTCGTGAGCAGACGCAGTTCCACGAACGGATGCGCCTCGCGAAACGACTTGAGCCGCGGCATCAGCCAGCCGATCGCGAAGGTGCCCACCACGCCCACCGTCAAGACTTCATGCAGGCGCCCGCCCTCGAACTGCTTGAGCACGGCCTCGATGCGGCCGAACGCGTCGCTGAGCACGGGCAGGAGCGCGCGCGCCTCGTCGGTCATGCCGAGCCCGCGCGGCAGCCGCCTGAACAGCGGCACGCCCAGCCATTCTTCGAGCGTGCGCACCTGCTGGCTGACCGCCGCCTGGGTGACCTTCAGTTCGAGGCCCGCGCGCGTGAAACTCAAATGACGCGCCGACGCCTCGAAGGCTCTGAGCGCATGCAGCGGCAAATGGGGGCGCATGAACGACCTATAAGATTGGCTTTTGTCAGAGCCAAATTATCGTCGCTTGTCGCGGGCCCGGCAACGCACCACAATCCTCGGCGCGTGTCGTGCGTTTCGGCTTGCATAGCCGATACTTCAACGCTTTCTGGCGCACCCGCGCCCACCAGGAAACGCCCCCCGGAAAACCGATCATGTTCAACGACGCCAAGCGCAAGACAAAACTCTTTCTGATGACGCTCACGTGCGCGGCGGCCACAGCCAGCGCAGCGCAGCCCGACGTCACAGCCGACGTAAGCGCCAACGCCAAAGCCGCCGTGGATGCCGCCATCGCCCCGCTGCGAGCGCAGTACAGCATTCCGGGCGTGGCGGTGGCCATCACCGTGAACGGCAAGCACGCGTTCTACAACTACGGCGTGGCGTCGAAAGCCACCGGCGCGCCGGTCGACAACCAGACGCTGTTCGAGATCGGCTCGTTCACCAAGACGGTCACGGCCACGCTGGCCTGCTATGCGCAGACGAGCGGCAAGCTCTCGTTTACCGCGCCCGCGAGCCAGTACGTGAGCGCGCTGCGCGGCAGCGAATTCGACCACGTGAGCGTGCTCAATCTCGGCACCCATACGTCCGGCCTGCCGCTCTTCGTGCCGGACGGCATCGCTAACGACGCGCAAATGACGGCCTGGTTCCGCAACTGGCAAGCACCGGCCCCGATCGGCACGCAGCGCGTGTATTCGAATCTCGGCATCGGCCTGCTCGGGCGCGCCGCCGCGCAAAGCCTGGGCGAGCCGTTTCGCGACGCCGTGCAACAGCATCTGCTGCCCGCTTTCGGCATGACGCACACGTGGCTCGACGTGCCCGCGTCGAGCATGCCGCGCTATGCGCAGGGCTATGACAAGCACGACGCGCCTGTGCGTATGCACGCGGGCGTTCTGGCCGACGAGGCCTACGGCCTGCGCTCGACCACGGGCGACCTCGTGCGCTATCTCGACGCCAACATGGGTCTCGCGCCACTCGCCGAGCCGTGGCAGCGCGCCGTCGCCTGCACGCACACCGGCTATTACACGGCGGGCCTGTTCACCCAGGATCTGGTCTGGGAGCAGTATCCGTGGCCGGTCGCGCTGCAAACGCTCAAGCGCGGCAACAGCCCCGACACGATCCTCAAGGGCATGCCCGCGCAGGCGCTCACGCCGCCGCTGCCGCCGCAAGCCCAGGCGCTCCTGAACAAGACCGGCTCGACCAACGGCTTTTCGACTTACGCGGCGTTCATCCCGGCGCGGAAGATCGGCGTGGTGATTCTCGCCAACAAGGCGTATCCGAACGAGGCGCGCGTGAGTGCGGCCTATGCGATTCTGGATGCGCTTGCGAATACGAAGCGCTGAACATCGATCCGCCGGATCCACCAGCTAAACATCGGCCAGGCATCGGCTAAGATACGAGCCCCACGCATTTCATCGAACCGATAGAACCCACGGAGTGTTTTCAGTGATCCAGCCAGGCAACGCATTCAAGGACAATCTCGCGCAACTGCCCGCCATCGACGGCATCGAGCGCATCGATCTCGTGAACGGCCAGGGCGCCGTGGTGGCCAGCATCGAGAACAAGCCGGGCAAGCCGGGCTCGCTCGCGGTCTACCACTATCTGAAGCAGGCCTTTGGCGTGCTCGACGCCAAGGCGGCCGGGCATGGCCTCGCGGTGTTCGCCGAGCACACCGCCGACGCGCGCAACCGCCCCGGCGCGCACCCGAACATCGACCGCCTGTTCGAGATCGCAGCGGGCGGCGAGACGCTGCGCATCGACGTCGTCGCGGCCTGACCCAATCCCGCGCTGCCCGGGCGACGAGCGACGCCCGGGCAGTGAATAAACCTTAATATCCAGAAAAATACGTTAAAAACAACTGGATAAAAATCAATACGATTGCGGAAACCACTAGCAAACCGCTAGTCAGCGCCAACAACTTCCGCCAGCAGGATCGCTCATGCCGCGCCCGATTTCCGTCCGCATCCATCCCGAAGCCGTCCGTCACAATCTGCAGACCGCGCAGCGCAGCGCCACCGGCGCGCGCGTCTGGGCCGTCGTCAAGGCCAACGCCTATGGTCATGGCATCGAGCGCATCTATCCGGCGCTGGCCGGCGCGGACGGCATCGCGCTGCTCGACCTCGACGAGGCCGTGCGCGTGCGCGAGCTCGGCTGGACCAGGCCCATCCTGCTGCTCGAAGGCATTTTCGATTCCGCCGATGTCGCCACCGCCGTCGCGCACCGGCTGACCGTGGCCGTGCATTGCGACGACCAGCTCGCGCTGCTCGCCACGTCCCGCGCGCAGCAGCCGATCGACATTCAGTTGAAGATGAACTCGGGCATGAACCGTCTCGGCTACCGGCCCGACGCTTTTCGCGCGGCCTGGGAACGCGCTCGCGCGACGCCCGCGATCGGCAAGATCGCGCTCATGACGCACTTCGCGAACGCCGACGACGCCGCCATCGATTCCATCAATTCCATCGATTGGCAGCTCGATCGCTTCGACGCCGCCACGCAAGGCATTCCCGGCGAGCGCTCGCTCGCGAACTCGGCGGCGGTGCTCTGGCATCCGCGCGCGCACCGCGACTGGGTGCGGCCGGGCACGATCCTCTACGGCGCGTCGCCCACGGGCGCGGCACGGCATATCGAAGGCATCGGCCTGCGCGCGGCGATGACGCTCGCGAGCCGGATCATCGGCGTGCAAACGCTGGCGCCGCAGGAAACGGTCGGCTACGGGCGCACCTATGAGGTCGAGCAGCCCATGCGCATTGGCGTGGTGGCGTGCGGCTACGCGGACGGCTACCCGCGTCACGCGCCAACGGGCACGCCCATCGCTGTCGATGGCGTGCGCACGCGCGTGATCGGCCGCGTGTCGATGGACATGCTGACCGTCGATCTCACGCCCTGCCCGAACGCGGGCATCGGCTCGCCGGTGGAGCTGTGGGGCGAGCACGTGAAGGTGGACGAAGTGGCCGAGGCGTCCGGCACGATCGGCTATGAGTTGATGTGCGCGGTGGCGCGGCGCGTGCCGGTAGAGATTGGCGCGCTCGCAGCCGAGCCGCATGAGGCTGCGGAGAGCGCGACGGCGTAAGCCCGCGAACGCCGGCATCAAGCCGCTTCAAGCCGCATCAAGCCGCATCAAGCCGAATAAGGCCCCTCCGGCCCATTGCGCAGCATGCGCGCGAGCCGCTCCAGCGCCTCGCGCAAGGCCTCGTGGCTGCGCGCGCCGCCAAGGCTCAGCCGCACCGCGTGCGGCGCGGAACCGCGCCCGATCACGAAGCTGTCCGCCGTCTTCAGCAGCACGCCCGCCTGGCGCAACGCGGCGGCGAATTCGGCGGCGCGCCACGGCTCCGCGAGCGGCAGCCAGAGATGCGGGCTCGCGGAATCCGTGCGATACGTCCAGTCCGCCAGCACCTCGGCGGCAATCGCATGGCGCACGTCCACCTGCGCGCGCTGCTGCGCGACCAGCCGGTCGACATCGCCATTCACGATCCAGCGCGCGGCAATCTCGGCGGAGAGCGGCGCGGTCATCCAGCAGTCGCTGCGGATCACGGCGAGAATCTTCCCCACCCAATCCTGCGGCGCCTGCACGTAACCGATGCGCAAGCCCGGCGCCAGCGCCTTCGAGAGACTGCTGATGACGATGCCGTGCTCCGGCAGGCGCGCGGCCAGCGGCGTGGGCGGCGCGTCGAGCAGCGCGGCGGGCACGAGGTCTTCGATCACGACGAGATTGTGGCGCACGGCAATTTCGGCGATGGCCGCACGCCGTGCCTCGGAGAGCGTCGCCGTGGTGGGGTTGTGCAGGGTCGGCACGCAAAAGAGCGCGCGCGGAGCGAGCAGCACGCACGCGCGTTCGAGCGCGGCGGGCACGACGCCCTCCTCGTCGATTTCGACGCCCACGAGATTGAGCCGCAACTGCCGTGCGAGCGCGACGATGCCGGGGTAGCTCAGCGCCTCGGCAAAGATCGTGTCGCCGGGACGCAGCACCGCGCGCAGCACGCACGCGAGCCCATGCTGCGCGCCCTGGGTCACGAGCACGCGCTCCGCGGGTACCGCGCAACCCATGCGCGCCAGCCAGCGCGCCCCCGCCTCGCGGTGCGAGCGGCGCCCGCCCTCCGGTTGATAGAGCAGCAGCTCGCCAGCGAGGCGCTCGTCGGCGGCCAGCTCGCGCAGCGTCTGCGCGAGCAGCGGCGCTTCGTCGGTCGGCATCGGCACGTTCTGACCGAGATCAATGGTTCGTGCCGCGGCGGCCGTTGCATGCGCGGCGCCCGGTGCCACGGGAACGCCCACCGCCAATGGTTCGGTCAGCGCCGGCGTCTGCCATGTGCGGGCGGGCAAGCGCGTGCCGTCGGCGTCGGGCTCGGCCACATAAGTGCCGTCGCCCACGCGCGCCACCACCATGCCGCAATGCTCCAGCTCCGCGTAAGCGCGGCTGACCGTGCCCGTCGTCACGTTGAGCTTCTTCGCCAGCAGCCGGTGCGCGGGCAGCTTCTCGCCGGGCAGCATCTGTCCGCCGTCGATGGCCTGGGCGTAAGCGCACGCAATCGCGCGGTATTTCGGTTGGTTGCGGGGCAGCGCGGGCAACGTGGGCATCCAGCCGTTCATGATGTTTTCCCGAGGGTCGACGCGCGCCGTGCGCCCGCACGGCGGCGGCGTCATTATCGCGCCCAATTCGCGGAATTGAATGCTGTCATTTACTTCAATTGACTTCATTGAGTGCCACTAATTGACCCTCTAGGATGCCGTAACGCCTCGACAGGCCAAGGAGACAATCGCCGCCCGCGCACCACGCCGCAGTCAGCCGCAGTGAACCACTGCCGGCTTTCGCGCGCACCGGACGGCGCTGCACGCGCCATGACAAATCGCATCGCCCGCATCACGGTCAGCCAGCACCGCCTGCCGCTCGACCCGCCCTTTCCGGCCTCCTGGGACAGCCGCCCGCGCCGCGCCTTTCCGGCCACGATCGTGCGTGTGGAGGATGCCGAAGGCCATGTCGGCATTGGCTCGGGCGACGCCATGTACGGCTTCGACGACTATCGCGATCTCTTCATCGGCGCCGATCCGCTCGACCTCGCGCGCCACTCCGCCGTGCTCGACAACCTCAGCTTCCACGCGGGCCGCCTGTGGCCGCTCGATGTCGCGCTCTGGGACCTCGCCGGCAAGATTCTGGGCCAGCCGTGCTGGCAAATGGCAGGCGGGCGTTCGAGCCGGGTGCGCGCGTATGCGTCCTCGGGCGTGCACCGCACGCTCGACGGCATGGCGCGCTGGGCCGGGAACGCCGTGGCGCGCGGTTTCCCGGCGCTCAAGGTGCGTTTCGGGCGCGCCAGCCTCGCCGACGATCTCGCCGCGCTCGCCGCCGTGCGCGAAGCAGCGGGCGAGCACATCGAATTGATGGTGGATTGCAACCAGGGCTGGCGCATGCCCTGGGACACCCAGGCGCCCTGGCGCGCCGAAGAAGCGCTCGCGGTCATCCGCGAGATCGAGCGCCAGCGCGTGTACTGGGTCGAGGAACCGCTGCATCGCGGCGACTACGCAGGCCACGCGTGGCTGCGCCAGCAGACCGGCGTGCGCATCGCGGGCGGCGAGATGACGCGCGAGGCCCACGAGTTCGCCACGCTGCTCGCCCACGATTGCCTCGACGTCTATCAGCCCGACGTCGTCTGCACGCTCGGCATGGAAGGCGCGCGGCGTCTCGCCGCGCAGATCGAGGCGCACGGCAAGGTGTTCACGCCGCATACGTGGGGCAATGGCATCGGCCTCGCCGCGAACCTGCATGTGGTGGCGGGCGCGGCGCACGCGCCGTTCGTGGAGTTTCCGTACGACCCGCCCGAATGGACGCCCGCGCGGCGCGACTTCCCGCTCACGCGCGCGATCGAGCCCGACGCGCAGGGCTGGATCGAGCTGGGCGCCGCGCCGGGGCTCGGCATCGAGTTGAACGAGGCCGTGCTCGCCGCCACGCGCGCGGGCGACAGCCGCTACGACTGAGATTCACGCCGGCAAACCGGCGCAAGCCGGCACGCCGCATACGTAGAAGCGCAACGCAACAGCACCATCGCACAACGACGGCAACGGCAACGACCCATTGACAAGCATTCCGAAACATTCGAATGACAAGGAGACAGGCAATGAAACGAGTGACTTCCCTGCTTCGCGCGGCCTGCATCGCCGCGCCCCTCGTGGCAACCGCGCTCCCGGCGCACGCGGCCGGCACGTGGTGCAGCCAGGGCAAGCCGGTGCGCTTCGCCGGCATCACCTGGGAAAGCGGCAACTTCACGAGCGAGGTGCTGCGCTACATCGTCAAGAACGGCTACGGCTGCCAGACCGATACCGTGCCCGGCAGCACGGCGGCCACGGAAACGGCGCTCTCGCGCAATGACCTGCAAGTGTGGGCCGAGCAATGGACGGGTCGCTCGGAGATCATCGCAGGCGCGGTGAAGGCGGGCACGGTGACGCTCGTGGGCGACACCCTGCCGGGCGGCACCAGGGAAGGCTGGTACGTGCCCGACTACGTCGTGCACGGCGACGCGAAGCGCGGCATCAAGCCGAGCGCGCCGGACCTGCAGTCGGTGAGCGATCTGCCCAAATACAAGGCGCTCTTCACCGACGACGAGGAACCGGACCGCGGCCGCTTCCTGAACTGCCCGTCGGGCTGGGACTGCGAGCGCGTGAACACGCGCCTCCTGAAGCTGCTCAAGCTCGACGACACCTATACGAATTTCCGCCCCGGCACGGGCGCGGCGCTCGACGCGGCCATTTCGTCGGCGTATGCGCGCGGCAAGCCGATTCTCACCTACTACTGGGAGCCGGCCGCGCTGATGGCCAAGTACAAGTTCGTCCAGCTCAAGATGCCGCCGTTCAACGAGGCCTGCTGGAAGACGCTGCGCGACCCGAACAGCGCGCAGCCGTGCGCGTCGTCCTATTTGGTCTCGCATCTGAAGATCGGCGTTTCCACGCCGTTCCACCAGGCCGAGCCCGACGTGATGGCGTTCTTCTCCAAGGTGAGCTTCCCCATCGACTTCCTGAACACGACCATCCTCGACATGACCGAGCACAAGGTCGACGCATCAACCGAGGCGCTAAAGTTCCTCAAGACGCATCCGGAGATGTGGAAGCCGTGGGTGCCCGCCGATGTCGCGGCGAAGGTGCAGAAGTCGCTTGGCGCGTGATCGGCGCTTAATCGACGCTTAATCGGCGCTGAATCGGCGCTGAATCGGCGCTGAATCGGCGCAACCGGAATCACCAGAAAAAATTCCATCGAACAAGGAGACTAAGAGTGAAGAAAAAAATGATCGCGGCGTTGCCGCTCGCGCTCGCCGCGGCCGGCGCCCACGCACAAAGCAGCGTGACGCTGTACGGTATCGTCGACCTCGGCGTCGACTACGCCAACAATGTGGTCAACGGCGCGAACGGCAATCTCGTTCCCGGCAGCGGCGGCCATCTGTTCCAGATGCAAAGCGGCGTGCCGGCCGGCAGCCGCTGGGGCCTGCGCGGCAGTGAAGACCTGGGCGGCGGGCTCTCGGCCATCTTCCGCGTCGAAAGCGGCTTCAATGCGGCCACTGGCGCCGCGGGCGGCGGCCTCGCCTTCTCGCGCAACGCCTACGTAGGCCTGAAGTCGCAGCAGTACGGCCAGCTCACCCTCGGCAAGCAGTGGGACGCCACCGTCGACCTGATCGAGCCGTATTCGCTCAATGGCAACTACGGCGGCTGGTACTTCGCACACCCGAACGACATGGACAACATGGACAACGGATTCCCGGTCAACAACGCCGTGAAGTACGTCAGCCCCTCCATCGCGGGCTTCCAGTTCGAGGGCCACTACTCGTTCGGCGGCCAGGCGGGCCAGTTCTCGAACAACGCCTCGTACAGCGCGGCGGCGGCCTATACGATGGGCTCGTTTAGCGCCGGCGTGGGCTACCTGCGCGTGAACAATCCCATCACGGCGGTAGCGGGCTACGGCAGCGGCGGCGGCTTCGTGAACGCCATTTACGGCGACGCGCTCGCCAACGCGCGCTATCAGGGCATTCTCTCGGCGGGCGCTTCGTATGCGCTCGGCAGCCTGAAGCTGATGGCGCAGTACACCAACGTGGACTTCTCCTCGGGCAACGGCAGCCACGACCTGCACTTCCAGAACTATGAGTTCTCCGGCACCTACGCCATCACGCCGGTCTTCACGGTGGGCGCGGGCTACACCTTCACGGACGGCCTCGACCACGCCACCGACCAGTCGCCGAAGTACCACCAGTTCAACCTGATCACGCAGTACGCGCTCTCGAAGCGCACTTCGGTCTACGCGATGGGCTCGTACCAGCATGCGGCGGGCTCGGCGCAGAACGCGCCGATCACGGGCTTCAACCCGGCCAGCACGCAGAACCAGGTCGTGAGCCGCGTGGGCATCACGCACGTGTTCTAAAACCTGTTCGCATCCGTAACGGGCCCCGACTGTCCCACAGCGCCGGCGCGGGCTGGCGCATTTTTTTTGCATCACGAGGTTGCATCATGCGCCGCCTTCCCTCTCTTTCGGCCCTGCGTTCATTCGAAGAAGCGAGCCGGACCCTCAGCTTCACGAAGGCGGCGCAGAATCTGCACGTCACGCAAGGCGCGATCAGCCGGCAGATTCGCCTGCTCGAAGACTATCTCGGCACGCCGCTCTTCATGCGGCATCATCACCGGCTCGAAATCACCCCAGCGGGCAAGCGCCTGCTGCCCACGCTGCAAGCCGCGTTCGACAGCATCGCCCACACGCTGGACACGATCCGCGCCGATCCGTCGAACAGTCTCCTCACCCTGAACGCGGCGCCCACGCTCGCCACGCGCTGGCTCACGCCGCGTCTGCGCGACTTCCAGGCGCGCCATCCCGATCTGCGCATCTCCATCACGAACGAATACGGACCGCTGCACGGCAGCGAGCGCAACGAGGATTGCCAGATCCGCTTCGGCGTGGAGCCGCTGCCCGGCGGACAGAGCACGCTGCTCATGCGCGAGCGCCATGTGCTCGTGGGCGCGGCGCGCGAGTTCGACGGCCCGCCAGCGGACCCGGACGCGCTGCGCGGCATCCTCGCGCAGCGCCCGTGGCTCTATATCCTCGATATCGACCGTCGGCTGCTCGTGTGGGAAGCCTGGCTAGAAGCCGCGCAGCTCGATGTGGAAATGGCGCCGCACGGCGAGCTGGAGTTCAGCACGCTCGATCAGGTCATTCACGCGGCGGTGGCCGGGCTCGGCATCGCGGTCGCCGACCGGCACATGATCGAACAGGAACTGGCGAACGGCACGCTCGTGCAGCTCAGCGAAATCGAAGTGAACGGGCCCGCGGGATACTGGCTCGACGTGCGGCCCGAAGTACAAGAGACAGTGCGCGTGCGAAATTTCAGCAATTGGCTCATCGAGCATCACGCGGGGCGTGGGTGACTGCGCCCGTTACACGACGTCGGGAATTCAAACGGCTGGCACGAAAAGCCGCTCAGAGCGAGAGAAATGATTAT
>JAITTX010000230.1 GCA_031286755.1 Paraburkholderia sp.
CTCGGCGCGCAATCGCTCTCGGGCCACGTGCGGGTGGGCTCGACCGAGGGGTTCGGCTGCTTCTTTCTCGCGCCGCAACTGGCCCGCTTCACCGGCAAGCACCCCGACATGTCGATCGATCTGCTGCCGGTCCCGCATTTCGTGAGCCTCTCGAAACGGGAGGCCGATTTGGCGATCATGCTCGAGCGCCCGGAGCGCGGCCAGTACGTCTATACGAAACTGTGCGATTACCGCCTGCGCCTGTATGGGACACCTGAATATCTCGAGCGGCACGCGCCTATCCGCTCAGCGGCGGACCTGCGCCATCATGCGTTTATCAGCTATGTCGCCGATCTCGCCTTCAGCCATGAACTGCTCTACCTGGAGCGCACCGCGCCGAACGTGACAGCGAGCCTGTGCAGCACGAGCGTCATCGCGCAGTATCATGCCGCGCTGCAAGGCAGCGCGCTCGCTATCCTGCCCTGCTTCATGGCCGAGCCCGATCCGCGCCTGGTGACGATCCTGCCCGAGGAAATTGTCGTGACGCGGCGCTTCTGGCTATGCAGCCGGGAAGACCTGCGCAAGCTGCGGCGCATCACGTCGCTGTGGGACTATCTGCGCGCGGCCGCGGACGCGAATCATCCGCTCCTGATGGGCGAGTCGCCACGCATGCACTACGTCGAGCCCTGACTGTCCTGGCTGCGCACCAATAAAAACCGCACATGCAATCCCGTTCGCGGATTGCATATGCGGCCTCCAGAACGAACCCGAATTCACCCGCATGCACCCGGGCCGGGTCGAGCCCGCTCCAGATGCGCTTCGGGCGCGGTTCACACGGCGCCTGCCAGCCGCCCTGGGCGACCGGCCTGCGTCAGATTCCGGCGATCAGGTCCCGACCGGACGGATCGTCAGCGCGTTCTTGACCGAAGTCACGCCAGCAACGCCCTTCGCCACTTCCGTGGCGTGGTCGACCTGGCCCTGCTCCGGCACGGTGCCTTGCAGGATGACGGCGCCGTCCTTGGCGCGCACGGTGATGTTGGCCACGCTGATGTTCTTGTCCTTGGCGAGCGCTGCGCGCACCTTGCGCGAGAGCGCACGGTTGGCGGCACGCGCCTTCTTCAGATCGGCCTTCGACTGCTTGACGTTGGCCTTGGCGGCGTCGGTCGGGGCGGTCGCCGGAGCGGCGGCGGCCGGAGCAGCGGCGGGCGCGCTTGCTGCATCCTGCGCATAAGCGTGAAGCGAAGCGGCGACCAGCATCGTGCCGGCGGCCAGTTTGAACGCCTGAATAGCCTTCATGCGGTTTCTCCTGTTGTCACAGTTTTTTGATGGCCCTCGATGGACCCGTGCACTACATACCATTCACTACCGGTAAACAGACGCTGCCAATGCGATTGACTCTCCACTGGCTCTCGGCAGAGCCCATCGCGAAAGATCGCATTGGGGAGTAACGATACTCCATTTATGTCAGGCTTGATGCCAAAGGTGCCACTATGACCATCAATGCTATTGAATGGCATTTACAGCAAACCCGCTCCCTTCACGGATAACCCATGCAGCCAATTCCGCAATGCGCCATTCAGGTGCATGCGTGGCGAATAACAATCGCATGCCGGTATTCGTCGGCATTTGCCCGCACTAGTCCTCCGGATTCACGCGGCATTGCGCTTCCTTATCGACGAGCAACGCATATCATTCGCATGCCGTTGACAAACGGGAGCACAGGTTTTACCCGCATTTACGCATGAAAGAAAATAGCGCGTATCAATTGACGAGTTGCGCTTTCACCCAGCGATAGAACTGCTGGATTGCCGCTTCGCGCGGATGGCCCTCGCGCCACGTGAAGTAATAGTCCAGCGACGCCGGAATGCGCACCTGCCCCAGTTGCACCAGCTCGCCGCGCTCGATGAAGCCGCGCGCGAGTTGCAGGCGCGCCGTGGCCGCGCCTTGTCCGGCCACCGTAGCCTGCAGCAGGAGGCCGGCGTCATCGAATACGGGGCCGCGCTCGGGCTCCTCGCCCGCCACGCCTGCCGCGTCGAAAAAGTCACGCCACGAGCGGCGCGAAAAACGCAGCAGTGGCATGGAGGCGAGATCTTCGATGCGAAACGCCGGATAGCGCGCGATTAGCGCGGGGCTGCAGACGGCCACCACCTGATCGTCGAGCAGCTTGCGGATCTGAAAGCCGGGCTCGTCCACGCGCCGATGCCAGATGCCGATATCGAACGGATAGGGGTCGGGCGGCGTGACGTCGGCATGCATGCGCAGCGAGAGATCGACGTCGGGATGGCGGTCGTAAAAGTCGCCCAGGCGCGGGATCAGCCAGACCGAGGCGAAATCGGACATCACGCTCAATTCAAGCCGCGTGACGCCGCTCACGCCCGGACGCGTGGCGTCGAGCGCCTCGCGCAGCTCCTCGATACTGCGCCGCACCCGATCGGCAAGCTGGGCGCCGGCCGCCGTGGGAATCATGCGGCTGCCCGCGCGGCGAAACAGCTCGACGCCGAGCTCCGCCTCGAGGGCGCGCAGGTGATGGCTCACGGCGCTGTGCGTCAAATGTAATTCTTCCGCCGCGCGGCTGAAACTACGCCGCCGCGCCGCCGCTTCTAGCGCGCGCAGGGCCTGCAAAGGTGGGAGCGATCGGGACATGACGTCAAATTTTACTCACAATCGCGGCTGAAATCTCTCGCTGGCCTTGCAGCCGGCTTCTCGCCAATAATCGTGACCCAGGCATTCAATCCGCTTTCGGGTCTCGCATTCATCATGACCGCACTCAGATTGCGCGTATTCGCCGTTTTCGCGCTCGGCTATTTCATTTCGTATCTTTTTCGCGGCGTCAACCTCGGCTTCGCGCCGTTCCTGACGCATGAAATGGGTCTCAGCGCCACCGATCTGGGCACGCTCACGAGCCTCTACTTCCTCGGTTTCGCAGGCGCGCAGATCCCCGGCGGCGTGCTGCTCGACCACTTCGGCCCGCGCCGCGTGACCGCCTGCGTGATGCTGGTGGCCGCCGCGGGCGCGCTCGTGTTCGGGCTTTCGCACAGCATGGGCGCAATGATGATCGGGCGCCTGCTGGTCGGCGTGGGCGTCTCGGTATGCCTCGGCGGCGCGTTCAAGGCCACTGCCCAGCACTTCCCGGTGGCCCAGCTCACGCTCGTCAACGGCCTCGTGATGGCCGTGGGTGGCCTCGGCGGCGTGGCGGTCGGCGCGCCGCTCTCCTGGCTGCTCACGATCACGCCGTGGCGTACCGTGAGCATCGGGCTCGCCGTGCTCACCGCCGCGGTCGCCGCCATCATCTGGATCGGCGGCCCGCACACGCGCGACACGCATCACCAGGCGAGCGTGCTCGAGCAATTCAAGGGCACCGCGCATATCCTGCGTAGCCACGCGTTCTGGAAGACCGCGACGTTCTCCGCCTTCACGCAGATTGTGTTCTACGCGATGCAGTCGCTGTGGGTAGGCGCGTTCCTGCGCGACATGGCGCCCGCCGGGACCGCCGATGTGGCCTCGCGCGCGGCCTCGCTCGTTTCCGTGCTCGGCGGCGCGTTCATCGCCGGCAATATCGGCTTTGGCGCGCTCGCGCGCACCTTCGAGCGGTACGGGGTGAGCGTCGCGCGTTTTTCAGGCGCGACGATGGTGCTCTTCGTGCTCGTCCAGGCGCTGCTCGCGGCCCGCGTGCCACTGCCCGCCGCGCTTCTGTGGGCCGCCTATGGCGCACTGGGCGGCACCGGCATTCTCACTTACGCCGTGCTCGCCGAATACTTTCCCCCGCGCCTGATCGGCCGCGTCAACACCACGTTCACGCTCGTCATCTTCATCGGCATTTTCGCCGCGCAGATCGCGATCGGCGCGGTGCTCAGCCGCTGGAGCGCCGTGGACGGCCATTACCCGGTCGTCGCCCATCAAGCCGTCTGGGGCGGCCTGATCGTGCTGCAGATGCTCGCCGCCGTGTGGTACTTCATGCCCAGCCGGCGCGCCAGCGCCGCGCACCACGCCCTGGAATCCTGAAGCGCTTCGGCGCACGGGGGGCGCCGCATCGCGATGGCCCCTTGCTCACCCGGTGAAACGCCGGTGCGGCTTCGGCATGCTCCATCGTGCATTGCCTGTGCCAACCGGCTCATTATTCGCCGCCCAGGCACATCAATCCGCACCTGCCGGCGCATCGATCAATTCGATATCCAAACTAATTTCCGGCAACGTGGAACCGTGCCGGGAATCGATCCTGTGGCGCGCCGCCAGACGCACGCGCCTCGCCCCTACTCCCCAGCACCCTCGCGTATATTTGCGCGTCGAGTACAATGCTGCCCCGCCAGCAACGCTCACTGGCTCGACGCGGCATTCATTGCCCGCGTCTGCCGCGTGAGAAATTGCGATTGTTGAGAAGCGCGGCAGACCCGCTACGTGCAGCAAATTCGTGTGTAATGCCGTGTTTTACGTGCAGATATACGCTCAGGCGGGCACGTGACGATCGGAAAACGGGAAAACGTACGTTCGGACGGAATTTTCCGAACCCGAAACGCGGCAATCGAACGTAACTCGGCATACACTGCCGCTGTTGCCATTCGAATGTGCCGATTCATGATAAAGAGAGAAACTTCCATGCCAGACCATCCTCACTCGCACGAAGATCATTCCGATTCGTGCGGCTGCGATTTGCTGCACCTTCTCAACGGCGTGGATGAGTTCGCTCGTAACGTGTTTCCTGGCGACAAGGAACTGTTCCGCAGCCTCGCCAATTTCCAGGCGCCGCACACACTGTTCATCACCTGCGCCGATTCGCGCGTCTCCCCCGAATTGATCACGCAGACGCGCCCCGGCGAGTTGTTCGTCTGCCGCAACATCGGCAATATCGTGCCGGCCTATGGGGAAATGCTGGGTGGCGTTTCGGCGGTGGTCGAATTCGCCGTGCTCGCGCTGAACGTGCGGCAGATCGTGCTGTGCGGCCACACCGACTGCGGCGCCATGAAGGGCCTCGCCGACGGTCCCCAAGCCACGGCCGATATGCCCACGGTCCAGGCCTGGCTGCGCAACGCGGAGGCAGCGCGCAGCGTCGTGCAAATCCGCGGGCTGGACGAAGACCAGGTCGTGCAGGCGCTCGTCGAAGAGAACGTCCGCCTGCAACTCACGCACCTGCGCACCCATCCGGCCGTTGCGGCTCGTGTGGCGCAGGGCTTGCTCCAGGTGCAGGGCTGGGTGTACGACATCGGCCACGGCACGATTTCCGTATTCGACGACACCCACGGCCGCTTCGAATCGCTCGGCTCCGCGCGCGCCCGGCTGCTCAAGGACACCACGGGTTAAACCGCCTCAGCCCGCCCTGCCTTTCAATTCCCCTCGACAACGACCGAGCAACCGGACCACGCCAGCCTGGCGTCGTCCGGTATCCGCCGCTGGCCAGTTGACGAAAGGAAAAGCCTCACTCCGGAACGCGGGCCCGAACGGTGAATTCCTGTTCAGCACCCGCTTCGAGCTCTTCGTCCTCATGCGCATGCGCGGCGTGGAATTCCCGGGAAAGCGGCTCGACGGGATAACCGTGGCGCTCCCAGGCGTCGAGACCGCCCTTGAGCGCGTGAGCGTGATAGATGTGCTTGCTGCGCAGTTGGCTCACGATGCGCTTGGCCGTCGCCTCGTTCGGGCATACGCAATACACCACGATGGAGCGAGCGAGCAATTCGGGCGCCAGCGCCTCGGTGGAATCCAGATTGAGCGGACGCGCGCCCGGAATGCGATACGCCTCTTTCTCGCGCACGCTTTGCGGCCGCGCATCGAACACGACCGGAGGCGTGGGCGACTTCATCATCTCGTCGAGCTGATCGGGCGAAATGCGATGGGTGGCCAGCCAGCGGCGCAACTGAATGCGGCGCGCCCAGCGATAAGCGAGAAACAGCAGGCCCGCAAGCGCGAGCACGTCGAAGATGGTCCCGCCGTTGGCGCGCACGAACATCGCGAAGCGGGCGATTTGCGCATGCATGGCCGCGCCGCCGATGAGCCACGTGCCGGCCCACAGCGTTGCCCCCACTGCGTCCCAGAGCAGGAAGAGGCGCACGTCCATCGAGGTGGTGCCCAGCAGCGGTGCGGACATGAGCCCCAAGCCGGGCACGAACTTCGCCACCGCGAGGATGGGCGCGCCATGGCGCTCGAACACGTTGCGCGCAACGCGAATCGTCGTGTCGAGCGAAAGCGAAAAACGCACGAGCGCATTGAGCAGGCGGCGGCCACGCATGCGCCCTGCCGTGAACCAGAGAGAATCGGCGAACAGCGTCGCAACCACGGCCGCCAGCAGCAGACTCACATACGACGCCTCCCCGCCCGCGGCCATCGTGCCCGCCAGTATCAGCACCGGTGCAGCAGGGACCGGCACGCCGAGCTGTGTCACGAGCACGCTGAAAAAAACCACCCCGGTACCGAAATCGGGAGGGATGGCGGTGGGAAGCGTCCACATATCGGGATGTCCTGCGCGAAGACGTTTTGATCGGAAAGGAAACTTGTGTGCATGTGCAGCAAGAATGTGGAGATTACCTTAACTGGACGGTTTCTCGCTTGCCGCTCGACGCTGGATCACGCAAGACGCCGGGGTACTGATCCGCCCCTTTTCGCCCGCCGCTGGCGCGCCGGAATGCTTATGCGAGGCGGGAATCAGTGCTACTCTGGCCGCTCCGCCGTTGCAGCCGATTTCAGCCGTTTTCCTTTCAGAAACATGCGCCACTGGCATCTCGACCGACCGGGCCAAACAAGCCAGACGGGCCAATGCGACCTGTCTCGCGTCACCCGCCTGATTTCCGCGCTGGGCCGCGACGACGCCAACGCGCTCGCCACCGAAGTCCTCAACCTGCTCGAGCCAGCCGCGTCGGTCTCGCAATGCACGGTGTTCGCATACGAGTTCGGCAACCGCCCGCGCACCGTTTCGGTCGCCGATCATCGCGGCGGCCGATTCCTGCGCGATGTCGCCGATACCTACTCGCGGCTGTTCTATGCGCTCGACGGCAATCAGCAGATCGTCGGCGGACACCGTGGCGAAGGCGCCGGCAGAGCGGGCTCGTCACTCGTGCTGCACTGGCAGTCGAGTGCGGACATCCGGCACGACGGCTACCGGCACGCCTGCTACGCCACACCGAATGTTTCCGATCGGCTCTCGTTGCTGCTGCAGCCCGCAGCCGACATCTGGCTAGCGATCAACCTCTATCGCGGACGCGATGCGGGCAATTTCCAGCCAGCCGAAGTCGAGCAGGTCGAGTCACTCGCGCCGTTGATCGGCGAGGCCGCGAAACATCATTACGCCCTGCGCGGCCAGAGCCAGATGGGCATTCCGCAGATGATGCTCGCGCGCCTGCGCGGCTTGTGCCCCACGCTTTCGAAGCGCGAGCTCGACGTGCTGCGCGGTGTGCTGGAAGGCAAAAGCGCCGCGGAAATCGCCGAATGCATGGGCGTCAAGCCGAGCAGCGCCGTGACTTATCAGAAGCGCGCGTACCAGCGCCTCGGCATCTCCAGCCAGCGCCAGCTTTTCGCTCTCTGCCTCTCAGGCGACAAACGCTGAACGCATCGCGGCGTGCCCGGTCCGCAGGGCGCGCCGGCATGCTGTACCCAAAATGAGGACAGCGTCGCGCCTCGCACGCGCCATACTGCATGCACCATCGCCGGGCTCGATTGCGCGACGGTCCCGTGCGGCACGCCTCGTGTGGCGCGCGAGAAAAGAATTCCCATCGGAGACGCCTTCCCTCATGCCTCGCTTTGCTCTTTCTCCTGTCCTTGCTCCCGCCCAGTCCCCCGCCTTGTCTCCAATCGGAAACGGCCCCGCTTCGCACGAAGGCATCGCACGATGAACCGCGAATTCAAGCCCTATCCGTTCGAGGCGAAACACCACGACGCCCGCCTCCCCGAACTCGCCGACGGCCGTGAAAAAACACGCCACCCGGTCACCATCGTCGGCGGCGGCCCGGTCGGCTTCGCCATTGCGCTAGGCCTTGCGAAGCACGGCGTGCGCTCGGTGCTGATCGAGGCCGACGAGTCGGTCTGCTACGGCAGCCGCGCGATCTGCATTTCGCGCCGCAGCCTCGAGATCGTCGAGCGCCTTGGCGCGCTCGACGGCTTTCTCGCGAAGGGCCTGCCGTGGACCGGCGGACGAAGCTTCTATCGCAACGACGAGGTCCTGCACTTCACCATGCCGCAGGACGAGAACCAGAAGCTGCCGCCGATGGTGAACCTCGCTCAATACCACATCGAGCAATTCCTGCTCGATGCGGCCGAGCGGCATGCCGACCTGATCGACATCCGCTGGCGCACCAGGGTGACGGCGGTACGGCAGGATGCGCACGGCGCGACGCTCACGCTTTCGACGCCCCTGGGTGAATACGAAACCCGGACCGACTGGCTCGTCGCCGCGGACGGCGGGCGCAGCACGGTACGCGAGGCGCTGGGGCTGAAACTCACGGGCACGAGCTACGAGGGCCGCTACGTGATCGTCGACATCCTGCTCGACAGTGCGCGCCCCACCGAGCGCCTCGCTTACTTCGACCCCGCTTCCAACCCCGGTTCGACCGTGCTCGTGCACAAGCAGCCCGGCAACGTCTGGCGCATCGACTATCAACTGCGCGACGGCGAGGATGCCGACGAGGCCGTCAAGCCCGAAAACGTGATGCCCCGCGTGCAAAGCCTGCTCGACATGATGGGCGAGACCGCGCCGTGGTCGCCGGTCTGGATCACGGTCTACAAGGCCAACGCTCTCACGCTCGAGCGCTATCGCCACGGCCGCGCGCTGTTCGCGGGCGACGCGGCGCACCTCGTGCCGATCTTCGGCGTGCGCGGCGCGAACTCGGGCATCGACGACGCCGACAACCTCGCGTGGAAGCTCGCCTGGGTGGTGCAGGGGCGCGCGGGCGAGCGGCTGCTCGACAGCTACTCCGACGAGCGCGTGTTCGCGGCGCACGAGAACCTGGGCTACGGCACGAAGAGCACCGAATTCATGGCGCCCCCGTCGTTCGCGTTCGAGCTGATGCGCACCGCCGTGCTGAGCCTCGCGCTCAAGCATCCCGGCGTGCGCTCGCTGATCAACCCGCGCCAGACGTCGGCGATCGCCTATACGGCCTCGCCGCTGAACGTGGTTTCCGATACGCTCGCCAGCGGTCCCGCGCCCGGCGCGGTGCTGCCTGAATGCCCGCTGTCGATCGTCGAGCGCGGCGCCATCACCGAGGGTTATCTGACCGATCTCGTGGGGCCGCGCTTCACCGCGTTCCATTTCAGCGCCGACGGCGCGGTGCCGCCCGCCGTCGCGGCGCTCGAAGCGGCGTTCGCCGCGCGCAAGATGCCATTCGCTCTCGTGCCGCTCGCGCGGCGCCAGCCTGCCGACATCACGCGCCAATGCGGCTGGGACCGCACCGGCCGGCTCTTTCCAATGTATGGCGCCGCGGCGGACACGCTCTATCTGGTGCGCCCCGACGGCCACGTGCTCGGCCGCTGGCAAGGCGCCGGCGACGCGCTGGCGAATGGTATTGCGCGCGCGCTAGCCGCTCTCGACCACGCATTGCGTGCCTGAGGCGCATTGCGCACACGAATGGATATGACGAAATCAGCACGGGAGAACACCATGACCGACAGCGAACTCGACACCGTCTACACCCGGCTATGCAAAACCATGACGGAGCTGGGCGAAGCCAATGCCCCGCTATTTCTCGCGCGTTTCGCGCTGCTCGCGGTGGAGCGGATCGGCAACGCCCAGGCCGCGCTCGGCCTGATCGATGCGGCCCGCGACGACATGCCGATGCCGCAATAAGGTCCGCGCCCGTTTCCGATGGGTAACACAGCGGCTCGCTCAGCGGCGCGCCAGTTGCCACAGCCGCGCGAGCCGCGAGCGATTACTGATGCCGAGTTTCTGAAACGAACGATCGAGGTGCGTGCGCACGGTCGTATAGGAAATCCCGAGCCGCTGCGCGATCTCCTTGTCCAGCAGCCCCTCGGCCACAAGACCGACCACCTCGCGCTCGCGGCGCGTGAGGCATCCGAGCGGATCGCTTCCCGCCGGCGTCATCTCCGCTGACATGCCATCCGCCAATGCATCGGCCACCTTCGCCATGCCTGCTTCGCTGCGCGCCCGCTTCAGGGCCGCCGTGAAAGCCGGCCGGATCAGCTCGAGCACCGCAAGTTCATGATCGGAAAAATTCTCCCGATGCTGGCCGCGCCAGATCCGTAGGTCGCCGACGTTCTCATCGCCGTCCCAGGCAAACAGGTTGACGCCCCAGTAGAGGCCGTCGCGGCGCAGAAAATCGTTGAAGAATTCGGTGCGCACGAGTGCTTCGTGTGGCATCAGATCGCTCACCCGCACCGCCTCGCGGCGATTCAGCAATGCCGGCGCCAGCGGATCGCGGTACTGGAAATAGCGCTCGTAGTCGCCGAGATTGTCGGCGGACATATTGACGGCCACGCGATGCGCGAACTTTTCCTGCACGCCGTCCCAGACGTAGGACCCCAGATAGTCCGCGCGCAGCAGATCGAGCATGCGCCGCCCCACCTCGAGCCGCAGAACATCCTCCGGCAGCGTGCGGTCGGCCAGCAGCTTGAAGACGTCGGCGAGCAACGCCAATTCGCGGCTTGTGAGGTGCATGCGCGGCGTGAATGGCCCCGTGAGTTGGAAGGCGCCTGCGTGGCTGCCGGGCCGAGCCCGTTGCCGTTGCGTGCGCAGACATCGGGGCAGCCGCAAACATTAGAGCGTATTTGGCGAGCCTGACACATTCAAGAAAACCCGCGCGCAATCGAGGCGAGACCACCGGGGAGCAAGCCAACCGGGACGAGAAAGAAAAACGGGCGGCAAGCGCCGCCCGGGAAAACACACGCCGGCTGGGTTTTCACGCCGCCGGAGCTTGCATACTACGCGATGATCCTGGCCGCCGAGTCCTCAGTAAAGAGGACAACACGCATGCAAACATTCATTGCATGCGAGTTTTCACGCGTGCGCCCGAGGCTCTCCCACGCCACTCCAATTTCAGGAAAACTGGGGCGGCATTTTTTTCTCATCGGCAACACGGTTCGCAGCAACGGATCCGCCATAACCGGCAAACTCTACCGGCGCGTGCGCTTCAGGTCACTGGACCACGCGCGTCACGCCGCGTCCGCGCGGATCGGCCACCGCCTCCGGCGTATCGCCGTCGATGCGGATCGCCTGAATATCGCCGCTGAAGTCCTGGCCCTTGAGCACATAGCCCTTGGCCTCGACCTGCTTGGCGAGATCGCCGTCGATCGGATGGTACGGCTCCCAGAAGATCGTGTTGGGCGGCAACAGTTGATGATGGAAGCGCATCGCGCCAACCGCGTCCTTCAACGGCATCTTGAAGTCGTAGATATTGTTGATGACCTGGAAGATAGACGTGAAGATGCGCGATCCGCCAGGCGTGCCGATCACGAGCGCCACCTTGCCGTCCTTCGTGAGGATCGTCGGCGTCATCGACGAAAGCGGACGCTTCTTCGGTGCAATCGCATTCGCGTCGCTGCCCACCACGCCGAACATGTTCGGCACGCCGGGCTTGGACGAGAAGTCGTCCATTTCGTCGTTGAGCACGATGCCCGCGCCCGGCACCACCACGCCCGAGCCGAAGTAGCCGTTGATCGTATAGGTGTTCGACACCGCATTGCCCCACTTGTCGACCACCGAGAAGTGCGTCGTCTCGGCCTTCTCGGGCACCTTGGCGCTGTGCGTGGCCTCCGCTTTCTCCGGCATCGACGTGCCGAGGCCGGGCTGCACGCTCTTCGTGTCCGACGGCTTGTCGGGGTTCACATCGGCGGCGCGCTTGGCCAGATAGGCGTCGGCGGTAAGCTGCGCGACCGGCACCTTGTAGAAGTCGGGGTCGCCGAGATACTGCGCACGGTCGGCGAACACGCGCTTTTCGATCTCCGCGATCAGATGAATATATTGCGGCGAATTGAGCGTCACGTCCTTGAACTGCGGCGCGAGCATCGCCTTCATCTTGAGCAGTTGAACGAGGCCCACGCCACCCGAGCTCGGCGGCGGCGCGGTGATCACCTCATAGCCGTTCCACTTGGCTTCCACCGGCTGACGCCAGACCGCCTTGTACTCCTGCAGATCGCGCTTCGTGATGAGACCGTGACCCTTCATCGCCGCCGCGATCAGGTCGGCGGTCTTGCCGTCATAGAAGTCCTTCGCGCCCTGGTTCGCGATGCGCGTCAGCACGTTCGCGAGATCGGGCTGCTTGAACGTCACGCCCTCTTTCATGTCGCCGAAGAACTGGTCGAAATTGGTCTTGCCGCCGAATTCCTTCGACGCGTCTTCGCGGCGCTTGGCCAGTTGCTCGTCGACCACGAAGCCGTCGCGCGCGTACTTGATGGCGGGCTGGAGCACCTGCTTCCATTGCAGCTTGCCGAAGCGGCGCTGGGCTTCCCACATGCCGTCCACGGTGCCCGGCACGCCTACGGCGTCGTAGCCATAGAGGCTCTTGCCCGGAATCACGTTGCCCTTGTCGTCCAGGTACATGTTGCGCGTGGCGGCCAGCGGCGCGCGCTCGCGATAATCGAGGAAATACGGCTTGCCGTTCACGTACAGCGTCATGAAACCGCCGCCGCCGATGTTGCCGGCTTCGGGATACGTGACGGCCAGCGAGAAGGCGATGGCGACCGCCGCATCGACGGCGTTGCCGCCTTCCTTGAAGATCTGCTCGGCGGCGTCGGCCGCGTACTTGTCGGCAACCGCCACGGCCGATGCGTTCAGGACGGCCGGGCGTTGCTGCGTGTCCTTCGCGATGGCGGGCGTGACTTCGAGAAAGCCCGTTGACAAAGCGGAAAGCGAAACGAGTGCGAGAGCAGCCCTGGAAATTTTCGTTCTATCGACCAGCTTCATTGCGTGACCTCCATGATTCGGTTCATCGAGCACCAGCTTGTGACCCGGCGTTTCAATCGACTTTCAGCCCGGATCCTGCGCTTATAGCACGCGCAGAAATCGTTTGCGATCAGGCCATCCGCCGATAGCCTTCACCGGACAAGCGGAAGCGAAACCGGGCGGACAAATCAGGTCTGTCCGCGCCGCCCGCGCGCGATCTCTTCGCCGGCATTGGCGGGCAAACGCATCGTCACCGGGATCGAGGCCACGGAAAAAAGCCCCACGACGAAGAACGCCGGCCAGAAGTCCGACCACACGATGGACGGATGCCCCTGTATCCGATGCGAAACCTGCAGCACGATCCCCGCGATGGTCACGCCGAGACCCAGCGAAACCTGCTGGATCACGCTGGCGACGCTGGTCGCGCGGCCCACGTCCTTGCTGGGGATATCGGCGTAAGCAAGCGAGTTGAGGCCGCTGAACTGTAGCGAAGGAAACACGCCGCCCAATAGCACCACGAGCCAGATGAGCCACACCGGCGTGCCCGGCCCGAACAGCCCGTAGACGGCGATCGAAGCGCCGGCGAGCGCGGCGTTGACGATCAGGGTGCGGCGAAAGCCGAAGCGGCCCAGTACGTGCGAGACGATGGACTTCATGAAGATCGAGCCGAAAGCCGACGCGCAGGTGATGGCGCCCGAAGCGAACGCCGTCATGCCGAGCCCTTCCTGCAACGCGAGCGGCAGCAGGAACGGCACGGCGCCCAGCCCGATGCGAAACAGCGACCCGCCCGCCACGCTCGCGTTGAAGCTTGGAATGCGCAAAAGTTTCAGATCGAGAACGGGTCGTTCGGCGCGTTGCGCGTAGAGCCAGTAGCCGCCCAGCAAGAGTGCGCCGACCACGCACATCGCTACGGCTTTCCCATTGGAAACCAGCTCGCCGCCCACGAGCGAAAGGCCGAGCATGAAGAGCGACGCGCCGCCCGCGGACAGGATGAAGCCGAACCAGTCGAGCGGCCCCGGATGCTCCTCGTGCATGTTCTCGATGTGCCGGTTCGCGAGCCAGATGCCGAGCACGCCAATCGGAATGTTGACGAAGAAAATCAACCGCCAGTGCAGATAGGTCGTGATGAAGCCGCCAAGCGGCGGCCCCATCACGGGACCGAGCAACGCGGGCACGGTGAGATAGTTGACCGCGCGAATGAAGTCCGATTTGGGCAGCGAGCGAAAGATGATGATGCGGCCCACCGGCACCATCATCGCGCCGCCGATGCCCTGCACGAAGCGCGCGGCCACGAACATTTCGAGCGATCTGGACGCGGCGCACAACAGCGAGCCCGCCATGAAAATGCCGATGGCGGTGCGAAACACATTGCGCGAGCCGAAGCGGTCGGCCACCCAGCCGCAAATGGGAATGAACACGCCCAGCCCGATCACGTAGCTCGTGACGGCGAGTTTGAGGGTGATGGGGCTCTGGCCGAGATCGCGGGCCATCGCGGGGAGCGATGTGACGATGACCGTCGCGTCCACGTTCTCCATGAACATCGAGCACGCGACGATGAGCGGTACGATGAAAGTGCCTAGAGCGAGGGGCATGGGCAGGAACGACAATCAGCGTGGCTGACGGCGTAAAGCTGCCATTATGGCATCGTGTTGCCGGAAACGGTGAGCCCGCAACAGATGAAGCGGGGCACAGAAACAGCAGAAACGCGCCGGAAAAAGCACGAGGGCCGCGCAGTTCGCCACCGCTCGCGCGGCAACGAACTTCACGGCCCTCTCCTGGCGGCGGCAAGAAACGCGGCTCAGCCTGCCATCAAATCGCCGTCTGCTTCATGCGGCTCACGAGCGGCGCCAATTGCGGCAGCACCTCTTGCGCGGCGCGCGTCACGTCATTCGGGAAGTCGATTTCGATCCACGGCGCGCCCGTGACGTCCGCGGTTTCGAACTCGCTGCCACGTTCGAGCAGCAAATCGCGCAGCGCTTCTTCGTGCGGCATGTTCGCGCGACCCGTGTCGACATAGCCCTCGACGATCTGCGCAAAGCGGCGCGCCGTTGCTTCGTTCAGGCGGAAGAAGCCCACCGATTCGCCGATCGTGTCGTATTGCAGCCCGACCGCGAGTTGCTTGCGCAGTTCGACCGGCACGCCATCGCGCAGGCACAGCTTCACGGGCTCGTCGCCGGCCTCGAAATCGCGATCGATCAGCAGGCGGTTGGCCGGCGCCTCGCCCGCCACGAGGGGCGCGAACACGCGCTCGTCGTAGAGCACGTCGGCGTCCATCAGCAACACGTCGCCGCCGCGCGTGAGCGCCTGCGCCGTGCGGTGCACCGTGAGCACGCTGCCCAGGTCGAAGCGCGGATTGAGCACCACCTCGACCTCATGCGGCCAGCCGATGCGCTTGAGCTCGGCCTCGACCAGTTCCGGCTGGAAACCGAGCGCGAGCACGACCTCGGTGACGCCCGCGGACTCGAGCATCTGCAGATGGCGTTCGAGCAGCGTCAGGCCCTCGAATTGCAGCAGACATTTCGGAAACTGTTCTCCAGCCGGTTGCTGAAGGCGCAGGCCGAGGCCTGCCGCGAGAATGATGGCGCGCATGCGTTCCTTGGGAGAAAAAGGTCAATCGGCGACTTCGACAGCAGGCACGCGCACGGCGCGCCGGCGTTGCCAGCTACGTTCGCTGATATGCAGATAAAGCAGGCCCGGCAAGCCGAGCACAATCTCTCTCGCGCGCTTGGCGAGCGAGAGCGCGAGCGCCGCCTCGGGCGGCAGACCGACGAGCGGCGCGAGCAGCAGATAGCCGCCTTCCTGCACGCCGAGCGAGCCCGGAATGGCGAAAGCCGCGCCGCGAATCGCCTGGCCGATGCTTTCGAGCAGCAGCGCATCGACCCAGCTGACGGGGTGGCCGAGAAAATGCAGCGCGAGCCACACCTCCACGGTGCCTACGAGCCAGCCCACGAAGCTCAGCGCGAAGCTGGCCGCCGCGCGGGCGCGATCGGCATAAAGCGCCTTGACGGCGGCGTCGACGGCGTCGGCGCGCGTGGTCAGCGCGGACCAGTCGCGCTTGCCGAACACCTTCGAGGCGAGACGCAGCACGCGGCCGAACAGCCCGCGGCGCTGCGCGAAGTAGAAGAGCCCGATGAGGCCGCCGAGCACGCCAGTGGCGATCAGCGCGGCCACGCCGAGATCGCGCGGCGCATCGTCCGCGGCGTAGACCGAAAAGAGCACGATGCCGAACACCGCGAAGACGATTTGCGCGAGCGCCTGCAATGTGGTGCTCACCGTGATGGCCGCGGCCGCGTCGCGCATCGCCATGCCGCGCTGCGCGAGCTGGCGCACCATGACGACCGGACCGCCGATCTGCCCGGCCGGCAGCAGACTGTTCACCGACTCGCCGCTCCAGCGCGCGAGCACCGCATCGCGCCGGTCGACCGCCTCGCTCTTGCGAAACAGCACGGCAATCGCGCCCGCATCGAGCGCCAGCGGCACGACGTGGAACGCGGCGACCAGCGCCAGCCCCCAGCCCGCGGCCGCGAGCGCGCCCGTGACCGAGCCGAGCCCTTGCCACGCGAGCAATGCAATAAAGAGTGCCGTGCCAATCGACAACAGCAAGATGGCGGCACGACTCACACCGACCCTCCGGCCTTGCCGCCACCCGCGCGCACGGACTGGAGCGCCTTGCGGAACACCTGGCGAAAACCGAAGTACGCGATCGCGTCCTTCATGTTCGAGATGAAGCGCCGCCACGGGCGCATGTTCGGGTTCGTCACGTATTCAAACGTGATCGAGACGCGCACCTCGCCCTCGCGGCTGGGCGTCACGCGATGGCGCAGCTTGTCGCCGTCGAACAGCACGAGCGCGCCCGGCGGATATTGCACGGCGCCCGGCTCGTCGGGCTTGCTGGCGTCGCGCGTGTGCAGCTCGTAGTCGAGAATGCACGAGGACTCGTCGATCACGCCGAGCAGCACGGTATAGCGGCGGCCGTCGTAATACGAAGTGTCGTAATGCCAGCCGATGTGATCGCCCGCGCGCGTGTAGTAATAGAGCGCGTAGGCGTGCGGATCGTCTTCCGGCGAAAGCTGGAGCCGGTCGCCCGTGACCTTTTCGAGCCACGCGACGAGCTTGGGCGAGCGGTACAGTTCCGCGATATACGGCTGCAAGCGGTCGATCGTGTGACGGCTCACGCTGCCGCCGGCCTTGTGGCCCGGGATGAAATTGCGATTGACCTCGGGCATGAGCGCGTTGGCGGCGTCGATGAGCCGCTGCGTCGCGTCCGGAGGCAGGAATTCGGAAAGATAGAGGAACGAGCCCTGGTTCACATACTCGTCGCGCAACCAGGCGGTGTCCAGCTTGCCCAGCGCGTGGCCGATCGCGGCGTCCGGCGCGGACACGGCCGCCTGCCCGCCAGCCGCACGCGTGACGGACGCGACTTGTTCTTCTTCTGCTTGCACACTCATCTGCTGATCCAGACCTGACCGGTTTGCTTGCCCGAGCTCATGCGGCGCGTGATGCGCCAGTAGTCGAGCACCACGTAGATGGCGAAGAGCGGCGCGCCAATGGACGCGGCCACGACGAACGGCGCAACGATCCCGGTGAGCGTGACGAGCGGCAACAGATAGAGGATGTCTTCCGTTTCGAAGCCACCGACGAACGCCTGCTGGGTGCCGGCCTTGCCCGCCATTTCCTCGATGCGCATGCGCAGAAAGAAAATCACGGCCACCGCCACGCCGGCGACCCCGCCGAGCACGGCGGGCGGCACCAGCCATTCGGTCGCGGGGGCGGAGGCTGCGGCCGCTGCTGCGCCGAG